>NZ_JBIRUY010000042.1:0-81124 GCF_044335305.1 Streptomyces sp. NPDC020490 | reverse complement strand
CCTCGGCTGGAAGACCCCGGCCGAGGTCTTCGAGGAGCAGCTACGCTCACTACAGCAGCCCGGTGTTGCAACGACCGGTTGAACTCGCCCAATACACGAGTTTCCGGCTCGCCGACCACCTGGACGCCGCCGGCATCGCCGCCTCCATCGGATCGGTCGGCGACGCCTACGACAACGCCCTGATGGAGAGCACGATCGGCCTGTACAAGACCGAACTGATCAAGCCCCGACGGCCATGGAAGACGCTGTCCGACGTCGAGCTCGCCACCGCCGAGTACGTCGACTGGTACAACCACCGACGACTCCACGGTGAGATAGGCCACGTCCCACCCGTCGAATACGAGAACAACCACTACCTCGCAACCACGAAACCCCAGGTCACACCCAACATCTGAGATCTCTACCGAACCCGGAACGGTTCACAGGGCGGTGTGGTCGGGGAAGATGCCGACCACGTCGGTGCGGCGGCGGATCTCCTTGTTCAGCCGCTCCTGCGGGTTGTTCGACCAGATCTGCCGCCAGATCTCACGCGGGAATGCGGTGAACGCCAGCACGTCGCCCTGAGCGGATTCCAAGTGGGCTGCAGCTTCGGGGAACTTGGCCTCCAGGGCATCAAGGACATGCCGCATCTGGGCCTGGACAGCGTCGGCATCGGGCTGTTCGAAGATGGTCCGCAGCAGGGTGGCCACCCACGGCTGGGCCGACTTGGGGACCTGGCTCAGCAGCGCGCGGGCGTAGTGGGTGCGGCATCGCTGCCGGCTCGCACCCGGCAGGGTGGCGCCGATTGCGTTGACCAGGCCCATATGCGCGTCGGAGATGACCAGCTGGACGCCGGACAGGCCGCGGGCGATCAGCGAGCGCAGGAAGGCCGGCCAGCCGGCGCCGTCCTCGGCGGTGGCCACGTCCAGGCCGAGGATCTCGCGATGGCCGTCGGCGTTGACGCCGACCGCGGTCAGCGCATGCACGTTGACGATCCGGCCGCCCTCGCGGACCTTCTGCGTGAGAGCGTCGACTCAGACGAACGCGTAGGGGCCGGCGTCCAGGGGTCGGTTGCGGAACGCGGTGACCTGCTCGTCGAGGTGCTTGGCCATCGCGCTGACCTGGGATTTCGACGGTTGGGTGACGCCGAGGGACTCGGCGAGCTTCTCAACCCGGCGGGTGCTTACGCCCAGCAGGTAGGCGGTGGCGACCACCGGGATGAGGGCCTGCTCGGCCCGCCGACGGCGCTCCAGCAGCCAGTGCGGGAAGTAACTGCCGGACCTGAGCTTGGGGATGGCCGGTTCGACGGTGCCCGCCCGGGTGTCCCACTCGCGCGGGCGGTAGCCGTTGCGGTGGTTGAGGCGTTCGTCGCTGACCTGGCCGTATTCGGCGTTGCAGAGGGCGTCGGCCTCGGCGGACATGAGCGCGTCGGCGAACGTCTTGATCATCACACGCAGCAGATCGGGACTCGCCGAGGCGAGGTTCTCCTCGGCGAGGGCGTGCAGGGGCAGACTGTCGGGTGCGGTCATCGTGCTGATCTCCTTCGAGCTTTCGACATCTCGAAGATCAGCCGGTGGCCGTTCTTGTATCCGGACCCTCACTCCGACGCCGGGCCAAACACCCGGATCAGGTGGGAGTCCGTACACCACTTCCCAGGACGCAACCCAGCGCCCAGTCTCGTCGATTGACGGCCGCGGCAAGCTGGTTCATGGCATTCAGCAGTGGCCGGCGCGCATCCTTCTGCCGCCTCGTGAAGCCGGCCTGCCCCGCCTTCGGCATCGCCCGCCGCTCTCCCCGGGCGGGGCCACCGGTCAGGAGGTGCACGCGGGGGCGCCCTCTACGCATAGGCGGAGACGATGTCGGCGAGGGACATGCCTCCGAGTCGACCCGGCGCTCCGGATTGCGCTCGACAGTGCCCGACGCCGTCAGAAAGAAGCCCGGCCGTGAGCGTTCGCGTGCGTCGTGTCTACGAACCGCCCGACCCGGACGACGGCGTGCGCGTCCTGGTCGACCGGCTGTGGCCGCGCGGCCTGTCCAAGGAGGCGGCGCGGGTCGACGAGTGGCCCAAGGGCCTGACTCCGTCGGCCGAGCTGCGCCGCTGGTACCACGCCGGCGAGGGTTCCCCCGAGGAATTCGGCGACCGTTACGAGGCGGAGCCGGCCGCCCCGGAGGCTGCCGAGCCGCTCGATGGTCTGAGGGAGTTGGCACGCCGGGGCCCGATCACCCTGCTGACCGCCTCGAAGTCCCCCGGCCGCAGTCACGCCTCCGTCCTGGCCCGGGTGCTCAAGTCCCCCTCGAGGTAGCTCTCGGTGACGGCGAGGGCGACGGCCATGATGGTCAGTTGGGGGTTCACCTCCGGGCAGCCGGGCAGCACGGAGGCGTCCGCCACGAGGACGCCGTGGACGCCGCGCAGCCGTCCTTCGGGATCGGCCGGCGCGCGCCGCGGGTCGGTGCCCGCCGCGGCCGTGCCGGCAGGGTGGAAGGCCGACAGGTGCAGGGCCCGGGGGCCGGTCCCGGCGAGCAGCGCGTCGAACTCGGCGAGGGTGCGGGCGCGCGGGGCACGCGGGATGCCGGTGAGGACCTCCTCGGCTCCGGCGGCGAAGAGGACCCGTCCCATGGCCCGTACGGCCGTCATCAGCCGGTCGCCGTCGCGGCGGTCGAGGTCGTAGCGGACGAGGGTGCGGTCGCGGCCCAGGACGCGGCCCGAGGGGCGGTCGGCGATCATCGCGCCGAGGACCGCGAGCCGGTCGGCCCTGTCGAGTTCGCGGCGCAGGGAGCGTCCCAGGCCGGGCAGGACGAAGCTGCTCATGCCGGGCGGGCTCGCGGTCGCCTCGATCAGGATTCCGTGGTCGTGCAGTTCCTCGATTCCGGCGCTCTGCAGGACGCCCCGCCAGGACGTGACCGGCTCGGGGAAACGGCCGGCGACGCTGGTGGCCGGGTGCACGCTCAGGCCCCGGCCCAGGCGCGGGTGACCGCCCAGCCCGGAGCGGCGCAGCAGCGGCGGGGTCTGCAGCGCTCCCGCGGCCGTGACGACGAGGGGGCTGAGGATCTCCAGCTCGCTGCCGTCGGCGCGCACGGCCCGCACGCCCGCCGCGCGCGGTGTCCCGGGGCGGTCGTGGTCGACCAGGATGCGCCGCACCCGCGCCCCGGTGACGATGCGGGCGCCCAGGGCGCACGCTTCCGGCAGGACGGACATCTGCACGCTCTGCTTGGCGCCGGTGGGGCAGCCCACCACGCACTGGCAGGACCCCCGGCAGCCGGGCGCGTTGCGGCGCAGGGGCCCGGCCCGCCAGCCGAGACGCGCGGCGCCGGCCAGCGCGAGCAGGCCGTTGGCGCCGAGGACGTCGAGGGGCTGGGTGGCGACGCGCAGGGTGCGTTCGATCTCGTCCAGCCGGGCCGCGAGGCCGTCGGCGAGGTGGAAGCCGTAGCGGCTGCTCCAGCGGTCCAGGACGTGGTTAGGAGTGCGGTAGCAGGTGCCGGAGTTGACGACGGTGGTGCCGCCGACGGCTCGTCCGACGGGCAGCAGGAGCGGCGGGTTGCCCAGGGCGGCGGTCGCTCCGCCGTCCCGGTACAGGTCGGTGAAGCGGTCCAGCGGGGTGCGCCGGCCGAAGGAGGCCGTGGTGTGGTGCTCGCCCTCCTCCAGCACGACGACGTCGAGCCCGGCGCGCGCGAGGGTGCGGGCGGCCACGGCTCCCCCGGCGCCGGATCCCACGACGACGGCGTCGGCGGTGGTCCGGTCGGGCCAGTGCTCGGCCGGGGTGCAGTCCAGCGGCGGGTCGTCGGGGACGGCGGGGGCCGGCGGGGCGGGGACGCGTTCGGTGGCCGCCGCGAGCAGGACGGGAACCTTCAGGAGGTCGAGCAGCGGCAGGAGCGCCGGGCGCGCGCCGAGCGAGGCGAGCACCGTCTCCCGCTCGTCGGGGGTGAGGGCGGCGAGGCGGCGCCCGCTGTGCAGCACGGCGTACGCGTCCACGATGATGCCGCCTGCCCGGACCGCTGCGCGCACGGGCCCGGGCAGGGCGGACAGGAAGGTGTCGAGCCTGCCGGGCACGCGGGCAGGCCACTCCTCCTCGCCGCCGTCCCCGGATCCGGCCCCGTGCCCGTGCCCGTATCCGTCCCCGTCCCCGATCCCGTCCTCGGCGAGAAGGGCGGCCGCCAGTCCCTGGGTGCTCACCTGTCCCCCACCTCTGCGTGCGCGGTGCCGTCCAGCGTCCACTGTGCCTCCGTGCGCCAGTGGCCCCACCACCGTTCCAGCAGGATGCGCGCGTCGGCCGTCTCGCTGTTGCGGCACACGGCCGGAGCGCCGTCCGGGTCGCGGTAGTCCAGGGCGAGGGTGCGTTCGGCAGGCTGGGTGACCTCGACGCGGATGCGGCGCAGCAGGGTGCGGCCGGTCACCGTCCAGTGGGGCAGGCCGATGCGGGCACGGAACCGCCCGACGCCCAGCAGGCCTATCGCGGAGCGCTCCGCCCGGCGCGGCCAGGTGCGGCCGCGGTGGTGCAGGCGCAGGAAGACCAGGGGCGGCAGCCGGCGCAGTCCCGGCCGGGTGGACACCGCCGCGACGATCTCCAGGACGCCGTCGCCGCCCAGGTCGGCGTGCAGCCAGGACCAACGGCGGGCGTTTCCGTGGCCGTTGATGCGGGCCGAGGCGCCGGGGGCGGCGCGCAGGGTGAAGGTCCGTTCCCCGTCGCGGAACGTGCCGTCGTACGCGGCGCGGGCCGCCGGGAGCATCTGGGCCGCGGGCAGCAGGGGCCGCCGCCAGGACCAGCGGGGGAAGGTGAACAGGGGTCCGGACAGCGGGCGTTCGGTGAGGTCCCAGTGGAAGTCGCCGGCGCTGCCGGTCAGTCGTCTCGGTACGAAGGTGACGTCGCCGGTGGTGAAACCGTCCTCGGGAGCGCTCCAGGGGACGGGGCCGAAGCGGACGTGGCGCACCTCTCCCTCGGGCGGGAAGGAGGCAGCCCAGCCGTGGGCCACCGGCGTGGATCCGTCGGTGGGTGCGGTCAGTTCGTGGTGCACCCAGAAGCCGGTGCCGGTCGCGGGGTCGGTCAGGGTGGTGTACCAGACCTCGGTGCGGCCGGGGCTGCCGTTCCAGCGTGGGGCGATGTGCTCGGCGGGGTCCTCGCGGACGGGAAAGCGGAAGCTGAGCAGGAAGGGCGCCAGACCGGTCGCGAGCGGGAAGCGCAGGGTGCCGCGGCCGACGGGCGCACCGTCCTCGTACAACGTGAACGGCAGGACGGTCATCGACCTCACCGGGCGGCGCGGGGTCACGGACTTCCAGCCGTCCAGGGTGAGCGTACGGCCGTCCGCGGTGAACGACAGCCGGTAGCGGATGCGGCGACGGGCGAGGGGGGAGATCTCCAGCTCGCCGGTGGCGGCCGGGTCGTCGGCCCGTCCGGCGATCCGGACGCGGCCGGTCAGCCGGGCAGCGGTGGTGCGGTGCGGGCGCAGCACGTCGTCGGCCTCGGCACGCAGGTCGAGCCGGATGCGGCGGGCCGGGTGCCCGGCGTCCAGGCGTACGGTGCCGAGCATGGTCTCGGTGAACACGGTGCCCCTCATGCCAGTCCTTCCAGCATGATCTGCTCGGTGTCGCGCAGGTAGGTGTCGGCGGCGGCGTGCGCCCGGCGGCCGTCCCCGTCGGTCACCGCCTCCACCACCGGGGCGAGCCGCCGGTGCGCGGCGTCCGGGTCGGTGAAGGGGCCGCGCAGCGCGGCACGGACGGGCAGGTAGGCGTTGAAGAGGGTGTTGGTCAGCAGCACGTAGACGCGGTTGCCGGTGGCCCGGGCGAGCGCGCGGTGCACCTCGACGTCGGCCATCTGCACCTCGTCGGGGCCTCCCGCCTCCCCTACGGCGTCCAGCAGCGCGCGCAGTTCGGCGTGCTGGGCCCGGGTGGCCCGGACCGCGGCCCGCTCGGCGATCAACGCGCCGACGGAGCGCCGCACTTCGAAGATCTCCTGGACCCATTTCGCGTCGTGCCGCACGAGCATCGGCAGCAGGTCCGCGCCACCCAGCCGGATGTAGTCGCGCACCCGGGTGCCGACGCCGTGCCGGGTCTCCAGCAGCCCGGCCTGGACGAGCCGGCCGAAGGCGTGTTTGAGGGTGGTGCGGGTGACTCCGTATCCGTCGGCCAGTCGGCGCTCGGGGGGCAGGTAGCTGCCCGCCGGATGACGTCCGGCCAGGATGTCCTCACGCAACCGGCTCTCGAGAACGTCCACGATCGTCTCGCGGGGCAGCGCCTCCACGGGGCCTCCTGGGGTCGCGGAATCACGGATGGGAGAAAAACGGGCCCACACACCCTGGTGGATGAGTGGCTGAGCCACTGAACCAGTGGAAGTGCCCGGCGGTCAATCCCGCGACGGTGTCGGGTTGTTCCGGGCGACGCCGCACGGCAAGCAGGCGAACCGCGCTTTCCACGTACGACGCCGCGGGGGCGGCCGGTCCCGCGCTCCGCCCGCGCCCGCGGCTAGTTCAGTGACAAGCCGCCACCCAGGCAGGTGAGTTCGGACTGCCCGTCGGCCGGCTCAGCCCGCGGCGGCCGGCTCCGCAGTCAGACCGTCTCCCTCGCCGCGGCCCGGCCGGCCACCCGCCCGCCCGGAGAAGAGGCAGGTCGATGCCGAGACGGGCGGCGTGCTCGACGAGGTGCTGGCGGTAGCCGGCGTCGACCCAGACTTTGCGGATGGTGGGGTGGCGGCGGTCACCTGGACGACCAGGTGGGTGCCGGCGACGGAGTCCTGCACGCTCGCAGCCGTGACCAGCACCGCGAGCAGCAGTCCGAGGGTGTCGGTGACGATGCTGCTTGCGGCCCACGATCTTCTTCGCGGCGTCCGTGCCCTGGCCGGCGGCCGGGACGCTGGTGGAGGTCTTCACGCTCTGCGCGTCGATCACGCACGCGGACGGCTCCGCCCGCTTGCCCTCCCGCTGCCGTAACAGCCTGCGCAGCACGCCGGTGAGCTGGGCGAAACACACCGTCCTTCTGCCACTTGGTGAAGTAGCCGTACACCGTTTCCCAGGGCGGGAAGTCGTGCGGCAGGTAGCGCCACTGCACCCCGGTGCGGTCCACGTACAGGATCGCGTTCATGATCTCGCGCAGGTCGTGCTCCGGCGGACGTCCGATGTTCAGCGCATGCCTGCGTCGCTCGGCCCGCCAGCCACTCATCACCGGCTCGATCAACTCCCAGCGGGCATCGGACAGATCACTCGGATACGGGCGACGTTCAGTCATGTCCCGGGCATACCCCTCGTCAGGGGCGTGCGCCAGGGCGCGCAACGCGACCGGCGGAAGCACGTTCCACCGGGCATCGTGGGATGAGACAGGCGCACGTCGTATTCCGCCTCAGCCGTCACCCCACAAAGCACGCCCGCCACCTCAATCCCGCCGACCGCATCGAGGCGACGACCACGCCCCCAGAAAGTCCAGAGAAAGCACCCCTCATGAGAGAAAACGACTTGTAAGAGCCCGGGAATCACAGTCAAATTGACACACCGGAGGCTGGACGCGTCGTACGCGTTGCGCGCCGCCAAGGGCTGGCGGCGCGCAACGCGTATCTGTGTCCGGACGGGGTTCAGATGTTGTCGGGCGGGCCGGCCGTACCGTCCGTCTCCTCGCTCTGGACGCGGAGCCGCCCGCGGACGGCGGCCTCGCCGATCGCCGTCGTCAGGCTGCGGCAGCCCGTGAACGATGCCGGCCGCTCCCCGCAGCCCGCGGCACGGCGTTCCGCGCAGCTCCGCAGGGCCTCGGCGTGCCACTGGATGCTGGTCTGTTCCCAACTGCTCTTCCGTGCTTCCACCCTGGCCCCGCAGGCACCGCAGGACACGGGGACCATCGGAGCGTCGAGGAGCCGGTTGTCCGGCCGCACCGCCATCAGGCCGATCCGCCCGCCGCCGCCGTGGTGGCGTTCTGTTTCGCGAGGTTCGCCTCGATCTCGGCCCGCCAGGCCTCGTTGGGCCGGGTGGTGTCGATCTCGAACTCGAACCGGTCGGTCATCTCGTCGCGCACGTCGGCGACGTCGACGTAGAACTGCTCGTACCAGCGGCGCAGTTGATAGACCGGGCCGTCCTCCTCGCAGAGCAGGGGGTTGTCGATGCGGGCCTTGTTCCTCCAGATCTCGACGTCCTGCTCGAAGCCGATCTTGATGAACTCGCCCAGCTTCTGAGCCACTTCGTCCGCGCTGCCGCCCATGTGACCGGCCTTGCGCACGATGATGCCGTACTGAAGGACGAACGAGTTCTCGTCGACCGGGTAGTGGCAGTTGATCAGCACCGAGTTCGTGTCGCCGTCGGCGTAGTGGTACGTGAGGTCGTCGATCATGAACGACGGGCCGTGGTAGGTCGCCAGGGAGGTCTGGCCGAGCATCTTGGGGGCGCCGCTGCCCTCTGCCTGGGGCCGGGGCACGTCGTCGCGGCCGACACCCCTCATGAGCTGGGTGGCGGTGTGCCCCTCGAAGATGTTCTTGAAGTACGTGGGGAACGAGTAGTGCACGTAGAAGAAGTGCGCCATGTCCACCACGTTGTCGACGATCTCGCGGCAGTTGGAGCCCTCGATCGTGACGGAGTACCAGGACCAGTCGGTCCACTCGTCGCTGGTCGCGCCTTCGATCCGGGGGATGGTCACGCCCTCGGGGGGCGGGTTGCCCTCCGGGTCGTTCCAGACGAACAGCAGGCCGTCCTGCTGCAGGGTCGGGTAGGCGGCGGTGCGGGCGCGCATCGGGACACGACGGGCGTAGGGGATACGGGCGCAGCGGCCGTCGCCGCTCCAGCGCCAGGAGTGGAAGGGACAGGCTACGTCGTCGCCCTCCACGGTGCCGCGGGAAAGGTCGCCGCCCATGTGGCGGCAGTAGGCGTCGAGGACGTTGAGCTTGCCGTCCCGCGAGGCCCAGACGACCAGTTTCTGCCCGAAGGCGCGCACCGTGTGCGGTGCGCCGTCGTTGAAGTCCTTGGCGAGTCCCAGGCAGTGCCAGCCGCGGGCGAAGCGGTTCGGGACGGCGTCCGCCTCGATCGTGCGGACTTCGGGCGAGGTGGTCATCTGTGGCCTTCCCTTCCACCGAGCCTGGGCTCGGCACGGTACGGGGCGGGTGCGCGTCGCCCGCCGGTGTGATGCGGCTCCGGCCGAAATATCCGGTTCCCGCTGGGGGTGTGCGGCTCCTGCTCCTGTCGGGCCGCGGCGAGCGGTCCGGTCTCGGCCAAGGGCCCGGCGCAGTCCCCCGTCGAGCCCGCGGGCGGTGGCGCCTGTCGGGAACCTACGGCGCCCGGCTCCCCGCCCGGCCACCCGATCCCACTGAGCGGTACCCCTGCGGGGCGGTGAGCAGCGGTACGGTTCCGCCTTCCTGGCCTCTGGTGGCCTCCCCGGGCGGGCCTCGGCGCCGGGATGCGGATCCCCGCACTTGACTCAGGGCCCGCACTTGACTCAGGGCCCGCACGCCGGCCGCCGCTGGACGGATACGACGCCGGGTCCTGCCGAGACCGCCGCCACGTGGCGTGTGCGGTGCCGGAGTTCAGGCGGCCGGGCCGGCCGCCGCTCAGCTCGCGAAGGCCGTCGCCGTGCCGAGCGGAATGCCCGGCGCCCGGGGCGGCCCCGGGCACAGGCACCCCGGGCGGAAGGCGCTTCGGGCGCAGGCCGCCTCTGATCTTGCCCGGGGACGCCTGCGTGCGCGTATGCGGCGCCGTTCAGCCGGCCATGTCGTCGGCGGCCAGGGATGCGAAGACCATCGCTGTGCCGAGCGGGATACCCGGGCCCGGATAGACGTGGCCGGTGAACGACGCGCTGGTGTTGCCGGCCGCGTACAGGCCGGCGATGGGCGTGCCGTCCTCCCGGAGGACCCGTGCCGACGCGTCGGTGACCAGGCCGCCCTTGGTGCCCAGATCGCAGAGCACGATCCGGGCCGCGTAGTAGGGGGCCTCACGGACGGGGTGCAGTACCGGGTCGCCGAACCAGTGCCCGAACTCGTCGACCTCGCGGCCGAACTCCTCGTCCTTGCCGTTGTCGGCGAAGCCGTTGAAGCGTTCGACGGTCTCGGTGAGCCGGTCCGCGTTCACGCCGATGAGCCCGGCCAGTTCCTCCAGGGTGTCGGCCTTCACCAGGGTGCCGGCCTCCAGGTGTGCGGCCGGGTCGCCCCACGGGGGCTGGGTGACCGCCGGGAGCTTGCCCCGGGTGCGGAAGTCGTGGACGAGGAAAGAGGGCGTGCGGTCCGGGGCGGCCTGGATCTCCCGGCCGAACCGGTCGTAGGGCAAGGACTCGTTGGCGTAGCGGGAGCCGTTCGCGTCGACGACGAGCCCGCCGGTGAAGCCGCAGACGAAGGCCCGCTGCCCGTCGGGCATCCGCACGCCGGGGCACCACCAGCCCTCGTGCATCAGGTCGGTAGCCGCGCCGAGCGCCACCGCCGCCTCGACGGGCTCGCCGAGGTTGGTGCCGGCCGGTGCCATGGAGCAGTCGGAGCGGCCGGGGACGCCATGGACGCCGCGCAGGCGCTCGTTGTGCTCGAACCCGCCGGCAGCCAGGAGGACGCCCTTGCGCGCGCCGATGCGCACGCGCCTGCCCTGCCGGGTGGCGACGATCCCGGTGACCCGTTCGGGCGTGCCGACGAGTTCGTCCATGACCGTGTCCGTGGTGACGGTGCCGTGCCCGGTGCGGTGGTAGGCGAGCAGGAGGCGGCCGATCAGCGCGCGTCCTGCGGTCAGCGGGGCCGACGGGTCGTTGCCCTGCCCCGCCCGGTCGCGGTCCAGCGGCGGGCGGACGAGGGCGAGCAGGGCGTCGCCCAGCTCGGCAGGGTCGAGGGCCCGGGGGATGAACGAGCGTCCACCGGGCACCCTGCCAGGACGCTCGTAGTAGTCGGGGAACACCTGGAACGCGAACGTGAGCGCCGGGTCCTCCTCCAGCCGCTCGACCAGGGCGGGGGCCTGGGCGAGGAAGGTCTCCCGCTTGGCCTCGCCGCTGTCGCCCAGCAGCGCCCGCAGGTAGGTGCGGGCCGATTCGGTGGAGTCGGGGACGCCGGCGCGGCGCTGCACCGACGTACCGGGCAGCCACATGGCGCCGCCGGAGTAGGAGCTGGTCCCGCCCAGGCTGCCCGTCCGCTCCACTACCACGGTGTCCAGGCCCGCGCGGGCGGCCAGATAGGCGCCGGTCAGCGCCCCGCCCCCGGATCCCACGACGACGACGTCGTACTCCTCGTCCCACTCCTGCGTCACGGTTCGTCCTCCCGCACTCGCCGGTGCTCGGCGTTCGTAAGGTGTTCGTCGGCCTCTCCTGCGGACGTCAGGAAACCCCTGGCCCACGTGGTGCGCCCGCCCCAGTCCCACTCAGCAGTACGCGAAGGTGCGCGGCGGCGGCCGGAGGCCTTGTGATGAGGTCGGCGGGCCCGGTGGTGTCCTCGGGGTCCGCGGCCGCCGCCCGTCCGCCGGGAGCGGCCGCACCGATAGCATGGTGTGCCCAAGGACGCGATCGAGCCGGGAGAGGGGAACCGTGCCCAGAGTCGCCGAGCACAGGCCAGCGGCAGAGCCGCAGTCACCCGGGCAGAAGGCGCGGTACGCGCGCATCCTGAGCGTCGCGTCGCGTCTGGGGGCCGAACGGGGCCTGGAGCATGTGCAGATGCAAGACGTGGCCAAGGAGGCCGGTGTCGCCATCGCCACGCTCTACCGGTACTTCCCGTCCAAGACGCATCTGTTCACCGCGATCATGGCCGACCAGGTCGATCACATGGACGACGAGTCGCCCGAGATCCTCGCCGCCTGCGATCCCGTGGACGCCGTCGCGGAGACTCTGCTGCGGTCGACGCGGCACATGCTGCGGGCTCCGCTGCTGGCGAGCGCGATGGTGCAGAGCAACTACGCCGCGCACTCCGCCACGGTCAGCGAGGTCGCCGGCATCGAGGCGAAGGTGCATCGTACGGTGCTCAGGCTGCTCGGGCTGCAGCACCCGACGGACCGGGACAACCGGCTGATCCGGCTGCTGATGAAGAGCTGGCACGGGGTGCTGGTCTCGGTCATATACGGCCACACGAGCCACGCGGAAGCCGAGACCGAGATACGGCTGGCGTGCCAGGTGCTGCTGGGCGCCCGCTCGAACGCGGCCGACCGCTGAGCCCCTCGGCCCACACGGATGTCACCGCCCGCGTGAACCCCTCGGCCGCACGCTCGAGCGCACCGGCTCGCACGTACGCCGGCGCTCCGCCCGCGTTCCGCCCGCGCCGGCGCCGGCCGAGCGTCCCGCGCTTTGTCCATGCGCCCTCGGGGTCCCCGCTCCGGTTCCCGGTCAACGGGACGGATCCCGCCGACCGGCGACCCGGCTGCTTCGATCTTCAGGAACGACGACGACGGCCGCCGGGCCTCTTCCCGGCGGGGAGGGCGGATCATGGACATCGGCAACCCACTGGATCTGACGGGCCGGGTCGTGGTGGTGACCGGCGGGACGAAGGGCATCGGCTTGTGTATCGCCGAGACGTTCCTCGCGGCCGGAGCCCACGTCATGGTCTGCGGGCGGAGCGAGCCCGCCACCCTGCCGTCCGCGGCGGGTCGGCAGGCGGGGTTCCTCGCCGCCGACGTACGTGACCCGGAGGCCGCGAACCGGCTGATCGACGGCACGGTGGAGCGGTTCGGGCGGCTGGACGTCCTGGTCAACAACGCGGGCGGCTCCCCCGACGCCGACGCGGCGACCGTCTCGCCGCGGTTCGTCGAGAAGATCGTCGCGTTGAACCTGCTGGCGCCGTTCTACACCGCCCAGGCGGCGAACCGTGTGATGCAGAGCCAGGACGAGGGCGGCACGGTCATCAACATCGGCAGTGTCTCCGCGCACGACCCGCAGCCGGGTACCGCCGCCTACACGGCGGCGAAAGCCGGGCTGCTCGGCCTCACCCGGGCCCTGGCCCTGGAGTGGGCGCCCAAAGTGCGCGTCAACCACATCACCACCGGGCTGATCCGCACCGAGAGCGCCGCCGCGGCGTACGGCGAGGACGGCGGCGCCGCCGTCGCCGGGGTGATTCCGATGGAGCGGATGGCCGTCCCCGAGGACGTGGCCCGGACCTGTCTGTACCTGGCCGGGGACCTGGCCCGTTACGTCAACGGCGCGGACATCGCGGTGCACGGTGGCGGGGAACTGCCCGCCCGCTACCTCGCGGCGAAGTCCTACGGAGCGGGGTAGGGATCGGGTCACGGCCCTTCGGGTGCGGGGGCCGTCAGGTCGCGGGTTTCCGGTCGCCGATCCCGGCGGCCGGGCACCGGCCGGTCTTCCCCAGTCGTACGGTTCCGCCCGTCGCGGCCTTGTCCCGGGGGACACGGCTGATGGACGCTCTGCCCGGCCGGGGAAACAGGGTTCGGGGTGGTCAGATCAGGTTGTCCTCCACTGTCAGGCCCAGGGCGTTGCGGCCGTACATGGCCAGGGTTCGTTCGACGTCGTTCGCGACGTGGACGCTGCCGGCGTGGGCGTCACGCCAGACGCGTTCGATGGGGTTGCCGCGGCGCAGCGAGTTGCCGCCCGCCGTCTTGAACAGCAGGTCGATCGCGGCGACGGCGCGTTCGGTGCCGCGCACCTGGTCGCGGCGGGCGCGCAGGCGCAGTTCCATCGGGATGTCCTGGCCCGCGGCAGCGCGCGCCGTCAACTGCCTTATGTTGTGGTCCATCTGGAGGATCGTCGCGTCGATCTCGGACGCCGCCCGCGCGACGGCGACCTGGGTGTGCGGGTCCTCGGCGAACCGGCCGCCGCCGAGGCTCAGCCGGGCTCGTTCCTTCATCAGGCGGACGTACGACTCGTAGCCGCCGGCGACCGCGCCGACGATGGGCTCGGTCACCGCGCTGGTGAACACGGCCGCGAACGGCAGCCGGTACAGCGGGCCCGGGTTGGCCTTCTGGCCGGGTCCCTTCAACTGGGCCGTCTCGTAGTTGCGGATCACCCGGTGGCGGGGGACGAGGGCCTGGTCGACGACGATGTCGTTGCTGGCGGTGCCGCGCAGGCCGACGGCGTCCCACGCGTCTTCGATCCGGTAGTCGCAGCGGGGCACGAGGACGGTCAGGAAGTCGACGGGCCGCCCCTGGTCGCCGACGACCAGCGCGCCCAGCAGTGCCCAGCGGGCGTAGCCGCAGCCGGAGGAGAAACTCCAGCGGCCGGTGAGCCGGTAGCCGTCGTCGACGGGGGTGAGCCGTCCCACGGGCGCGTACGCGGACGAGAGCAGTGTGTCGGGGTCGTCACCCCACACCTCGGCCTGGGCCTCGGCGGTGAACAGCCCCAGATGCCAGGGGTGCACGCCCAGAACGGAGGTGATCCAGCCGGTGGAGCAGCAGGCGGCCGAGATGGCCCGTACGGCCTGGAAGAAGTCGACCGGGTCGGCCTCCTGCCCACCGAAGAGGCGGGGCTGGAGCATCCGGAAGACACCGGCGTCCTGCAGTTCGCGCACGGTCTCCTCGGGGACGTGCCCCTTCTCGTCGGTGGTCCGGGCCCGGTCCGCGATGGCCGGCAGCAGGGCGCGCACCGCCTCAAGAACCGTGTTCCCCATGGTGTCGTCCCTTCGAGTGTCCCTACCGGATGTCCAGGTCGGTCTTGCTGATCTTGCCTGCCGCGTTGCGTGGGAAGGCGTCGAGGACGACGACCTCGCGGGGCACCTTGAAGTTGGCCAGGCGTTCGCGGCAGAAGGCGGTGAGTTCCGCCGGGGTGGCCTCGGCGCCGGGGCGGAGGGTGACGTAGGCGCGTCCGACCTCCCCCATCCGTTCGTCGGGGACGCCGATGACGGCGGCCTCGGAGACGGCGTCGTGCCGGCTGAGGAGTTGTTCGATCTCGGCCGGGTAGACGTTGAACCCGCCGACGACGAACATCTCCTTGAGGCGTCCGGTCAGGGTCAGCCGGCCCCCTTCGTCGAGGTGTCCGACGTCCCCGGTGGCGAGCCAGCCCTGGTCGTCGACGGCTTCGGCGGTGGCCCGGGGGTCGTCCAGGTAGCCGAGCATCACGTTGTAGCCGCGGACCAGGACCTCGCCGTCCTCCCCCGCGGGCAGCCGACGGCGGTCGGTGCCGACGACGCGCACCTCGACGCCGTCGATGGGGCGGCCCGCCGTACGGGCGACGGTCTCGTCGTCGTCGTCCGCGCGGCAGACGGTGACCGTGCCGCAGGACTCGGTGAGGCCGTACGCGGTGACGACGACGGGGAAGAGTTCCGCCCGTACACGCCTGATCAGGGCGACCGGGACCGTGGCGGCGCCGGTGACGGCCAGGCGCAGCGAGGACAGGTCGTGGCGGTCACGGCCGGGGGCGTCCAGCAGGGTGGTGAAGACGGTGGGCGGTCCGGGCAGGACGGTGATCGTCTCCGCCTCGATCAGCCGCAGGGTCTCGGCGACGTCGAAGACGGGCTGCAGCACCATGGTCGCGCCGCGCAGCAGGCAGGCCAGGACGCCCGCCTTGTAGCCGAAGCAGTGGAACATGGGGCTGATGATCAGGTAGCGGTCGCCGCGGGTGAGTCCGGTCCGCTGGGACCAGCCGAGGTAGGTGCGGACGTTCTGGCGGTGGGTGGTCATCACCCCCTTGGGGCGGCCGGTAGTGCCGGAGGTGAACAGCACGTCCGACACGTCGTCCTCGCGCACGCTCGCCGCCCTGGCCTCGGCGTCGGCCGCGGGGACGGTGTCGCCCAGGCTCAGGAAGGCCGCCCAGGGGGTGGCGCGCGGACGGTCCGGCGGACCGTGACCGGTGCCTTCGCCGTCGCCTTCGCCGTCGCCGTCGCCATCGCCATCGCCGTCGCCGTCGCCGCCGGCCACAGGCTCGGCCAGGTCGATCACGTGGGCCAGTCCGGGGAGGCCGGGAACGGGGCTCTGCTCCCCCGCCGTCCCCTCCTCGGAGACGGCCCCGGCTGCCGCGCCGATCATGTCCAGGTAGTCGTTGCCGAGGAAGCCGTTCTCGACGAGCAGCAGCCGGGCGCGGCTCTTCTCCAGCAGCCAGCGGGCCTCGTCGCCCTTGTACCGGGTGTTCACGGGGACCAGTACCGCCCCGGCGCCGAGTACGCCGAGCGCGGCCGTGATCCAGCGGGCGCTGTTGGGCGCCCACAGGGCGATGCGTTCGCCGCGCTGGACGCCGAGCGCCATGAGTGACCTGGTGACGGCGAGGGTCCGCTCGTGCAGTTGGCGACAGGTCAGCCGCAGGTCCCCGTCGACCAGTGCCTCCGTGTCCGGGTGGGTCCCGGCGGCCCGGGCGAGGACGGCGGGGACGGTGGTCTCGTCGACCGTCATGCCCGTCACTCCTTGGGGAGGAGACGCTGGGAGGCCTCGTGGGCGCCGCGGACGAGCCCGGCGCGGTCGCGGACGGCGGCACGCTTGTCGGCCGTGGCCAGGTTGCCGCCGGCCACCCACAGGGGGCCGTCCGCCAGGTGTTCCAGGCCCTCGCGGGCGACGTCGTCGGGGTCGGCGGCGTTGAGGCCGGGAATGTCCATGCGCAGGCCCGCCCGCTCCATCGCGGGGGTGCGGGTCACGCCGAGGACGAGTTCGAGGACGTGCACGTTGTGCGGCGCGAGCTCCAGCCACAGGCCTTCGGCGAAGACCCGGCTGAACGCCTTCACCGCGGAGTAGACGCTCAGGCGTGCCTGGCCCATGTAGCCGGCGAGGGAGCCGACGAGCATGATGCCGCCCCGGCGGCGTTCCTTCATCGCCTCGCCGAAGTGGTGGGTGAGGGCGAGCTGGGAGGTGATGTTGAGGTCGATCACGCCTTGGACGCGGTCGAGTTCACTGCCGACGAACTCGTGGCCGTAGGTGTTGGCCCCGGCGTTGAAGATCAGCAGGCCGACCTCGAGGCCGTCGGTGACGGCGCGGATCGTCTTGAGCGCGCCGGGGTCGAGCAGGTCGAGCTGGAGGGTGCGCACCTCGACGCCCTTGGCGCGGACTTCGGCGGCCGTCTGCGCCAGGGGGCCCGCCTTGCGGGCGATGAGCACCAGGTTGATCCCGGCGTCGGCGAGCTGGTGGGCGAAGGAGGCGCCCACCCCTTCGGATCCGCCGGCGACGACCGCCCACGGGCCGTAGACGTCCGTGTCTGTCATCGGCTTCCTTCCTGCGGAGATACGGGCCGCGCGATGGCGGTGAAGGGGACGAACGGGTGGAGAGGGAGAGCGGGGAGCGGAGCTGGAGCGGGTGCGGGCCGTCCCGGGCGTGCGCTGTCCGGACCGGCCGCGCCCGGTCCCGCCGTGCCCGTACGAGGCGTACTCGGGCCGTACTCGGGCCGTACTCGGGTCGTACTCGGCCGCAGCGACGCTCGGGCAGCGGGGGTGTGGCCGCCTCAGCTGCCGGGCGTGGGCGCCGTGCCCGTGGTGTCGAGCGCGGCGACGCTGTAGGCGGCGAAGGTGCGGTACTGGTCGCGGCCGGAGAAGTACGGGGAGAGGGTGGCCTCCAGCTCCTCCGGAGTGAAGGTGCCGTCCGCGGCCGTGAACTTCTTCTCCACGGTGGGCGGCGCGAGGAGCGCGACCATGTCGCCGTAGACGACGAAGACCTGGCCGTTGATCTCCTCGGAGGCCGGGGATGCGAGGTAACCGACGAAGGTGGCGACGCGCTCCGGGGCCATGATGTCGAGGCCGCCCGCGGGGGTGGCGCCGGTGCCGAACGCGTCGGCGGTCATGGCGGTGCGGGCGCGCGGACAGATCGCGTTGGCGCGGACGCCGTAGCGGGCCAGGCCCTGCGCGGTGGCCAGGGTGAGGGCGGTGATGCCGGCCTTGGCGGCGGAGTAGTTGGGCTGGCCCGGGGCGCCGAACAGGAACGCCTCGGAGGAGGTGTTGACGACCCGTCCGTACACCGGACCGCCCGCCGCCTTGCTGGCCGTCCGCCAGTGCGCGGCGGCGGCGCGGATGACGGCCGCATGCCCCTTGAGATGGATGCGGATGACGTCGTCCCAGTCGGACTCGGTCAGGTTGAACACCATCTTGTCGCGCAGGATGCCCGCGTTGTTGACGACGATGTCCAGGCCGCCGAAGGTCTCCAGGGCGGTGAGCACCAGACGGTCGCCCATGGACCAGTCGCCGATGTCACCGGTGACGGCGACGGCGTCACGGCCGAGGGCCTTGATCTCGGCGACGACGTCCTCGGCGGCGGGGCCCACGTCATTGACGACGACGTTGGCGCCCTGGGCCGCCAGTGCCAGCGCCTCGCTGCGGCCCAGGCCGGATCCGGCCCCGGTGACGACGGCGGTACGGCCTTCCAGGCCGGTCCTCGTGCTCATGCTGCCTCTTTCGTTCCTGTCCTGCGTGACGGATGGCACGGCAAAAATTAGTACGAATTCTGTTTTTGCCTTCGCGGCTGTCCCGCTGAGTGGTGAGAGCCGCCGCACGGCTCCGCCCCGGCCGGTACGGACCCCGCTCCGGCCGGTACGCGCCCCGCCCTACACGAACCGGGCCGAGACCGATCCCAGGCCGTCGAACTCGGCCCGGAAGTGGTCCCCCGGCCGGGCGTCGACGGCGGCGGTGCACGAGCCCGGCAGGATCACGTGCCCCGCCTCGAGGCGTACCCCGAACTCGGCGACCTTGCGGGCCAGCCACGCGACCGCCGCGGTCGGGTCGCCCAGGACCGCGCTGGTGCGGCCCCGCGCGATCTCCTCGTCGCCCCGGTAGAGCACGGCGCCGATGTCGGCCAGGTCCAGGTCGCCCGGGGCGATGCGCTCGGCACCGAGCAGGACGCCGGCGGAGGAGGCGTTGTCGGCGATGGTGTCCGCCAGCCCGATCCGCCAGTCGCTGATCCGGCTGTCGATGAGTTCGAGCGAGGCGACGACGTACTCCGTCGCGGCGAGGACGTCCTTCTCGGTGCAGTCCTCGCCGGGCAGGCTGTCGCCGAGGACGTAGCCGATCTCCACCTCGACGCGCGGCGCGCAGTAGCGGGCCGCCTTCACCGGGACGTCCTCGGACAGCACCATGTCGGAGAGCAGGTGGCCGTAGTCGGGCTCGTCGACGCCCATCATGCGCTGCATGACCTCGGAGGACAGCCCGACCTTGTGGCCGTACACGCTCACGCCGGGCTGCTCCAGCCGCTTGCGGATGTTGCTGAGCTGGATCTCGTAGGCGTCCACGACGTCGATGCCGGGGAACGCCTCGGCCAGCGGGCCGACGGGGGCGCGGTCCCGCTCGGCCCGCCACAGCAGGTGGGCGGCGGCGGCGTGCTGCGATGCGTCAAGCATCAGAGCTCTCCTTCTGCTGGAGCCGGGCGTCGGAGGGCTTCTCCGTGTCGAACGCGGGGGGCTCGGCGGGCGCGGCGGCGAACCGGGTACGGATGCCGGTGAGGACCGGGCGGCCGTACGCCGACGCTTCCAGGCGCAGTCCGCCGGGGCCGTCGTGCCAGGCGTCGACGGTGAGCCGGTCGCCGGGGAAGACGGGGGCGCTGAAGCGGGCCTCCAGCTCCGTGAGGTCGGCCGGGTGGGCGCCCAGGGCGCCGGCGGCGGGCAGGGTGACGGCGGCGAGGGTGCACAGGCCGTGCAGGAACGGCCGGGGCATGCCCGCGGCGCGGGCCGCCTCCGGGTCGATGTGCATGTGGTGGCGGTCGCCGAGCAGCCGGTACTGGGCGGCCTGCTCGGGGTGCGTGGCCACGCTCAGCCGCTGGTCGGCCGCCCCCTCGGGGCGCCGGGGGCCGCTGGGGCCGCGCTCGCCGCCGAAGCCGCCGCTGCCGGGGGCGAACAAGGACCAGGTCGCCAGGAAGTGGTCGCTGTTCACCTCGATGTCGAAGACGGCGGCGCCGCCCTTGTCCCATACCGCGGCGACGCGCGCGGTCATCGACACTTCCCCGGACCGGGGCAGCGGCCGGCGCGCGGTGAGGCGCTGGGAGCCGTGGACCGCGGTGGTGATGTCGAAGGCGCCGAGCGCGCCGAGGGCGTCGGGCGCCCATTGGGCGAGGGTCAGCGCGAAGGTCGGCAGGACCCGCAGGCGCTCCTCGAAGACCAGGTCCAGGTCGTCGGCCCGCGCGCCCACGGCGAGGGCGTAGAGGATCGCATCGCGCTCGGTGTACGAGACGGTGCGCTTCCCGAGGTCGCGCCCGCGCCACGGCGAGACGGCCGGGGCGGCGGCGGAGGGTGAAACCGCCGCGGAAACGGCCGGGGTGGCGGCGGCCGGGGTCGCGGTCATCGGGCGGCTCCCAGGATCAGGCCGCTGGTCGGCACGCCGGTACCGGCGGTGACCAGGACGTGGGCGGCGTTCTCGGGCTGGTTCACGGAGGTGCCGCGGACCAGCCGGACGGCCTCGGCGATGCCGTTCATGCCGTGCAGGTAGGCCTCGCCGAGCTGCCCGCCATGGGTGTTGGTCGGCAGCCTGCCGCCGAGTTCCAGGTTCCCGTCGGCGATGAAGTCCTTCGCCTCGCCGACGGCGCAGAAGCCCAGCTCCTCCAGCTGCGGCAGCACCAGCGGGGTGAAGTGGTCGTAGAGGATCGCGGCGTCGACGTCGTCGGGGCCGAGACCGCTCTGCGTGTACAACTGCCGTCCGACCAGGCCCATTTCGGGGATGCCGCTGATGCGGTGGCGGTAGTAGCTGGTCATCATGTGCTGGTCGTCGCCCGAGCCCTGGGCCGCGCCGAGGATCACGGCGGACGGCTGGGGCAGGTCACGGGCACGCTCGGCGGAGACGATCACCAGGGCCTGGCCGCCGTCCGTCTCCTGGCAGCAGTCCAGCAGCCGCAGCGGTTCCGCGATCCAGCGTGAAGCCTGGTGGTCCTCGAGGGTGATGGGGCGGCCGTGGAACCAGGCGGCAGGGTTGTTCGCCGCGTGCTTGCGGTCCACCACCGCGACCCGGCCGAAGTCCTCGCCCGTGGCGCCGTACTCGTGCATGTAGCGGCGGGCGAACATGGCCACCCACTGGGCCGGGGTGTTCAGCCCGTACGGCGTCATCCACGAGTACGCGGCCCGGTCGGCGCCGGCGTCCATGGCCCGGTCGGCCTGCCCGAGGCCGTAGCGTTCGCCGGAGCGCTCGTTGAAGGCCCGGTAGCAGACGACGACCTCCGCGGCGCCGGTGGCGACGGCCATGGCCGCCTGCTGCACGGTGCCGCAGCCCGCGCCACCGCCGTAGCCGATGCGGGAGAAGAACGTCAGCTCGCCCATGCCCGTGTTGCGGGCCACGTGGATCTCGCCGCTGGTGTCGGCGGTGAAGGTGACCAGGCCGTCGACGTCGGCGGGAGTGAGCCCCGCGTCGGCGAGGGCGGCCAGGACCGCCTCACAGGCGAGCCGCAGCTCGCTGCGCCCGGAGTTCTTGGAGAACTCGGTGGCGCCGATGCCGGCGATGACGGCGCGGCCCGCCAGTGCGCTCGTGCTCATCGCACACCGGCCTTCCCCGGCAGGCGCACGGCGACGGTGCCGGTGACGTGCGCGCCGACGCTGTTGGTGCCGCGCACCATGATCTCCACCCGGCCCGCCCCGTCGGCCTCCTCGGACTTGGCGGTGACCGTGCCGGTGAGCACCATGGTGTCGCCGGGATGGTTGGGCGCGCCCAGGCGGACGCGGATGGCCTGCACGCTCGCGGCCGGTCCGGCCCACCCGGTGACGTACCGGTCGACCAGGCCGTTGCTGGTCAGGATGTTCATGAAGACGTCCTTCGACCCGCGTGCGCGGGCCAGTTCGGGATCGTGGTGCACGTCCTGGAAATCGCGGCCGGCCAGAGCCGTGGCGACGATCAGGGTCCGGGTCACCGGGATCTCCAGCGGCGGCAGCTCCTCGCCGACCGCCACCTCGTCGTACGTGCGGGTCACGGGCACCGTCATGAGGTCACCGTCCCGTTCGCGAGGAGGTCGCCGAGCCGGGCCAGGTCCCCGGCGGCGCCGCCGAGGGTGGTCGACATCTGCTTGCCCCACAGGAAGTGGCGGTGCACCGGGTAGTCGGTGTCGACGCCGATGCCGCCGTGCACGTGCTGGACGCGGTGGACGACGTTCAGACCGCCCTCGCTCGCCCACCACTTGGCGACCAGGACCGCCTGCTCGGTGTCCTCGCCGTCCGCCAGCGCGGTCACCGCCTGCCACAGGGTCACCCGCATCGCGTCGACCTCGATGACGCAGTCGGCGAGCTGGTGCTGCACGGCCTGGAAGGTCGCCAGCGGGCGGCCGAACTGCTCGCGGGTGCTGAGGTGGTCGGCCGCGTACCGCACCGCCCCCTGGGCGACGCCGAGTTGAACGGCGGCGAGCGCCGTACGGGCGTGTCCGTCGATCCACTCGACCACTCCGGTCCCCGGTGCTCCGACCGCCTCGGCGGGGGCGTCGTCCAGGTCGAGGTGGGCGGCGAGGTCGTAGGTGGTGGTCTCGGCCGACGTCCAGGTGGTGCCGGGCGCGTCGCGCCGGACCAGGAACAGGCCGGTGCCCGCGTGGGTGGCGGCGGTGACCAGCACGTGGTCGGCGCCGGACGCGGAGGGCACGACGGCCTTGGTGCCGGTGATCCGCCAGCCGTCGCCCTCGGCCACGGCCGTGGTCCACGGCGTACAGGGGTCGGCGGGCGCGAACTCCTCCAGGGCCAGGGTGATCCGGGCCGAGCCGTCGGCGGCGGCCGGCAGCAGCGCGGCGCGCTGCCCGGCCGTGCCGTGGGCGGCGAGGGCCAGCGCGCCGAGGGCGGCCGTCCACAGCGGCACGGGGGCCACGCGGCGGCCCTGCTCCTCCAGCAGGACGCAGAGTCCGGGCAGGCCGAGACCGGCCCCGCCGGCGTCCTCGGGGAGCGGGGCGGCGAGCAGGCCCGCCGCGCTCAGGTCCGCCCAGAGTTTGTCGTCGACGCGGGTCCGGGACGTCTCCACCGTACGCAGCCGTTCGGGCGTGGCGTGGTCGGTGAAGATCTCACGGGCCAGGTTCCGCAGCTCTTCGAGTTCTTCTCCCAGTGAGAAGTCCATCAGCGGTCCTCCGAGGCGACGGGCCGGAACACCGGCAGGGACAGGTCGGGGTCGGCGTCGAGCCAGTCGAGGACGACGGGCATGTCGACGGTGACGTCCTCGGGGGCGACGCCGGTCAGGTTGGTGATCAGCCGGGTGCCCTCGGCGAGTTCGACGACGGCGACGACCAGCGGGTAGTCGAACGCCGGGTGCCTGGGGTGGTGGTTGACCGTGAAGCTGTGGACGTGGCCGCGGCCCGAGGCCCGCACGGTGTCCCACTCGAAGGAGCCGCAGCGCGGACAGCAGGGGCCGGGCGGGTGGCGCAGGGTCTCGCAGGACAGGCAGCGCTGGATGACCAGCCGGTGCTCCTTGGCGGCCTCGAACCAGAAGGCGTTGTCCCGGTTGAGGGCGGGACGGGGGCGCGGCGCACGCGGTTCGGCGGCCTTCGCCTCGTCCGGCTCGGCGGTGTCCGGCTTCGCGGCGTCGGGAGTCGCGGCGGTGTCCGGCTTCGCGGCAGGGCGGAAGCGCAGGGTGCGCCAGCGCTGGGTGGCGACGACCTCGCCGCCCTGGTCGCGGTAGGTCTTCACCGTGGTGACGAACCGCCCGACGCCGAGCCCGGTCTTCTTCTCCGGCGAGATCGACTCCACGACCTCCTCGACGGAGACGTGGTCGCCCGGCACCAGTTCGCGCGCGAACTCCAGCTCCGAGTCGGTCGCCACGACGGAGGTGTAGCCGCCCTCGTCCAGCAGTTCGACCAGTTCGTCGAAGCCCCGGCGCCCCGCCGCCGGCGAGACGGTGGCGGCGTATCCGCGCATCGTCCACGCCTGCACCATGGAGGCGGGCGCGACCACGCCCGGCCGTCCGGTGGCGCGGGCGGCGGCCAGCGGGGCCAGTTCGGCCGGCACGCCGTCCAGGCGGGGCGGCTCATGGACGATGCGGTAGAGCAGGGACGCGGCCGAGGGCTGCTCACCGGGATGCTCGAAGGGACCGGTGCCGGTCGCGGCGAACACCAGGACCGCGCCCAGGGAGAAGATGTCGCCCGCCTCGGTGACGGCTCCCCCAGCGGCCTGTTCCGGAGCGAGGTAGCCGGGTGAGCCGATGACACCGCCGGTGCTGGTGTGGCGGGAGTCGTCGGCGGCCCGGGCGATGCCGAAGTCGATGAGCATGGGCCGGTCACGGCCGAGCAGGACATTGGACGGTTTCACGTCCCGGTGGGTGAGCCCGCAGGCGTGCACGGCGGCCAGCGCCGCGGCGAGTTCTGCGGCCAGGGCGCGCAGCGCGGCGGGCGGCAGCGGCCCGTGCCCGGCGACCCAGTCGGAGAGGGCGGGCGCGGCGACGTACTCGGTGGCCAGCCACAGCGGGCGGTGGCCGGGCGGGCTGAAGTCGTCGCCGATCGCCGTGAGACCGGTCGGCGCCGCTGGTCCGGTGCGGTCCACGGTCACGGCGGTGACGTCGGCGCTGCCGGCGGACTCGTGGCCCGCCTTGTCGACGGCGCGGACCTCGTACAGGAAGGTCTGGCCGGTGGCGGGCGGCGCGTCGACGAAGGACGGGCAGGTGAGCAGCGAGGAGCCGCTGACCTTGGCCCACTGGGTGGTGCTCAGCCGGCGGTACACGCGGTAACCGGCGCCATCCATTTCCTTGTTCGCGGTCCAGCGCAGCGTGGTCTTGGTGGTGTCCCGGCTGTACGCGGCCGTGAGCCCGGTCGGGGCGAGCGGCTTGGCCTTGTCCACGGTGGCGTCGGTGCGCGGGGTGTACGTGAACCGGCCCTCGGCGCGCCCGGTCCAGGCGACGTAGTCCACGCGGATGGCGTGCTTGCCCGCCGGCACGGTCAGGTCGACGGTCTTGCCGACGGTGGAGGAGACGTTCTTCCACAGGTCGGTCTTCCGCACGCCGTCCGCGTAGACGCGTATGCCGTCCTGCGTGCTGCCGGAGAGGCGGAAAGGACCGCCGGAGCCGAAGTCCCGGGTATCCACCGTCTCGGGAGAGGAAGACACGCTCGTTCGGCCAAGTCGGAGTGACTACCTCCAGCTTCCAACCGTCTCCGCTGGTGGCGTGGAGATCATCTCCGAAAAGTCCGGCGATGCGCACCCTTGTTCCGGCGACCGGTCCCAGCCCAGGACACCACAGAGCGGGATCCGCGTCGCGGCTGTCGTCCTCGGAGTCGGGGTCGGGCTCCCGCGCGATCTTCTCTCCCGTGACGGCGTCGAAGAGACCGTGTCCGTCGTGCGAGACGACCATCACCAGGTCGTGGCCGGTGCCGGGGCGCGAGGCGAAGCCGATCCCGAGAAGTCCGCCGACGGGCGCACAGGCGATGCGCTGCCAGGGCCCGGGGCCGGTACCACCGGGGCCGCGAGGAGCCTTTGCCGCATCGCCTGCTGGTACGGGGACAACTCCGGCTCGGGGTCCGGCTGCTCAACCGGAGGTTCGTCCGCTTCATCACGCAGCCGTGATCCATACTTCGGCGGTTCCGCCCGAACCGGGAGTCAGAGCCACTCCCCCTCCACGGCCGTGGCCGTCAGCCCGGGCGCGGCCGCGTACAGAACCGTGCGCCTGCCGCTCTTCTGGCCGGCATCGTACGCACGCCGCAGGATGTCGAACACGGCTGCGCCGCCGCGGTTGCCGGTCGCGTAGCCGGCCCGGCTGTAGGTCAGCAGCCGCGTCGGCCAGCCCTCCGGCATCGTCTGCTCCATGTACTCCAGCACCCGGGTACCGCCGGGATGGGCGATCAGCAGGTCGGGATGCCAAGGGGGCTCGTCGTCCTGGTGGCGCGCGCGCAGCCACTGCCACATCACGGTGACGGTCTCCTGCACGGCGCGCGGCCCGCGGCGGTCCATCACGAAGTGGACGCCGTCGGCCCGGGTGTCGAGCCGGTGCAGGTCCGCGGTGCCGGGCAGGGTGTGGTGCCAGGTCGCGTCCAGCCGCAGGATCGACTCACTCCGCGGGCGGCCGGTGACCACCGCGGCGACCGCGGTGTCCGCGAACAGCAGCCGGACGATGAGGGATTCCAGCGTGCCGTCGGCGGGCTGGTAGGTGGTGCTCAGCGCTTCCGATATCACCACCAGCACCACCCGGTCGGGGTCCGCGGCGACCAGATCGGCCGCCAGTGCGAGCGACCGTGTCCCCGCGATGCACGCCCACTGGGCGGCCGGCAGCAGCAGCACGTCCCTGCGCAGCGGGAGTCGATTGAACAAGGACAGGTCCAGCCCCGGCAGCGCCGGGGTGGTCGAGTGACTGGTGATCAGGCAGTCGACGTCGGCGGCCTCCAGCCCGGCCGTCTCCAGAGCTCCGCGGGCCGCACGCTCCCCGTACCGCTGCACCGCAGCCCAAGCCGCAGCGGTGCGCTCCTCGATGGTCTGCGGTGCCGGTATCGCCTCCAGCGCGGCGATCACCCGGTCCACCTCCCGGTCGCTGAACCCCTGACGGGCCAGCGCTTCACGGGCCGGGCCGGCGGCGGGAGTTCGCAAGCCGCTCCCACTGCTGGGCGCGACGGCTGCCGCCAGCGGCTGCATCCACCCGCGGGACGCGATCCCGGTGCTCGCGGCGATGCCGTCGATCCGCGGCAACCATGGCGCACTCGGGTGCCGACTCCGTACCTCCGTCAGTATCTGGGTGGTCTCTACGACGTGTTCACCGTGCACCACAGCAGGAGGACATAGATAGGCGCTCACAACACGCCCCCTTCACCACAACACTTGACGGCTTTTTGCGGCCGAGATCCCACAAAACGGAAGATCATGGCCAAGATGCCGTGATGCCACTCTACTTCGCAGAGCGCCCATTGACTCCGGTCGGGTCAGCGGCGGTTCGGCGACGCAGCAGCGTCATGGTCGTGGCGCCGAGGACCAGGGCGCCGAGGCTTGCGCTGATCCATGGCAGGGCGGGAAAGGCGCCGGTGGCGGCCAGTTCCCGGTGCGCGGTCGTGGGGGCTGGTTGACAGTCGTCCGGGGCCTGTCGTCCGGCCAGCCGTGTCCGCATCCACTCCCTGACATCGGAGTAGGCCTGGGCGAGGCGGGCGTCGTGATCGGCGCCCGGGTACGTGCGGTAGTGCACCCTGTCGCCGAGTTCGCACAACTCGTAGTCGAGCCGGTTGGTCGCCGCCGGCATGACGGAGAGGTCCTTGGTGCCCTGGAGCAGCAGGATCGGCCCGGATGAGCGGTGTCGCGCCGGCTCGTTGGTGGCGTAGAAGCGCTGCAGTGCTTGGCTGCGGCTCCAGTCCGGGTTCGTCAGTGCGTGGATGCCGGGGGCCTTGGCCAGGTGGGCGCTGAGCTGATCCAGACACATCTGTCCCGCTTCCGGGATGTGTCGGGCGAGTTCGGCCGAGAGCAGGTTCGCCGGCCTGATGTGCTGGGGGTCGAAGTGGGTGGCGCTCACGGCCTGGTAGAGGAGGTGGGCGGCGGCGTCGGACCAGCCCGGAAACGGCACCCGGATCTGCGGAAGGCTCAGGAGGTCCGCCCCCTCGGCCGCGTCGCTGCCGGGTGCCAGGGCGACCGTCCCGAGGTAGTGCAGCCCGGGGGCCCGTTCGGCGGCCGGCCCAAGGCGGCAGCAGGAACCCTGTCGCCGCGACGGGCGGGCCTGCCATCGGCGTCAGCGGTGCGGTACATGATGCGTTCCGCCCGGGAGGTGGCGGACCCCAGCAGCGATGTCGCCAGGGCCGGAATCTTCTGCGCCTTCAGAATCCCGCCCGGCGCCGCCTTGTCGACGACGGCCTGGTCGGGGTAGTCGTAGAAGGCCTCCTCGCTGTCGTCGGACCGCGGAGCGGCCTGCGGTCCGCGCTCGGCCCCGGTGGCGGACGAGGTGTGGCCGCTGACGCCGCAGCCGGCGGCGCTCGTGGCCAGAGTCAGCAATCCGAGCATGGCTATCGCTTTCCTGCGCATCGGCAGGTACCTCACTCTCCGTCGGTTTCGGCCTGTGCGGGCAGGGGCCGTCGAGTCCGCTGCGGACGCGAAGGGATGTGTCGAGGGGACGGATCGAACGTAGGTCCGCGACAACCGCCCTGCCTGCCAGGACGGGTCATTCGGGTGACCCGCACCGAACTCTCAGCCGTCCCTGGGTATCGGCGCCGCCGGACGGCCCGTCTCACGAGCTCAGAGGCGGGCGGCAGGCGACGGTGGGGCGGGAAGCCGCCGTCCCGGGCGGGCGAGCGGGAAGCAGACCGTCAGCACCGGGGAGAGCAGCAACCCCGGGACCGTCACCAGGAGGCTCGAGCGCAGCCCCCACTCCTGCGCGAGGAATCCGCCGAGCAGCGAGTCGAGCGGGGCCAGCCCCGTGCCGACGAACGTGATCGTCGCGGCCACGCGGCCCCGCATCCCGTCCGGAGTGACGGCCTGCCGGACGGCCATCACCGTGACATTCACCAACTGCCCGCCGGTCCCGAAGAGGAAGTTGACCGCAAGCAGCACGGGAACCGTTGCCGCGGCGGAGCCAGTGCAGTGCGGGCGGCATGTCCTCGATGCTCTGGAGGCCAAGTTCCCCAAGGCCGCCGAGCACTTGGACGCCGCCCGGCACGACCTGCTTGCCTTCGCGGCCTTCCCGCAGGAGCTGGGCGGCAGATCTGGTCGAACAACCCGCAGAAGAGGCTGAACAAGGAGATCCTCCCCCACGGCTGCGCCGCGGGAGGTGCCCCCGGCCGCACCGCCGTCATCCGGCTCGTCGGGCCGTCCTGGCCGAGCAGAACGACGAGTGGACCGAAGCCCGCCGCTACATGGGCCGCGAACTCCTCGCCAAAGCCCGACTCCACCCGATCCCTTGCGGGATCGAAGGACTAAAGCAGAAGATTGCATGAACATGTATCTTGTTGTCAACGCTGCTCGGGAGGAGCCAGTACTCAAGATGACAGTCATCCCTCAGGCGCCCACCGCGTCCTCCGATCAAGCCATGTGGAACAAGGTGCTCACCTTGCATGCACATGTTGAACGCCAGCTCGCCCAGGTGCTGCAGCGCAAGCACGGCATCGGCCTGTCGGAATTTCGCGCCCTGGAATGCCTGGTCCAGGCCGCCGAGGGCGAGTTGCGCATGCAGGATCTGGCGGACAAGGTGGGTCTCGGCCAGAGTTCGGTGACACGCCTGGTCGGCCGGCTGGACACGGCCGGATTCGCCTTCCGGGACCTGTGCCCCGACGACAAACGAGGCGTGTACGCAGTGATCACCGACGAGGGCCGGCAGCGCTACGCCGTCGCCCGCGGCACCTACGGCGAGGTACTGAGCGCGGCACTGAACGCCGCAGGAGCCGTCCCCGAGCTCGCCCGTACCGTCCAGGCGCTGCGCAGCGGCCTCTGACCTGCGCTTTCTTCGACACGCGAGCCCGGCCCTGGCAAGGGGCCGAACGGGAGCCGCCCGGTTCCCCGGGCGGCTCTCGGCGTTTCCCGGCTCCGGCGCGGCAAATGACGGCAGACCCCGGCTCCTGAGGCAAAGCACCCCGCGCGCCTACGACGCCTCGGCCGCACGCCTCTCATGCCTTCGACTGAGCAGTTGATGAAGCGAGACCGTCACACCGCGGGAGTGAACTCTCTCATATTCACCGCAGACGATATATGCTTGACTCTGCATGCATTGCCGATACGGTGCATGACCGAGCGACCGCGGGGCGTAAACGGAGCCGGTTCGATCCGGTGCGCCCCGGGGCTCCGGACGCGACTTTCCGGCACACCTCATGCACCGTCACCCCCTTGGGGCCGCAGATCACTGCTCCCGTCGCATCCGGGATGAACGAGGGGGAAACATGCCACCCTCACGTCTGTGCGCGCTGGCCGCACATGCCCCGGAAGACCAGCGGTAGACACCCCCCTGCCGCCACCACCAGCAGCACGGACCCGCGACCCGGCCCGACCCAACCCGACCCGACCCGACCCGACCCGACCCGACCCGCCGCAGGGCGTGTCCCCCAGCCTGTGCCGGTCACTCCCGACGCTCTCCCCAGCGACATTGACAGCAAGATACATGCTCATGCAAGCTTTATCTGCCTTCGCGAGGGCTCGCGACGCAGCCTGATTGGCGTTATTAACATGCACGTACAAGCAACTTCTGTGGGGGAAGTGCGGCCTGGCCGCTGTTCTTGCCGCCGCCCGGGCCACCGCCGCCCCACGGCGACCCGGCCCCGGACCACGCCGACCCCCACCGGACGAAAGGACCGCCATGCAGTGGCTCTACCTCACCATCGCGGACATCTTCGAAATCGTCGTCGCCATCGCAGCCGGCAAGGCCGAAGGCTTCAAGAACCGCCGGTGGACCGCCGTCACCCTGATCAGCGGTGCGCTCGGGAGCTACTTCCTCAGCAGGGCACTGCTGACCTTCGACGTCGGCGTCGGCTACGCCATCTGGACGTCCATCGCCGGCATCGGCATCACCGTTCTCGGAGTGGTGCTCTTCGGCCAGCGCCTGAACTGGCGCAAGGCCCTCGGCGTCGTCGTCATCATCGCGGGAGTCGTCGGCCTCCAGCTCAGCGGTGCCGCCTAGAAATCCCGCCCACGCCTGATCCGCATCCCCGAAAGGACCCCGGTACATGTCCCGCACCGAGCGCTCCTCCGCCAACTCCTGGCTCATGCTCCTGCTCGCCGGAGGATTCGAAGTCGGCTACGCGCTCTCCATCGGCGGCAGCCACGGCTTCACCCGCCTGTCGTGGTCACTGGTCGCCGTCGTCTTCTTCCTCCTGACCCTCTGGGCACTGAGCGTCGCACTGCGCACCATCGACGTCGGTATCGGCTACGCCGTCTGGGCGGGAATCGGAGCAGCCGGCGCGGCACTGCTCGGCCCGGCCTTCTTCGACGAGACCCTCACCCCGGTCCGGGCCCTGTGGCTCGGCGTCATCATCGCCGGAGTGGTCTGGCTCAAGCTCGCCGACAGGCCGCAGGAACCCCAGGAGGCCGCTGTCAGGCCGCGGGAAGTCCAAGGCGCAGAGCACTGAAGGGTGTCCAGCCCGACAGTCCCCCACCCCGATCTCTTGTGACGGTCCGCCAACGGAGTCCTTGTCCGGAGAACCCGCCCACGGTGCCGTGGCCGGTGGCCGAGCACCGTGGCCGGGCAGCCGGGTACCGAGGACCCGTCGGTGGTGAAGCGGCACACCGAGCGGCGCGCGCTGCCGGCACTCCAGATCTTCCGGCGGCTACGGCTGCATGACCGAGTACGGTGCTCGAACCGACCGGTCTGACCGGCCACTTCGATGCCGTCGTGTGCCACGGTATGGCCCCGGGGCAAGCCCCATCCTGGCCTCGCCCTGCTCGCCGCACGACAGCTGGGCCGAGCCCCCGAAGAGTGCCTCGTGGTGGGCGACGCCGTCGACGACATGCGGATGGCTCACGCGGCGGGCATGGGGGCGATCGGGGTGTCCAACGGGGTCGCGACGGCCGGGCAACTGCTCGACGCGGGAGCGCGGGTGGTGTGCGAAACCGTACCGGCGCTCGGCGAGACGCTGGGGGTTCTCCGGTCTTCTGCGGTGACTGCGCCTCGCGGCTGACCCACTGCGTCGGGCTCGGACCACACCGCGCCACAACATGCACTTCCTCGCCAACACGAAGACACACAAAGGCGGTTGGAAAAAGACATGGCATCACCGACGACACCCGGCATGGCGGCGCCGAAAAGTCCCGTCGCAGGTCTGGTCACGCTGTCCGCGGCCCAGTTCCTCATCGCGCTCGATTTCTCGGTCATCTTCGTGGCCCTGCCCAGCATGGGCTCGGACCTCCGACTGTCCGGCAGCACCATCCAGTGGGTGGTCAGCGCCTACGCCGTCTTCTTCGCCGGATTCCTCATCGTCGGCGGGCGGGCCGCCGACCGTATGGGCGCGCGCAACATGTTCATCGCCGCTCTGCTGCTGTTCGGCGGCGCCTCACTGGCCGGAGGCGTCGCCGGAAATGCTTCCCTGCTGCTGATCGCCCGAGGGGCGCAGGGCGTCGCCGCCGCCACGCTCCAGCCCTCGATCCTGGCCCTGGTGAACACGACCTTCCGGCCGGGACGCGAGCGCACCCGCGCACTCGCCGTCTGGGGAACGGTGGGCGCCAGCGGCCTCGCCGCCGGCGTCGTCATCGGCGGCCTGCTCACCACGGTGTCCTGGCGCTGGACGTTCCTCGTGAACCTGCCGTTCGCTGCCGCGTGCGCGCTGGCCGCGTCGCGGCTGCTGCCCGGCAAGACCGACCGGGGGAAGGCCGTACCCCTCAACGTCCTCAGCGCCGTGCTCTGCACAGCGACCGTGCTCGTCTCGGTGCTGGGACTCACCCTGGCCGCGGATGTCGGCTGGACCGATCCGCTCGCGCTGGGCAGCTTCGTCGCAGCCGTGGTCCTGCTCGCCCTCTTCGTCGCCCGGGAGCGCGGCAGTGCTCAGCCGCTCGTCGAATCCTCGCTGCGGGGCACTCGCACTCTCCTGGTCGGGTGCGGCGCCTCGGCGCTGTACATGGCGAGCGTGGCGGGATCCGAGTTCTACCTGGTCACGCTCCTGCTCCAGGAAGGGCGCGGGTTCGAGCCGCTGGCCGCGGGCATCGCCTTCCTGCCGCTGGCGGTGTGCATCACGCTCGGCAACATGATCGCCGGCCGTCTGATCAACTCACTCGGCGTACAGCGCACGCTGCCGCCGGCCTTCGCCCTCGGAGCGGCCGGCCTCGTGCTGCTCGCCGTTTCAGTGCACAACCACTCGTATCTCGTGGGCCTGCTTCCCGGCCTCCTTGTGAGCGGCATCGGCCACGGCATGATCTACACCTCCATATTCGTCGGCGGGACGCGCGACGTCGCCGACCACAACCAGGGCGTCGCCGGTGCCCTGATGACCACGTCCCAGTACGCAGGCGGCGCATTCGGAGTGGCGGTCCTGGTCATCGTCCTGGGCACCGACCCCGGTGACGGCCGCTTCCTGCCCGCGTTCCTGCTGGCCGCCGCCATCGCGCTCGTCGGGATCGTGTGGTCCTGGGCGGGATTCCGCGCACCCGCGGCCCAGGCCGGAGCGCCGAAGCCGTCCGCGATCGGCGAACCCGCCGCGGCGCCCGAGGAAGAGAGGGCCGGATGACCACCGCGGCCCGGCTGGGCATTCTCGTCATCCACAACGACCCCGTGCCCGAGACGGAAATCTGGGGCATGGCTGCGGCAGGCGTCTCCGTCCACACAGCTCGCTTCGAGCGCCCTCGTGCGGCCGACACGGAGTACGTCGGCAGCCCTGCTCGCGCCTTGGCGTCGTCCGCCGAGGTCGCCCGGGGCCTGGACCACCTGGGCCGGCTGGGCACCGACAGCATTGCCCTGTGTTTCGGATCGAGCAGTTTCTTCTAAGGACCGTCCTTCGATACGGAGTTCGTCGCGGAGGCCGAGTCGCACTCGCACGACACGCCGGCCTACACCGCAGCGGTGGCCTGACGGCCGCGCTGAAAGCCGCCGGTGTCCGTCGGCCACTGGTGATAATGCCTCCCTGGTTCACTCCCCCGGCCTTCGAGGCGACCGAGAGGTACCTCACCGCGGTGGGCATCGAGGGCATCCGCATCGCCCAGGTCGACCTCGGTCCGCAATGGGCGGCCGTTCCCCGGTACAACGCCATCGACAAGGGCGCCCGATGGGTCGTGGATCCGGACGACGTCCGCCGGCAGACACTCGCGGCGTTCAAAGACGCCGAGGACACCGCTCTCGACGGCATCCTTGTCCCGGGCAGCGGGTTCCGCGCTCAGGGTGCGGTGCTGCCGCTTGAGCAGGAGCTGCAGATCCCCGTCATCACGGCGAACCAGTCGGTCCTGTGGTACGGCCTCAACCAGGGAACTCCCGAGCCGCGGCCGGACACGGGACAGTCCCTCCACGGCAGCCTCTTCAACCTCCGCCTTCCGACGGGCGGTTTCCGGTGACGGGAGCGGAGGCCGCCCTGAGGGCCTGTCCGTCGACGCGTCAGGAAACAGGAGGTGAGCCGTGGACCGGTGTCGCGGCGCCGAGGGCTGAAGCGATCACATCGTGGGCCAGGGCCTCGCCTCCGGCGCGGTTCTCCATGAGACGAGCCAGGCCGGCCAGGCCGAGCCAGGGTCTCTGAGAGGGCGTGAAGAACCGCTGGTGCCCCGCTGGCTGCCGCCCACTCCACCCCGTCGAGTGGAAGGAGGCGATGCCCCCACCACCCAGCGACGAAGCCTGACGCGTCGAGCGAATGCCGCGCGACGACCACACGAGCCAACCCGTCCCGGAATCACGCCGCAACCGACTCCACCGTCGTTGAGCGCACACCCGCGCACCACTGCCCCGACAACCCACGACCGAGCACCACGTCACCGACGCCCTTGAACACGAACAGTCACCACCGCCCCCGGCCGCCAGCCGGGGGCTTCGTGCTTCCTGAAGGAGTTCGCCGTGCCCACGTACGAGACCATGCCCCGCTTGACCGGCCGGCCTGGACCGCCTCACGCCCGAACAGCGCCGCGCCTTCCACCGCGCCTTCGTGTCCTGCATGACATCCCGTCAGCCCACGTGCTTGGGCAGCGGCGGCCCAGTTCCTCGGACCGGGTTCGGAGTGAGGCGGCGAGGCTGAGGTCGTCCCCGCGGCTCACGGTCTGGAGCAGTTGGGCATACACAGTCGCTTCGATGCCGAGGCCGACCGGGCTGCCCAAGACGGGGAAGAGGGCGCGGACACCGGCGGGGGCATCAGGCTGCAGCAGCGGGCCACCGTGCAGAAGCTGCGGGACCCGGGCGAGCCAGCGCTCGCCTGGGCCGACTTCAGGAAGCCGGCGGACTTGGCTGGGCTGAGAACCGAGTGGACGTACGACGGCATCCGACCGTATGTTCCGGTGGCCGCGCGCGTCTTGGCACGCGCGCCGGCTCGGATCTCGTCTTCTCAGGGGGACTTCCTCATGACCACGCCCATGCCGACTCCGCCGGGCGCTCCCCCGCCCGGCGCCTGGCCGCGCTCACCGACCGCGCTCGGCCGCGCCACCGCCGTGCTGCTCGGCCTCGTCATCGCCACCGACCTGTTCGCCTGCTACGCGGACCTGCTGGAGATGGACGTCACCGGCGACCTGGCCGACGGCGCCACCGGCGCCGACGTGATCGACCGGGCGGACCACGCGGACGCCCTCTATGGCATCGCCGGCATCGCGCAGGGTGTCGCGCTGGTGGCCACGGCCGTCGTCTACCTGTGCTGGCTGTGGCGGATCCGGGTGAACGCCGAGGTGTTCGACGCCTCCCGGCATCGCATGAAGCGCGGCTGGACCATCGGCGCCTGGTTCTGCCCGGTGGTGAACCTGTGGTTCCCACGCCGGATCGTCGCGGACAGCTGGGACGCCAGCGCTCCCTGGGGCTCACGGACCGGGCACACGCCGGTCAACGCCTGGTGGACGCTGTGGCTCGTCAGCCTCTTCGTGGGCCAGTTCGCCGACCGCAGCTCCCGGCAGGCCGAGACGGCGGACGAACTGCGCGAGGCCGCCGGGACGATGCTGTTCTCCGACTGCCTCGACATCGCGGCCGCGGTCCTCGCCATCGTGGTGGTCGTCCACCTGACCCGGATGCAGGAGCGCAAGGGAATCTGCCGCACGATCGGGTGACTTCTTGACCTGCAGCAGTCCCTGTTGCCGACTACTGGTGACTGAGTCTCAGCGACACTCCGTGTACGCGGCGTGTCGCTGAGACTCAACGCACACTTGGCTCGCGCCCCCGCCCGCGCTGGCGGAGGACCGTCAGAACAGCCCCTTGGCACTGTTGAGGCCGATCTTGACGCGGGTGCCGTACGACCCCTTGCCGTCGCCGGACTGGCGGTAGAGGTTGCCGGCGGTGTCGCGGGCGATCAGGTCGCTCTTGCCGTCGGCGGTGATGTCGCCGACGCCGACCACCACGTTGTAGGAGCCGCCCCAGCTACTGGCGATCTTGACGCGGCCGGCGAAGGTGCCGTCGCCCTTGCCGAAGTAGCGGTACAGGTTGTTGGAGGTGTCCTGGGCGATCAGGTCGCCGATGCCGTCGCCATTGAGGTCACCGGCGCCGACGACCTTCTTGTACGTCTTCCAGTTGGCGTACAGCTTCACGCGGGCGGAGAGGGTGCCGGTGCTGGTGCCCTTGTAGAGGTAGACCGCGCCGGTGGAGGAGTTGCGGGCGATCAGGTCCGGGCGGCCGTCCTTGGTGACGTCACCGGGGTGGGTCAGGACGTCGTACTGCTTCCAGCCGGTCGTGGAGACCGTCTTGTACGGCGTGCCGGCGGCCGACAGCGCGTTGCCGCAGCCCGGCCGGTAGGCGCGCAGGGCGTCGCCGACGCGGACGAGGACGTCGTTGCAGCGGTCGCCGTTGAGGTCGCCGAACGGCACCGCCTTGATGCTCGTCGACCAGCCGCCGCCGGTCTCGCCCCCCGTCAGGTCGCCCCGGCCCGTGCCCAGGAGCCACGTGAGCCTGCCCGAGGTGTCGAGTTGGAGCAGGTCGCCGAAGCCGTCGGAGACGATGTCGGCGCCGCCGCTGAAGTCACGGAAGGCCGGGCGGCCGCCGGCCACCGCGATGGTGCCGGTCCCCAGCGTCGACGCGGTGCCGGAGCCGTACTGGACGGCCTTCAGCGTCCAGGTGAGCCTGCCGTTGACGGCGATCGCGCCGGTGCTGGTCCGGCCGTTCCAGACCGGGGCGATCGTCGTGGCGGAGCCGGGGCTGCCGGTGAGAGTGCGGACGGTCCGCCCCGCGGTGTCCTTGAGCGTGAGCGTCCAGGAGGCGACGGCGGAGTTGGTGGTCCAGGAAGGCGTCCAGGCGGCGCTGGAGGAGGTGGTGCCGTTCAGGAACACCCTCTCCGGGACCGTGCTGTCCGTCACCTTGAGGGTGGGCCAGGCCATGGTGGAGGCCATCACCTCCGTGTCGGAGGAGATGGTGGACGACGGCCCCCAGACCGCGGTGGCGGAGCCGACGGCGTCCGCCGCGATCTCGGTGTGCACCGACCCTACGCCGCCCACCCGGCGCGCGGACGTCCACTCCCCGCCGGCCAGGGTGGACTCCCACACGGACTCGCGCTTCTGGTCGGCGTCGAGCTCGGGCCACAGCACGTGGACCGAGCCGTCGGGGGCGATGACCGCGTCGGACGTGTACTGGGCGTCACCGGAGGACAACGTCCTCGACGCCGACCAGGTGCCGCCGGCGCTGTCGAAGGTGGTGGTCCGTACGGTGCCCGCGCCGGCGGTGGCCCGGTCGGTCCAGACGAGGGTGACATCGCCGTCGGGCCCGACCAGCGGCTCCGGAATCTCGGCGGGCTCGCCGACGGCGGTCGCGGCGGTCTGCGGCCGGCTCCACGCGGAGGCCGCGCCGGCACGACGCATGATCTGGAAGGTGCCGTTCGCGTCCTGCCACACCAGGTGGACCGAGCCGTCCGGGGCGGAGGCCAGCGTGGGAGCGTGGGTGGCCGGGGTGATCTCCTGCGGGGTCGGCCAGGTGTAGGCGTCGAACGGCCTGGTGTTGGTCATCACCCGGTAGTACTGGGAGTTCACGCTCATCCAGTAGGAGACGACGAGCCCGCCCTGTCCGTCGTAGGCGATCTGCGGGTTCCCGACGGTCCCATAGCCGGAGACACCCGCGTAGGTGGCGGCGTTGCTGACCTGCGCCGGGGTGGACCAGGTGCCTTCCCCGACCAGGGTGGCGGCGTACGCCTCGCTCCTGCCGGTCCGCCACACGCGCTGGCTCCACACGGCGGCGATCGTCCCGCCCGGCCCCACGGCGAGGTCGGGGGATTCGAAGTCCGTGCTCTGGTCCGAGGCGATCACCGTGGGTTGCGACCAGGCGGACTGTCCGGCGCCCAGGGTGGCGGAGGCGATGTGGCCGGTCGTGGTCCACACCGCAGCGACCGAACCGTCCGGCCGGGCCGCGAGGCGCGCCTCGCTGACCGTCTCGGAGGCCAGGATCCCGGTGGTCCACGTCTCGCTGTTCGCGGGGCGCGTCGCCCAGTGGAGGACGCCGGTCGTGTACTGGGTCCACACGGCCACGGCGGTGCCGTTCTTGGCGATGACGACGTCGTGAACCTCGGACTTGTAGCCGTACAGCGACACCGGACTGCTCCACGGCGGCTGCACGGTCGCCGCGGCGGCCGGTACGGCCGGGAGCGTGCTGCCCGAGAGGGCGAGCGAGACGGTGACGAGTGCGGCGGCCGCGGAACGACGGCCCGACGGCAGCGCTGATCTGCCCATGTGTGTGAATTCCCTCCCCCGTAGGGGGCGTTCGCCCCCCGATGGGCACCTTAGGGGATTCGTAAGCGAATCGTGAAAGAGTTTGATTGAATGGCGTGCAGGGATGAAGAGGATTCGGCGGCAACCCTTCACGGTCCGGGCACCACTGACAGGGCGTAAACCCGCTCCTGCCCGTAAGAAACCCTCGTGGCAGATGTTTCCACAGCCATGCCGTCCAGGTCAGGGCACAGGCGCGCCGCGGCAGTGATGTGCCGCTTGGACACGGACGGCTGCGCGGTGATGACCGGCACCTGCTCGGGATCGTCGCGCCCGGCCATGAAGACGTACCCGAGGGGCGTGCGCGGACGGCACGCACACCTGGCAGAAAGGCCCCGGTGTGAGCCAGCTGCCGCGATCCCGGCCCGCCCGGTCCGCCCGGTTCCCCTACGAGCCGGGCGGGCCGGGATGGACCGATGGAACGGGACCATGGACACCGGTCCTGGCCTTCTCACCTCGTCGGCTGACGATTGACCCCTGCCAGGACACGCCGGGCAGGGCGGCGCATCCCGTCGACGGGGCCGGCATGAGCGTCGGAGACGACGGGCTGGACGCCGGACAAGGCCCGGGCGACGGGCGGGCGCGCGGGAAGGCGAGCCGGCCCGCACCGTCCTCGGTGATCGCGACGTCCAGGCCAGGGGATCTCCCGGCACCCGTCGGCGTTGACGCCCACTACGGCCAGGGCCTGGACACTGATGATCCGGTCGCCTTCGCGCACCTTCTGGGTCAGGGCGTCGATACGGACGAAGGTGGACGCCGACGTGGACTTGGGTGTCTTCCTGCACGATGACGGGTTCGGCGGTGGCGCTCAGGTCCACGCCGCTCTCCCCGGAGGTGAGGTGGGCGTTCACCTGCTGAGCAGGGCGGCCTGACCGTCCGTCGGGAGAGGGCGTCCATGAACCGATGGGTTGTCGAGGCTGGTTCACCGAAAACCGCGGGCCGTCACCGCAACGGCGTCGATACCCTCACGGACGTGATCCACGAAGGAATGATGGGCATGGACGAGGGCGCTCGCACAACGGCGCGCCTTGGCGATGTACTGAACCGTGCCGGGCGCGTCGTGATCGCCGAGGCATCCCCTGCCAAGGCGGACTCCGCCGGCGTGGCGCGGATCGTGGTGACCGGTGCTGAGATCGCGGACCTTGCGCGGGTCCTGGCTCTTGTGGACGGCGGTACCGGCGACCGGTGCCGGTGCAACGGCTGGCCGACGATCATGGTTCACGACGTCAAGGGAGAGCTGATCGCCTGCTGGACGCTGCACCACCAGTCCAGTCTTCAAGGAATCGGTGACTGCGATGCCGACCTGCGGGACGGTCCGGCAGTCAGCGCATGGCTGGCAGAGCGAGGCCTGACCAGATCGCAGGAGGTTCAGGCTGAGCTGGCGGTGCGAGAGGCCGAGGCGGACCGGCGCCGGCTGCGTTGGCTCCAGGCCGCGCCCGCCGGGTTGCGCGACGCGGCCATGGAGATCTCCAACCCGCCGGGGCGTGACCCTGAAGCCTGGTCAGGTCGCCTGCGCGACGCCAAGGCCCGGCTCGCCGCACGCGTTGAAGACGACTATCCCGACGGGATCGAACGGATCCGCGCCCTGCTGGCATGGGCCGGGGTTCCCGCCAGGGAGTCCACCGGCGGCCTGAAGTGGTACGACATGGCGGTCCAGCATCTGCTGCTCGCCGAGGATGCCGACCTCATCCTCACCGCGCTCGCCACCGGCTCGCCGAGCCCGGCCCAGCTCGACGGCGCGGCCCAGCTCTTCGCATCCCTCGAATGGACCGGAGCACAAGGCAAGCATCTGCCCGAGCCGCTGCGGTCGATGCTGATCGAACACATCCGAGCGGACGGCACTGATCCCATGAGGTTCCGGATGCACCACGGCTACTACGGTGCCGAGCAATCCGCCTGACAGGACACTGTCGGCTCCCAGACAGGTCTCCACCGACTCCCTTCGCCGGCATCGCGCGCTCCGGAGCCGAAGCGCACTGCGCTGCTGTCGCGACCAGCCATCAAGCCATTGTGGTTTCGTGGACGAAGCCCTACAGTCTCGGTCGTAGGGGTTCGTCCACGAAACCACACAGGGGGCATGTGATGGACCACGCTACGCTGCGCGCCGCTGTCGTTGCCGCGCTCGCCGACACCGAAGCTCTCAGCGTCAAGCTCAACGGCCTGCTCGCGCAGATCGATGGAACCGACACCGCTGTCGACCTCGGACGCCAGGGGCTGTGGACGAAGGCTCAGGTAGAGCTGCTGTGGCACAGGGTGAACCACCTCCCCGGGGTTCGGGCGCTCTTCGAGGCCACCGCTGAACGCCCGGGCGAGAAGGTGACCTTCACGGAGATCCTCGAGCGCTCGAAACTTCCTGAGCGTCAGCAGAGCAACGAGCACGCAGCTCTCAGCCGCATCTCCGCGCAACTGTTCAAGGAGAAGCGCTGGCCCATCGAGAACAGCCAAGGCGGCTCCGACAGCACCACGGGCAAGGCCGAGATGCTCTACTGGATGGACAGCCGCGTGGCCGCCTGGTGGCGCGATATCACGCAGTGACGGCTGCGGGCCGCACCCGGTCAGCGCGGTCGAATTCCCTGGCCGGGCAGATGCGCGCAGCGTTGCCGCACGCGAGGTTCCCCGGCATGACCGGCACCCCTGTCGAAGCGGCGGTTCCTCACCCCGGACGACCCACTGTGCTTCCTGATGGCGACCGCGAAGCTGATGACTGGGTTCGACGCCCCCGACGATGACACACCCCGCAGGGGTCGGTCCGAGGAATCAGATCGCGGACGGAAGGACGCTGAGCCGGATCGCGGAGGGGTGCCGTGGGTCGTGGTGGATCTCCTGGTCCGCCGCCAGCAGACGGACGGCGCTCGCCGTCGGCTCGCCGGTGCCGGGGTTGCGGGCGAAGCGGGGGTGGGCCCCGCTGGAGACCTGGAGCCGGATGCGGTGGCCGGCCCGGAACCGGCAGGCGGTCGGTGCGAGGTCGAGGGCGAGCGCGAGCACCCCGTCCGCACCGGTCCGGCCGGCGGCCGCAGACCCGGGCCGCACACGGATCAGCCGGTCGGTGATGTCCACCGACCGGCCGTCCGGGTGCACGTCGCAGAGCCGGGCGAAGAAGTCGGTGTGCGCGAGGCTGGAGCGTACGTACAGCTCGACCGAGACCTCGCCGACAACGTCCAGGTCTGCCTCCAGCGGGTCGGTGGTGAAGGTCAGTACGTCCGCACGGGCCTCCAGCGCGCGGTTGTCCCGCGGTCCGGCACCCGCGCCCGTCCACGCGCCGCCGACGGCCGGGGTGGGGTCGGACGGGTCGTAGCGGTAGCGGTCGGGGCCGCTCGACGGCGGCGGGGCGGAATCGAGCCGGCCGCCCGGATGCAGGTACCAGCTTCGGGAGAGCGCCTGCGGCGGCGGCCAGGCGCCGAAGCCGCGCCATTCGTCGGCGCCGAGGAGGAACAAGCGCACCGGGTCCGGCTCGGCGGGGCGGTCGGCGGCGTTGCGGCCGGATCCGGATTCGGGGCCTGAGCCGGGCACGGGCCGGCGGCCGGGGCGGACCTGGTGGCCGCCGACGGCCTGGTGGTCGGGGAAGACTTCGGCGAGCCAGTCGAGGTAGTCCGCCATGAAGGCCGGCCACCAGCGGCCGACCGCCGTGTGCGTCCACGGTCCGATGGTCAGCCGGGGTGCCGCGCCGCTGGCACGCAGCAGTGCGTACTGCTGGAGCGTCTGCGGCAGGAAGGCGTCGTACCAGTTGCCCTGCAGCAGCACAGGAACACCGGGGCCCCGTACGAGCCCGGCGCTGTGGTCGGAGGCGGACCAGTACGGATCATCTCCGGCCTCGTGCGCCAGCCAGGCGTCGAGGTGCGGGTCGTCGCGGCCCAGCGCCCGCGCGAGCGCCGGGCCGAGCGGCAGCTCCCGGTAGGCGATCCGCTGCAGTCTCCGCTTCTCCCGCAACTGGCGCACAGTGTCCCTGACCGGTCCGCGCTTGGGGTGGCTGAGCATCGACGCCCAGCCGGCCATCGTGTCCAGGGCGAACGCGCCGCCCGGCCAGGCGACCGGCGCATACTCGTGCGGACCCATCTGGACCACCATGCCGCGCAGTCCGGGCGGCGGGTCGTCCAGCAGGGCCCACTGCACGTAGCCCAGGTAGCTGGCCCCGATGGTGGCGAACTCGCCCGAGAACCAGTCCTGCTCACTCATCCAGGCGGCGGTGTCCCGGCCGTCGGCGGCCTCCTGGACCCACGGGTCGAGCGTTCCGCCCGAGCCGAAGGTTCCCCGGCAGCGCTGCACCAGCACCTGGTATCCGCGCTCGGCGTACAGCCGGCCGTAGAGCAGGCCGATCGGCAGGTCCCAGCCGTACAGGTTGCGCACCAGCAGGGTCGGCGGGCGGACGGCGCCGACCGGCGCGTAGTGGTCGGCGAGCAGGTCGACGCCGTCCCGCATCGGCACCCGTATGCCCCTGGTGACCCGGACGCCGGGGGTGACGGCCGGCGGCAGCCGCATCAGCCGGCTCGCCAGGCGTGCGGCGAGCGCGCCGCCCGGTCGCTCAGCCGGCACGGAGCAGTCCCAGAGCGGCGAGCAGTTGGAGGTTCTCGGCGGCGCTCCACCATTCGGCGACCCGGCCCTGGTGGATGCGCAGGATGTCGATGCCCCGGTTGGTGACCGGCGTGCCGGGCGGGGCGGCGGCCTCGGGCAGCCCCCCGCGGTAGGTGCCGGTCAGCCGCCAGCCGCCGGTGACGTAGGCCCCCTCGGCGACCGGACCCACCTCGGTGGTGTAGGTCAGGTCCGCGATGCCCTGGACGCCGCCGATCAGGGCGAGGGCGCCGTCGCGGTCGCCGATCAGGCTCGGGTCGATGCTGTCCGACAGCTTCGGCGAGTGGACGGTGAGCCGCTCGGCGAGCAGTGTCTTGCCGAGGGAGAGGTCGCCGTTCCACAGGGCGATCCACTTCTCCCAGATGCGGTGCGCCTCGGCCGGGGCGGGGTCGATCGTCATGAAGACTCCTGGGTGCTCAGGCGGGATCCGGCCGGGCCCGGCCGGCGGACGGGGCCGGGGCCGGGGCTGGGGGTGAGGCTGGAGGTGTCACCGGGGGTGTCACGGTTGCGGTGAACAGCAAGCGGAGGGCCTGCGGCGAGGTGGCGGCGGCGGTCGCGCAGCAGTTGGCGCAGGTAGCGGTAGACGTCCACTTCGACGGTGAGCCGGGGCGTGGCGGAGTAGCGCCGGCGCACCCTGCGCTCGTCGGCGGCGATCTCGGCCAGCATCGTCTCCCGGCCGGGCAGCCGGGTACGTCCCTCGATCAGATCGGCAATCCACTCGGCCTGCGCCTCGGCGACGGGGGTGATGGCGCTCAGCGTCTTGGCGAAACCGAGGAAGAACAGCCCCTCGTGATCCGGCATCACGATCCGGCGGAAAAGCCGCATCGGGCCGACCATCACCGGAGTCAGCTCCTCGGGCAGGAAGGGGAAGCTGAACGTGAAACCGGTGCACCACACGATCGCGTCGAACTCCTCGACCGAGCCGTCGGTGAACCGCACCCGCTGTCCGCCGTCGAAACGCTCGATACCCGGCCGCACAGCGATCCGCCCGGCCTTGACCGCCGGCAGGTACCCCTCGCAGGTGGCGGGGTGGGTGCGCAGCGCGAGATGCCCCGGGGCCGCCAGGCCGTACCGGCTGATCCTGCCCTGCGACAGCCAGAGCATCCCGGTCAGCAGCAGGCTCTGCACCAACGGCGGCACGATGGTGGCGAGCGGACGGTTGACCTGGTCGGCGGGCCTGCCGAACAGGCGCTTCGGAGTGATCCAGAAACCGCGCCGGGCACTGGAGACCACCCGGTCGGCCACGGCGGACAGTTCGGTGGCCAGGTCGCAGGCGGTGTTGCCGGATCCGACGACCAGCACCCGTCGGCCGCGCAGCCCATCGGCGCTCTTGTAGTCCTTGCTGTGCAGTTGGATGCCGGTGAACTCGCCCTGGCCCCGGTACGCGGGCTTGGGCCACTTCGGGTCCCAGTGGAAGCCGTTGGCGACCACCACGTGCGAGTAGCGGCGCATCCGCCCGTCGCCCAGCGTGACCACGTAACCGGACCCGTCCTTGACCACACCGGCCACCGACGTCCGGAAACGGATGTACCGGCGCAGGCCGAAGTACTCGGTGTAGCGCATGAGGTAGTCGAGCATCTGCGGATGCCCGGGAAACAGCGGATAGTCCTCGGGCATCGGGAACTTGGGAAACCCGCTCATGTCCCGCGAGCTGTTCAGCTCGATCGAGTCGTAGACAGCGGAAGTACCGCTGTCATTACCAAAACGCCACTGGCCCCCGATGTCGGAGCCCTTCTCATACACGTCGAACGGGATACCCCGCTCGCTGAGGACCTGCGCGGCCGCAAGCCCGCACACCCCCGCCCCGATGACACACACACGCACAGACACCCGAACACCCCCTCACAAACCCCACCGCCGTGGAAAGAGTCCATGTCTTGGCTAAAGACACCCTTGCGCCCGCCCCGACGTTGGTCGCGCCCCGCCCGCCGGCCGACGCCGGGCTCCACCCACCCGGACGGCGTCCGCCGCCAAGGCCAGCAGCGCCGGGACGCCGGGCGCCCCCATCAGCACGTAACCGCACGACCTCTGATCACCCGACCGCGTCACCCGGTACGGCAACCGCGCACCATCCCACCGTCCTGGGAGCACCCCCGCGTCGGCGGAGAGGACTCGAGGTCGCGCTGGGCGTCCTCCTTGCTGATCGGAATACCCCCGCGTCGGCAGGGAGGACGCGCCCTGATACGGCGATCCGCCGCGGGTGTTTGGAACACCCCGCGTCGGCAGGGAGGACCCCAGCGTCGACGTCTCCGCCCGGACGAGGGCAGACAGAACACCCCGCGTCGGCGGGGAGAGCCAGCGCGTTCGGGGACGCTCTCGTCCCCCAATCCCTCGTAGACCGACTCAACACCGTGCAGGTCCACGCCGCCGACCGCTACGTCTATAGGCACCCAATAGCGGCCTGGAGGCGTTTACATCAGGTTCAGGTAGCAGCGCAGCCGTGCGCCAGCCTCGCCCACGTCGTGCGGTCGGCTGTGGCCGTCGCCCACCGGTCGGCGAGCATCTGCTGGAAGGCGAGCGCGGTGACGCCATCGGCGGCCGCGACGATCGACGACGACCAGACCCGGCTCACTCACGTGCACCTCATTGATCGGGTCCATGTCGGCACTGCGCCCAGGCGCCCGGGGAGAGTTCCGCCCCCGCCGTATCTTCACCCGACCGGGTGGGGGCAGTCAGAGGCTGCCGCCGCCCCGGTCCCGGCGGGCCGGAACGTCGGGGCACCTGCCCGCACTGCCAGCAGCCGGTCACCCTCATCGCGCTGCCGGCCACGCCAGAAGCCGCCCCGCCCACCATGCACCAGCACCGGAACGACGTCGTTCCGCTGCGGCGGACTCCACGACGGCGGGGCCGCCACTCAGACGAACGGCTCGTCGCTCCAGCGGAACCAGGCCCGCTCACCGTCGATATGCAGCAAGAACTCCGCAACCGGACCCGCGGGAGCGACCAACTGGAGCTCCTCGCCAATCTCACGGACCACCTCGTCCCACTCGTCGAGGTCCTCTTCTTCGACCAGTTCCAGTTCACGCTCGAACAGCGGCTTCACCTCGGCAAAGCCCTCAGCCGGCACGAAGCGCCCGGACAGCCAGGGGAAGTCGCCCTCCTCGATGAGGATCTCTCCGACCACCTGCTCTCCCCGGCGAAGCTGCCAGACATCCCCCACGCACCACACGACAGCCACCTCTCCACGGACCCGGAATCCCACCAAGCCTTCCACCCGGGTCTGACACATGAGGCGGCACCACTGGCCCATGCGCCTGGCGTCGGGCTGGGGACGGCCCGAGGGATATCGCGCGGTGGTCGGCGCGCGCCGGGTGCGCACCGGACGCGGTTACCGGTGCGCACCCGGACTCTGGCCGGGGCCGGGCTGGTGCGGTTGATGCGTGCGCTGGTCGTCCTCACGCGTCGGCGCGGTCCGCCGGTGTCCTCGCTGGCTCTGTTCACGTGTAGCACAGCACGTGGTCATGAGTTTCGACGTCAGTTGGTGATCAGCCCGGCCAGCCATGTTCACGAGAAATGACGGCGTTGCGGGTCGCGAAGCCTCTTGGCCATTACCTGCTCCCTGGTCACGCCGTCGGACAACAGGTCCCCCAGTTCTCCGGTGCTGGTGAACCCGTTGCGTTGGTAGAGGGCGGTGGCGGACTCGTTTCCCGGGATCACCGCGAGCTTCAGTGTTGTGGAGCCCGATCGAAGGGCCCACGTCGTGACTGCTTCGATCAGTTGGTCTCCGACGCCGTGGCCTCGTGCCTCGGGACTGACCCACAGCGACCTGAGCTCGCTGGTTTCGCCGTCCCCGGGGATGCCCCTGACCACCCCGACAGGCAGGCTTCCCAGCAGCGCGACGACGTTGTAGGAACCGGGGATGGCCAGGCGAGCACGCCACTGCTCCCGGCCACCCCGGTGCCAGTCGGCGAGCCTGGCTTTGAACGCGTGCGGCGCATCGGTCAGCGCGGCAACGCGGATCTCCTGCCACAACAACCAGTCATCTGACGTGATGATGTGCAAAGTCACCATGCAATTGAGTCTGCCGCACCGCCGGTAAACGGGTGGACAGCACTGGCTGTCAGGAGCATGTGCGCAGTTCAGCCAGCTTTCGAGGGTCCCTCGGCTCGGGCTCGGGTGCTGGCGAGGCGGTAGGAGTCGGTGCCGGTCTCGATGACGGTACCGCTGAAGGTCAGGCGGTCGACGATGGCCGCGCAGAGGCGGGGGTCGGTGCAGGTCTTTGTCCAGCCGCTGAATGTCTTGTTCGATGTGAGGGTGATCGAGCCATTCTCGTAGCGTTTGGAGATCACCTGGAAGACGAGGTTGGCTTCCGCTCGTTCCAGGGGCTGGTAGCCGACGTCGTCCACCACGAGGACGCGGGGGCGGAGGTAGGTGCCGAGTTTGCTGGTCAGGTGTCACCCAACCCTGCAGCAGTCCCGGGCCATGTCGTCGAGGCTGGTGAAGTAGATCGATTAGCCGGCCCGGCAGGCTGCGACCGCGAGGGCGAGGTAGCCCATCTTGGCCTTGTCGGCCCGCTGTGCGTACTGGTTCAGGGCCTCGGCCAGGTGGGGCAGGCCGAGCTTCGCGGCCGTGGTGCGGATGCGGTTGCCGGTCAGCTCGCTCAAGACGATTCCTTCGCGGCTCGGCTGGTGTTCACCACACCGAGCCTGGCGGGACGGCTCACGCAGTACCAGCTCGAGGATGAGGAGGCACTGGCGGACGCCCTCGGCGAAGGCATCCAGGCACGCCTGTTCGCCGCCCAGGTACTCGCGGTCCAGCGAGTGCTCGCTCGGACCGACTGGCAGAAGATCGCCGACGGTCGAACCGCCCACGGCATCCACCCCGAGGCCGTAGCCGATGCCGACCAGGCATTCAACCGACTGCGGTGACAGCGACGCTCCCGGCCGAAGAAGGCTCCGAGGTCCGGTGCACGCGTTGCCAGGGGACCGGCCAGAACCGCTTCCGCGGATGCCGGCGACCATGTTGCCGACGCCCGCTGTCTCCCGGACCGGTGGACCTCCCTCCGCCGGACATGCCTCAGTCTCGGCCGTGCAGGAGTTCCTCCGCCTCGTGCTGCCTGCCGGCGAGTCTAAGCAGGGCGATGAGGGTCTTGGTGAGGCGTTCGGTGACCGGGTGGCCGGGGTCCAGTACGCGTAGGGCGCGCCGGTGTGCGTCCTGGAGCAGGGGGACGGCCTCGGGCACGCGGTGCAGTCGGTGCAGGGAGAGTGCGAGGTTGTGGACGGCGGCGAGCGTGTCGGGGTGGTCGTCACCGCGGATGCGCCGGGACCGGGTCACATTGTCCTCGTGGACGGCGTACGCCTCCTGGTGCCTGCCGAGGTAGTTGAGGGTGACGGCGAGGGCGTTGGACAGGACGAGGGAGTCGGGGTGGTCGGCTCCCGGCGTGCCGGACCAGGTCCGGCTCAGGGAGACGATCAGGTCGTGTGCCGGCTGGTGCTGTCCGCTCGCCATCAGGTAGTCGACGGCTCGCAGCAGGCGCGGGCGGAGCTCCGGCTGCTCGGCCGCCCGGAGATGGCCGGTGGCCAGGTGCGCGGTGAGCAGGGACCACAGGGGCCACGCGTCGGGTACGTCGGGCGGGCCGACGTCGATGGTGGCGAGGAAGGCGGCGGCCTTGCCCGACACCGTCTCCTCGTCGCTGCGGGCACGGACCAGCGCCTGGGTGAGCCGGTGGATCCGGAAGGTGTCGTCCTCCACGTCCGCCAGGCCCCGGCGGGCCAGCAGCCGCAGCACCGTGTCGGGCTGCGGCGAACCCAGGAGGAACTCGGGGAGCGCGTGCTGCTGGAGGAGACCCGGTACCCAGGCGACCGGGACGGGCTCGGGGCCGAGGAACGCCGTCATGCGCAGGAGGTTCATGGCGAGGGGATCTTCGTGACCGAGGCGGGTGACGGCCTGGGAGAGGGGAGGAAGGTCGTAGTGCGGCACTCCTGTCCTGCGCGTTTCGACGGCTTGCACGAGAGCGAGAGGGTGGTCTCCCAGTTCCTGGGCGCGCAGGTAGGCCTCTTCGGGGGTCACCCCCAGCCGCGAGGTGAGGAATTCCACCGATTCGTGGCGTGTGAACACCCCCAGGTGCGTCGGACGGGCGTGCTCCGCCCACGCGGGATTCCTCGAGGTGACCAGGAGGTGACCGGGCCCGTCCGGGAGGTACCGGTCGGCTGTTTCCGGTTCCTCCATGCCGTCGAGGACGATCAGCCAGTCGTCACGCGTGCGGAGATGCTCGAACAGCGCCCGCATCGTGCCGGCGATCACCCTGCGGGGCATTCGGATACCGAGGTCGAGGCCCAGTTCCGCGTACTGGCGGGGGATCGACTCGGGGTCCTCGGCGTCGATCCACCAGACGACGTGGTAGAGGCCGGCGAACCGGTGGGCGTACTCGGCCGCGATCTCCGACTTGCCGACACCGACCTGCCCGTGCAGCACCTGCACGGTTCGGCGGTCCTGCGCCGCGAAGACATCACGCAGGTGGGCGAGGGCCGGCTCCCGTCCGGTGAAGTCCGGGTTGCGGCGCCCGACGTTCCAGGTGCCGGGAACTGACAGGCGGGTGGGGACAGGGGGGCGTCGGAACGCCGGGGGCGGCACAGGGTACGGGAAGGGTGGAAACAGTCCGGGCAGCGCGCTGTTGACCGCGTCGAACAGGGCGGCCAGGGCGGCCGGTTCGTCGAGACCGGAGAGGTTGCGCAGCAGGACACTGGGCAGGGAAGCCGGCAGGTCCTCGGCAGCCAGGTTCTCCACGGCCAGCGGGATGACGGAGTGGCCGCTCAGGAAGAAGCCGGTGCCGGGTGCGCTCCGTCCTGGTGCGACATACGCCTTGGACAGCAGCATGATCACGGCGTCGGCGGCCTGCGCGGCGCTGCGCAGGTGTCGCGCGAACGCGTCCCCCGGGGAAACCTCGGCCACGTCCAGGACGACGTCGAGCCCCGTCTCGCGCAGGTGCCAGGCGATCCACTCGGCCCAGGGACGGTCGACACCCGCATAGCTGATCAGCAGGGTCCGGGAAGCGGTCGCCTCGGTCCGGGGCGTACATGTGAGCGTTCGTTTCACTCGCTGAAGGGCCTTGTCCGTGCTCACCGATCCGTGGCCACCCACCATGCAGACACCTGGCCGTCCTCTGCGCCAAGCTGTCGTTCTGGCCATCACCTGTCTTGCCCTGTCCGGCCAGGATCCGGCCAAGCAGGTGCCCTGCCACAAGCGCGGGCCGGCCGTGGACGTCCTCGGTCCTGGTCGTCACGGTCGTCGTCGTTGCGGCGAACACGCGCGACAACGCCGTGGGCATCGCCTGACGGGGCGTCGGACCTCGGAGCCTGCGCTTGGTGCCGCCTGCCCGACGGTCTGTCTTGGTCCGCACAGACCGCCGGGCTGGTGACCTGGGGGCCGTCACACACCTTCCTGGTCAGCAGCCCACAGATCCCTCACCTGCCCGCTCACCAGGCGGTTGGAGGGCGAGCGCGCTGTCGGGCAGCAAGTCGAGCACGCGTCGACGCCGCCGACGAGGGGGGTGACCCGCTCGATCGCGCCGTACCGTGCCGTGCCGTCGCCGACAGATACGCTTTCCCGGCCGGTCGATTGGGCGGATCAGCGCAGTCCGGCGAAGAGATCGGTCTCGGGTACGGCCGCGCCGGTGGCGTCCTGGACCCGTACGAAGGTCTCCGTGCCCATCAACTCGCCGAACCTCTCCTTGCCCATCTTGAGGAAGAAGATGTTCTCGCCCTGACTGGCATGCGCGGCCAACGCGTCGAACTTCTGACCGCTGAACGCGGTGGCGTCCACCCACGTGGTGATCTCATCGTCGGGGAGGCCGATCTCGGCCATCGCCGCGGCCTCGGCAGGATCCGGCTCCGGCATGTCCTCCTGAAACTCGCGCAGGACCTCACCGAACCGCCGCATCATCGAACGGGGCATCGTGGTCCAGTACACCTTCGGTGCCAGCGCGGTCATCTCCAACGCCGCCATCGTGATGCGGTGTGCCTGGATGTGGTCGGGGTGGCCGTAGAAGCCATTCTCGTCGTAGGTGACGACCACATCAGGTTGGTAGTGCAGCATGAGTTTCGCGAGTCGGGCCGCGCCTTCGCGTACGGGGGTCTGCCAGAAGGATCCAGGGGCGTCGTTGCTCGGCCAGCCCATCATGCCGGAGTCGGCATAGCCCAGCATCTCCAGAGCACCGATCTTCAAGACGTCGCAGCTCGCCTCGAGTTCCTGACGGCGCATCAAGGCGACGGCCGCCGGATCGTGCCCGGGATCGCCCGGCTTGACACCCCCCGGTCCGTCACCGCAACCGCCGTCGGTACATGTCACGAGAACCGTGCGGATGCCTTCCGCCGCGTACCGCGCGAGGACCCCTCCGGTTCCGGTGGCCTCGTCGTCGGGGTGGGCGTGTACGGCCATGAGCGTCAAGGGCCGGTCATTCATGAAACAGTCCTCCTGCACCATCATGTCTTGGTCCGAGTACGCGGCGGGCGTAACGCGATCCCGGGGTCCGGGTCCATGGTCCATGGTCCATGGGGACGGACGACCTTGTGGTCCTGGGTGTCCCCCGCCCGTGAGGTGCCTGTCCCCCGGTCATGCAACCGCCCCGACCCGACCGCCTGTTCCCGGCGCGGCCCCTTGGACTCCCAGGTGTCGCCTTTACGCCACTGCCCCGACGGATCCGGACACCCTCGACCTCCCGGAGCCTGAGGACACTCAGCCCCCGAGATGCGGCCACGACGGCCCAAGCCCCGGCCGCAGCCGGTCACAGCACTGCGCAGCATGTCGGGTGGAGATGCGTGGCCGTCCGCATGCGTGATCGACGCGCAGCGCGTGAAGACCTCCACCAGCGTCCCGGCCGCCGGCCAGGGCACGGACGCCGCGAAGAAGATCGTGGGCCGCGAACGCAGCATCGTCACCGACACCCTCGGACTGCTGCTCGCGGTGCTGGTCACGGCCGCGAGCGTGCAGGACTCCGTCGCCGGCACCCACCTGGTCGACCAGGTGACCGCCGCCACCCCACCATCCGCAGAATCTGGGTCGACGCCGGCTACCGCCAGCACCTCGTCGAGCACGCCGCCCGTCTCGGCATCGACATGGAAATCGTCCAACGCACCCCCGGGACCAGGGGATTCACCCCGCTGCCGAAACGCTGGACCGTGGAGCGGACCTACGGGTGGCTGATGCTCCACCGCCGCCTGTCCCGCGACTACGAAGCTCTGCCCGCCCGCTCCGAAGCCCTGATCCACCTCGCCATGACCGATCTGATGGCCCGCCGCCTCACCGGCGAGAACACCATCTCCTGGCGCAACCCGACGCCACAGGATCAAACAACAATTCCGGGATGAAACATCGGGAGAAAAAGGCCTCTTAGACGGTGCCCGGTGCGGACTCCCGGGTCGTGCGGCGGAAGGCGGCCCGGTAGGCACTCGGGCGGTGGCCGGTGTGGCGGGCGAAGAGGGCGGCGAAAGTTCCGGGGTCCTGGTAGCCGACGGCGGCGGCGACGGCGGCGACGGTGCGGTCGGTGGTCGCCAGAAGATGGCGGGCGCGGCTGACCCGGGTGGCCTGAAGATGGGCCAGCGGGCTGCGCCCGGTCTCTTCGGCGAAGCGACGCAGCAGCGTCCGGGTGCTGACCTGGAAGGCGTTCGCAAGTGCGGCCAGGTCGTACGGCTCGGTGAGGTTCTGGTCGAGCCGCCGCATGACCCGATGGGAGAAGTCCCGGCCGGGCTGCGGCAGGAGCCGCGGGTCGACGTACGGGGTCTGCAGGGTCCGCGCGTCGTCGACGAGTGCCACCCGGGCCGTGGTGCGTGCCACACGGGCGCCGTTGTACCGGTGGATCAGGTCCAGCGCGAAGTCGTACATGGCGCTGAAGGCGGCTGTGGTCGTCACCCCTGTGTCGGTGACGACCAGGTGCTCGGGGCGGACGTCGGCGTCCGGACAGCGCCTGGCAAGTTCGCCGGCGTGCAGCCAGGAGGTGGTGGCCCGGCGCCGGTCGAGGAGCCCGGCCTCGGCGAGCAGGAACGCGCCGACACAGAGGGAGACGACGGCGGTGCCGGCGGCGGCCTGCTCGCGGATCGTCACGATCTCGGGGGTGAGTCTGGCGAGCCGCGCGTCGAGGTCCGTGTCCGGGCCCAGTTCGAAGCCGGGGACCACGAGGACGTCGACCTCGCGCAACGGGCGCACGTCCAAGTGGGCACCGCCCGAGGCGGTGACCCGGCGACGGGGCGACATCACCGATACCTGGTAGCCGGGCGCGTCCGGTCCGGCGACATGCCCGGCCATCGTCAGCAGATCGGGGACGCCGAACACTTCGGACGCGAAGCATTCCGGGTACGCCAGGACCCCGACCCGCAGCGCACCGCACCCGGCGCCCGGTTCCGCACCGTACTCCGCCATCACTCCTTCTGCCTCCTGGTCTCCCCGGCCTCGGGACGCCGACCGCCTGCCGCTCGCCTTCCTCGCGCTTGGCGAGATTACCCTCGGGCTCGGCGATCCTGCCCCTCATCCGGCGGCAGGTCCGGGGCCAGGCTTTCCGCCATGAGCGACGACGATCCGATCAACGACTTCAGCCGCCGGAGCGTGACCGTGGAAGGGGTGGAGAAGACGGTGTACGTGGCCGGGGCCGGGCCCGCGGTCGTGGTGCTGCCTGAGATGCCGGGCATCAGTCCCGACGTCCTGCGGCTCGCGCGCTGGGTGCGGGACGCGGGCTTCACCGTCCATGTGCCCTCCTTGTTCGGGACGGACGGCGCCTTCCCCACGGTCGAGGGCGGCCGGGAGGTCCTCCGTCGCGCCTGTGTCAGCGCCGAGTTCCGCGCCTTTGCCGGGGGCGGCACCAGTCCGGTGACGGTCTGGCTGCGCGGTTTGGCGCGCCAGGCTCACACCGCGTGCGGCGGACCCGGGGTGGGCGTGATCGGGCTGTGCTTCACCGGAAACTTCGCCCTGACCATGGCCTTGGAGCCCGCGGTGATCGCCCCCGTGGTCAACCACCCGTCGCTGCCGCTCGACGACCCCGGCGGACTCGAATTCGACACGGCGGACGCACACGCGGTGCGCGACCGGCTCCACCGCGACGCACTCACCGTCCTCGCCTACCGCTTCCAGGGGGACCACTGGTGCACGGGACAACGCTTCGCCGCGTACCGCGCGCTGCTCGGCGACGCCTTCGACGGACGCGTCCTGCCGGACAGCGCCGCCAACCCGGCCCCGCCGCCCTTCTTCGCCGACCTGGTCGGCACCCCGCACAGCGTCGTCACCGCCCATTTCGTCGACGAGGCCGGCCACCCCACGGTCCGGGCCCGCGACGAGATACTCGCCTTCCTCGCCGGCCGCCTGCATCCGCACAGGGGCCGACCGCAGCCCGCCACCTGACCGCGCCGCGGTCCGCCAGGCCTCCCGCAGAGGTCGTTCTCTCCGCGGCGTCGAGGGCGGCCCGGTCGAAGTCGGCCTCGGCTCCGTCTGGGCCCAGCCGGCGCCGACGTCGAGGAGGCAGGCCGGCGTATGAGGCTGATCGTCGACAGCCACGGGTTGCCGGACCGGCAACGTCTCCTGTCCACGATCTTGTGGTGGCAGGACCGGTGCTGGCGAGTCGAGTCGAGACGGCCGTCAGTGGGTTTCCGACCATAGGGTGCGGACACCGGCGTTCACGCCGTGGGCGGGCGGTGGACGCAGGGGAGCAGCCCGCCTTGGCGGAGACCCGCAGCGACAGGTGGGCGATCAGGGCCGGGGCGAGCAGGGTGCGCGAGTCCGTGGTGGGGATCTGCCTGCCGCGTTCGGCTGATGCCGTCACCGCCCAGCTGGCCGTGCTGAAGGCCGGCGGCGCCTTCCTCCCGCTGGACCCCGGCCTTCCCGCCGAACGCCTCGAACTCATGGCCGACGCCACGACGGCCAGTGTCGTCGTCACGTCCCGCGACGCCGCGTCGGCCCTGCCCGCGCAGCACCGCGAGGCCGCCGTGTACCTGGAGAGCGTCGACTGGTCCGCGCTCCCCGACAGCGCCCCGGCCGTGAGAGCCGACGGAGACCACGCTGCCTACGTGATGTACACCTCCGGCTCCACCGGCCGGCCCAAGGGCGTCGTCACCACGCATGCCAACGCCGTCTCCCACCTGGAATTCCTGCGCGAGGAGTACGGCATCGGGCCGGCCGACACCCTCGCCGCCATCGCGGCTCCCGGCTTCGACGCCTCGGTCCGGGAGGTCTTCGGCGCCCTCGGCTCCGGCGCCCGCCTGCTCATCACCCCGCCCGGCGCCGCGCAGGAGCCGCGGCAGGTCGCGGACCTGCTCGCCGAGTACCGGGTCACCGTGCTGCCCAGCGTGGTGCCGTCCCTGCTGTACGAACTCGCCGACGTTCCGGTGCCGCCGGGCTCGCTGGACGGACTGCGGCTGGTGCTGTGCAGCGGTGAGCGACTGCGTGCCGACCGGATCGCGCACTGCCCCTGGCTGCACGACCGCGTCACCAACCAGTTCGGCCCCACCGAAACCACCATGACCACCACCCGCACCCGCGCCCCCCGGCACGACGACTGGACCTATCCCGTCGGCCGTCCCATCACCGGCAGCCGCGTCTACGTCCTCGACCCACACCTCAGCCCCTGCCCCATCGGCGTACCCGGCGAACTGTTCATCGGCGGCGCCGGCGTATCACGCGGCTACCTCGGACAGCCCGCCCTCACCGCCGAACGCTTCGTCCCCGACCCCTTCACCCCCGGACGCCTCTACCGCACCGGCGACGTCTGCCGCTGGACCGCGGACGGCCGACTCGAACACCTCGGACGCACCGACCACCAGATCAAGATCCGCGGCATGCGCATCGAACCCGGCGAAATCGAAACCCGGCTGGTGGGACACGAAGCGGTCACCGAGGCCGTCGTCGTCGCCCGGGAGGACACCCCGGGGGAGCCGCGCCTGATCGGCTACCTCGTGGCCGCCCCGGGTGGTCGGCCGACCGTCGGCGAGTTGCGCTCCTGGCTGGAGCCGGCCCTGCCGGAGCACATGGTGCCCTCCGCGTTCGTCGTCCTGCCCGCGCTCCCCCGCACCCCCAACGGCAAGGTGGACCGTGCGGCGCTGCCCGCGGCCGGTGCCGAACGGCCCCACCTGGAGGCCGCGTTCATCGCCCCGCGGTCTCCGTGGGAGCAGGTGGTGGCCGCCGTGTGGGCCGACGTCCTCGATGTCGACGGGATCGGTCTGGACGACGACTTCTTCGACCTCGGCGGCCACTCCCTGCTGGCCGCCCACGTCATCGCCCGGATGCGTTCCCGGCACGGCGTCACCCTGCCACTGCGTTCGCTGTTCGGCGCGCCCACCGTGCGGGAGTTCGCCGGCCTCATCGACCGTCCCGAGCCGGGACGGCAGAGCGCGCACGGTCTGGTCGACCTCACGTCGAGCACGGCGCCGCAGACGCTGTTCTGCGTCCACGAGGGCACCGGCAGCATCACCGGCTACTACGAGATGGCCCGCATGCTCCGCGACGAACTCGCTGTCACCGGTATCGAGTTCGACGAGTCGCTGGTCGACTCCGACGCCCCCGACCCGCTCGCGGCCATGGCCTCGGCCTATGTGCGGCTGGTCACCGAGCGCCGGCCGAAAGGACCGTATCTGCTGTGCGGCTGGTCGATGGGCGGCGTCGTCGCCTACGAGATGGCCGCGCAGCTGCACCGCGCCGGCCACGAGGTCGGCTGGGTCGGGCTCGTCGACTCCGTGGTGGCCGCCCCCGAGACGGCCAACCGGGACCGCGTCGACCGGCTGCTGGAGGAACTCCTGGACCTGTCCGGCAGGATCCCCGAGCGGGAATGGGCCGACCGGGCGCCGGGCCTGCTGGCCGGGCACATGCGCCAACTGGACCTGCGCGAGGAGCAGATCGGCCTCGGCAAGGACGCGCTGGAGAAACGCCTGCGGCGCAACCGCTTCTTCCGCGAGGCCAAACGCGCCTACCGGCCGGTCCCCGCCGACGTGCCGCTGCACGTCCTCAGGGCCGAGAACGGCAACTGGGACCGGTCCTGGTTCGATGCCTGGCGTGACTACGCACCGCGGACCGTGTTCGCCGAGGTGCCCGGCACTCACCTTTCCGTCATGGAACGCCCGCAACTGGAGCGGGTCGTCGGCTGGCTGCGCGACACTCTGGAGGCAGGCCGTGACGATGCCTGACGACCTGGACACCGAAGCGGACTCGGGCGCCGCCGCGCCGGCCGAGCAGGCCGCGCTGGCCGAGCAGGCCGAGCAGGCCGAGCAGGCCGTGGTGCCGCTGAGCCGCAACCGTGACTTCACCCTGCTGTGGATCAGCCAGCTCGCGTCCGTCCTCGGCAGCCGCATGGCGTACGTCGCCTACCCGTTGCTGGTTCTGTCCCTGACCGGCTCGCCCGTCATGGCCGGCCTCATCGGCACGGTGCGCGCCGCACCGCAGTGGATCCTGGGCCTGCCTGCCGGGCTCATCGCCGACCGGGTCGACCGCAAGCGGCTCATGCTGACCTGCGACCTGGTCTGTCTCATCGCCCTGACCACCCTCGTCGTCGGCCTGGCCACCGACCTGCTGACGTACCCCCAGGTGGTCGTCGTGGCCCTGGTGGAGGGCTCTGCCGCGGTGCTGTTCTCCCCGGCCGAGGTCGCCGCCCTGCGGCACGTCGTCCCCGCGTCACAGGTACGGGCGGCCACCGCGCGCAACGAGAGTCGCGAGTACGGCGCCATGCTCGCCGGGCCATCCCTCGGCGGCGCCCTGTTCGCCGTCTCGCGCTTCCTGCCGTTCCTCGGCGACGCCCTGTCCTACCTCGTCTCCTTCCTCACCGTCTCGGCGATCCGGACGCCGTTCCGTTCCACACCGGCCCGCGGGAAGGAGACAGGGGGCATCATCCGGGGAATCGGAGTGGGCCTGTCATGGCTGGTGCGCCAGCGGTTCCTGCGTGCCAGCGTCCTGATGGTGGCGGCGAGCAACATGGTCGGCAATGCGATGCCGACGCTGCTCATCGTCACCGCGCACGCGCACGGCAGCTCGCCGGCTCTCGTCGGCGCCGTGCTCACCCTCTCCGGCGCGGGCGGCCTGATCGGCTCGGTCGTGGCCTCGTGGGCGGCGGACCGGGTGTCGGCGACGACGGTCGTCCTCGGCTTCCCATGGGTGTGGGCGGCACTGCTGCCCCTGCTGTTCCTGCCCGGCGGCGTCGTCGTGATGGGAGTCGTCTTCGGCCTGATGCTGGCTGTCGCGCCGCTGTGGAACTCCGTGATCTCCACGTACCGCATCGTCCTCGTGCCCGACCAACTCCAGGGGCGGGTGGACAGCGCCTGCCGGTTCTTCACCCAGTCCGTCAGCCTGCTCAGCCCCCTCATGGCCGGCGTGCTGCTGGAGTACGCCGGCACCACCACGACGATCGTGTCGATGCTGGCCTGGATGGTGCTGCTCGGCGTCGTCGGCCTCGTCATGCCCGTTCTGCGCAACCCCCCGCCGCTGCCCGGCGAAGACGCCGCCACTGCCTGACCCCGACCGTCACGCCCCCGCCCCCCTGCGGGCCGACCGAGGAGATCCCATGAGCGAACGCCAGCCGGCATCCGGCGGATCCATCGACGACACCGTCCTACGCGTGTGGACCGAGGTGCTGAAGGCCGAGCCGGACGGGCCGGCCACCCATTTCTTCGACTTCGGCGGGCACTCGCTGGCCGCGATGCGCGCCGTCACCCGGCTGCGTCGCGATCTGTCCGTCCCCGTCCCCACCCGCCTGATCTTCGACCACCCCGTGCTGTCCGACTTCACCGCGCAGGTGCGCACCCTCGTCGAGACCGCCGCCCAGTAGCCGTCCGTCCCGCGCTGCCGACCGTGCGCTGCAATCCCACCGGCGAAGGAGCAGACATGACCACGATTGCCGTGACTTACGACTACGGTTCCGTCAACGTGGCCGAGATCGCGATGGGCCTCGGCCACCTCGGCGACCTCGTCTTCGTCGGCGAGGACTCCCCGCACACCACCCCGCTGATCCCGCTCCTGCAGGACCTGGGCGAAGTCGTCCGCCTCGACCGCGGTTTCGACGAAGCGGCCGACCTTCTGGCCGTTCTCGCCCCGGACGCCATCGTGAGCTACAGCGACGCGATGCTGCCGGTCACCGCCCGGCTCGCCGAACGTCTCGGCCTGCCGTACCACAGTGTCAGGACCGCGTCCCTGCTCACCGACAAGTCCCGCCAGCGGCAGCGGCTGCGCGAGACCGGAGTGGAGGACGTGCGCAGCGCCGCCCTGACCACGCCCGGCGACTGGGCGGCCGCCGTCGCCGCCGTCGGACTGCCCGCCGTTCTCAAACCCGTCCACGGCCAGGGCAGCCGCGACGCCCACCTGGTCACCGACGCGGACGCCGGACGCGCCCTGTTCACCGCACTCATCGGCTCCGCGCAGCCGGCCGGGGCGCCCGTGTTCGTCCTGGAGGAGTACCTCGTCGGCCGGCCCAGCGAACCCTTCGGCGACTACGTCTCCGTCGAGACCGTCTGCACCCCCTCCGGCCGCGTCCCACTCGCCGTTTCCGGCAAGCTCCCCCAGCTCACGCCCTTCCGGGAGACCGGCCAGGTGTGGCCGTCGCCGCTGCCGAAGGAGGAGATCCAGCAGATCGAGGACCTGGTCGACCGCGCGCTGGACGCCCTGGGTGTGACCACCGGCATCACCCACACGGAGGTCAAGCTCACCGCCGACGGCCCCCGTATCGTCGAGGTGAACGGGCGACTCGGCGGCCGCATCAACGAGATGTGCCGGCGGGCGCTCGGCTTCGACTGCGTGGAGCTGTCCGGCCGCCTCGCCCTCGGGCTCACCGCCTGGACGCCGCCGCCGCCCCCGCGCGGCTTCCACTTCCAGTACATTCCCCCGGCCCCCGTCGAGGAATTCACCCTGGAGGAGGTGCACGGCATCGATGCGGTCCGGGCGTTGCCCGGTGTGGTCGCCTACCGTCCCACGGTCGAGCCCGGGGAGCACTGGCCGACCAGCGTCATGACCCGCCCACTCGACACCGTCACCGGAGCCGGCGGCAGTTTCGAGGAGGTCTTCGCGACCATGGAACGCGCCCGCCGCCTGCTGAGCTACACCTTCACCTTCGCCGGCGGCACCCGCACGCTCACGGCGGCCGAACTGGAACACCTGCCGGTCACCGTCCCCGGCGGGGAGGCACGGTGACCGGCCTCATCCACCACGCCGTCGCCAGGCAGGCCGCGCTGCGTCCCGGCGCCACCGCTGTGATCCACGGCTCGGCCCGTATCGCTTACGGATCTCTGGACGCCGGCGCCCGTGCTCACGCGGCCCGGCTCGCCCAGCTCGGCGTCGGGCCCGGGCACATCGTCCCCGTGGTGCTGCCGCGGGGCATCCGGCTGCTGACCGCGCTGCTCGCGGTGCTGCACACCGGCGCCGCGTACTGCGCCCTCGACCACCGCTGGCCGCGTGCTCACCTGGCCTCCCTGGCCCGCCGGCTGGGCGCGCCGCTCGTCGTGACCGACGAACCCGCAGGCTGGCCGGTCCCAGCCTGGACACTGCTGGACGATCCGGGTCCGGTCCCGGACGCGGCGCCGGCCGCCCCGCCGGGAGCAGGCGACGCTCCGGCGACGGTGTTCTTCACGTCCGGCACCACCGGACGGCCCAAGGCGGTGGTCTCCCCGCACCGGGCCACACTGCGGCTCTTCGGCGCCCCGACGTTCGCGGACTTCGGCCCCGGCCACGCCATGCCGCAGGCGGCGCCGGTGCCGTGGGACGCGTTCACGCTGGAGGTGTGGGGGATGCTCACCACCGGCGGCACCTGTGTCGTCCCCGAGGACGACCGCCTGCTGCCCGACGACCTGCGGGACCTCGCCGAACGACACGGCGTGGACCAACTGTGGCTCACATCCTCGCTGTTCAACCTGTTCGTCGATGAGGATCCCGACGCCTTCGGCGGGCTGCGCCGCGTCATGACCGGCGGCGAGCGGCTGTCGCCCGAGCATGTGGCGCGCTTCCTCGACCGGCATCCCGACATCGCGCTCGTCAACGGCTACGGCCCGGTGGAGAGTTGCGTGTTCGCCACCACTCACACCGTCTCCCGCGTCGACTGCGCGCTGCCGGACGGGATCCCGCTCGGCCGGCCGGTCCGCGGTACCGGAGTCCTGGTGCTGGACGGCGACGAGCCGGTGCCCCCCGGCACGACCGGCGAGATCTGCCTGACCGGCGCCGGGCTCGCCCTGGGCTACTTCGGCGAGGATCCGGCCTCGGCGAACTTCACCACCCACCGGCAGGACGGCCGGTCCGTCCCCCTCTACCGTACCGGCGACCTGGGCGTCCTCGACCCGGACGGCGTGCTGCACTACCGGGGCCGGGCCGATCGCCAGGTGAAGATCGCCGGCCACCGTGTGGAGCCCGCCGAGATCGAGACCACGGCGCGTGGACTGCCCGGCGTCCGGGACTGCGCCGTGCTGCCGTTGCCCGGCGACGACGGCGGATTCGACCGGCTCGCCCTCTTCTACACCGCCCGACCCGGCGCCGCTCCGCCCGAGGCCGTGCGCACCGCCCTCGCCGCCCGTCTCCCGCGCCACCTCGTCCCGGCGGTGATCACACCGCTGCCTTCCCTGCCGCGCACCCCGCAGGGCAAGCTCGACCGTCGTGCGCTGCTGTCCGCGACAGGTGGCTGACAGAACCGGCGCGCAGCCACGTCCGCTCACCGCCTGACTCGATGACGCGGGACGCCGGGCTGCCGGCCGCCCCGCGCCACGTCCCAAGGGCCTGTCTGGTGCCGTATGCCCCTGGTCCCCCGGACGTCCCGGGTGACGGCAGGCGTACGGCGGCGGCACCTACCTCGACACCAACGGCGTCTCCACCAAGAGCGGCGCCAAGTACAAGGTCTCGGCCACGAAGACCAAGGACCGCGGCCCCGGCACCGCGAAGTGGCACATCTTCGGCAAGACGTCCTCGCCCGCCGACGGCCACATCCGCACCGACGACATCGTGCACCTGCTCGACGACTACCAGTCCGCCAACGGCGGCTTCCTCGACACCAACGGCGCCGCCAACCAGTCCGGCGCCAAGTACGACGTCGTCACCAGCCACTACACCGACCGCGGCACCGGCACCGGCTCCTGGAAGGTGCTGCCGTCCAGCTGACCCGCCCCGGGCCTGCCGCCCGTGCGTGAAGCAGGCGCATGGGCGGCACCCCTCGCCCCGGGGGGCGATGCGTTCGGAGTGCGTTCACTGTGAACGCACCAACGCACGTTCATGCCTGCTCTCGTCCGGGATGACGGACGGTCACGCGCTCCCCTGCCACGTCAGGCATGTTCCTCGGCGGGCGGAGCATCGTTCATATGATCGCTCACGGCAACCGGCGTAGGGCGCCCTGAGTCGTTCGGAGACGGCTGTCCTAAGGTCACGTGCATGTCGAGGACCACACCGCCGCGCCCGCTCGATGTCGAGGCGCTGTTCCCGGAGCTGGCAGCCTACCGGGGCACCACCACCCGGCTCCACCCGCGCCCCGGCCGACCGGACGCAGCGACCAGTTCCGTGGGCGGTCCGCTGCTGTGGCCGATGGACGAACCCTGGCCGGTGTGCACCGAGCCGCACAGCCACGCGCGTGGCCGACGCCCGGTGGACATCCACCGCAAGCGGCGGATCCTGGCTTCCGCATGGCTCCGTGAACCGAACCCCGGTCCCACGGACGAGGAACGGCAGTCGCTGCGGGAGCTGGGCCGGGAACACTGCGTCCCAGATCCCGCTGCGAACGGTGCACTGCCACTGATCGGTCTCGCGCAGCTCTACCGGAGGGACATCCCCGACCTGCCGGCCGGACCGGACGACTGCGATCTGCTCCAGGTGTTCTGGTGCCCCTTCGACGCACACGGCCCGACCGGCTACGGCATGCTGTTGGACCTGCGCTGGCGCCGGTCGTGGGAGGTCACCGCGGTGCTGGAGTCACCGCCGCAGCCGCAGGTGGTCGGCTCCGAGGGATATGTGCCGGAGCCGTGCGTGCTGCACCCGGAGCAGGTGGCCACCTACCCGTTCGCCGGCCTCCTCCCAGACGACCTGTGCGCCCGGATCGACGCCTGGGAGGCGGCGCTGGAGGAGGAGCAGCCGACGGGTGAGGATGCCGCAGCGCCGGTGGGCTATCAGTACGACCTGTCCATCCCACCGGGCTGGCGCGTCGGCGGTTTCGCCTCCTGGCACACCACCGACCCCTCCCCCATGAACTGCCGGACCTGCTCGGCGCCGATGCACCTGCTGCTGACCGTCGACAGCTCGGAATGGGACGGCGGCAGCGGCAGCTGGAAGCCGCTGGAAGAACAGGGCCTCGCCGCCCACCATTCCGCTGAGCCGACCGAGGTCACCGTGGGGCGCTGGGGCCAGCTCAACGTCTTCGCCTGCCCGAGGGAACCCGGCCACCCGCACCGCTGGAGCATCCAGTAGGCCGCTCGGTCAGGACCTGTACAGCCGCCGAGGAGACATGTCGGCGCATGGGCCGTCCGGCAACGAACCGGCCGTCAGGCGGGCAAGCCACCACCCGCAAAGCGGCAGGCAGCCGCCGGTCGGCGGCTGCCTGCCGCCGAGACGTGAGGACCGCTAGCCGGCCCAGACGCCGGAGTTGTACGCGTCCGAGGCGAAGTGGAACTGGAACCGGGTGCCGTCCTCGACACCGGTGGCCACCACGGTCCACTGACCTGCCGGTGCGTACTTGTAGGAGTTGCACGTACTGCCCCCCGACGTCGGGTAGAAGCACACCTCCACATAGGCGGACTGGTGGGGCTTGATGTTGATGTCGGCGCAGTTGCTCGTCGTGGTGAGTCGGCCTGTGGTCGGGTACCACCTGGCACCTGTCGGTTTCGTGTACGATTTCGCGCTGCCGTAGCAGGACGTGACTGCGGCCCGGGTGGCCGCTGTCCTGGGGGCTGCGACCGGCACCGATCCGTGGATCGCCCGCGCCCGGCGCGCGCTGCGCGGGACCCGGCTGCCGCTGCTGTCCGGGCATCCGGCGACCCGGCCGCGACGGGCCACCGCGGATTCAAGGGCTCTGACCGCGAGGCCGGACTGCATCCGGGCGTCGATGGAACAGCCCACGATGCGGCCGGAGTACACGTCCTTGACGGCACACAGATACAGCTTGCCCTCACCGGTTGCGTGCTCGGTGATGTCCGTCAGCCACAAGCGGTTCGGCCCGGCTGCGGTGAAGTCCCGCCGCACCAGATCATCATGGACGGGCGGCCCGGCCTTGGCGTTCTTCCCACGGCTTCTGCGCTTGCCGAAGGCGCTCCACCACTCGTTGTCCCGGCATATCCGCCAGGCAGTCCGCTCGGCCATCGACTCACGGCGGCCCAGGCCTCGGCGAGAAGGAAGCGGTGACCGAACTCGGGATCGTCGCGATGCGCGTCGAAGAGGGCGTTGGCCCGGTGTGTCTCGGCGAGCTCGGCGTCGGTGACCGGTGAGGCCGGCCACCGGTAGCAGGGCTGGCGAGCCGGCCCGAGCACCCGGCACGTAACCGCCACCGGCACCCGGTGAGGGGCACCGGCGGCGGCCGGCTCGCGGACGAGCGGGTACATCGTATTGCCGGCAGGTTCGCCTGCGACAGATGCGCCGCGGCCCTCCGCAGGACCTCGTTCTCCTGCTCCAGCAGCCGGATCCGCTTGCGGGCCTCGCGCAGCTCGGCCGACTCACCCGACGCCGTCGCGGGCCTGGCGCCTCGTCGCTGTCGGCGCGGCGCAGCCGCTTCGACAGCCTGATCGGGTGGAGGCCGAAGCCGGCGGCGATCTGTTCCAGCGTGACGCCGGGCTCACGGTTGCGCGCGCCCCGCACGACGTCCTCGCGGAACTCCTTCGGATACGGCTTGGGCACTGCAACATCCTTCCAGGGCGCCTCTCAGCGAGCCGGTTCAGGTGTCACATATCGGTGCAGCAGTCCCTACCGAGCCGCGGTGCTTGGGCTGGTGCAGCAGCCCGTCGACCGGTGAGCCGCCTGGTGGGGTTCCACAGCAGGCTGGTCTCACCGGTGCCGGGTTCGCCCAGCACGAGTTCCACGCGGGGCGCCCTGTGCGCTCGGGCCAGGCCGGTGAGCAGTCTTCGGGCGAGGCCGCTCCTGTCAGCCCCGGGTGATGCGGAGCTGGCTTCGTCTCCTGCTGGTCGGGGAGGCGGCTCCAGTCCCGGGCTTCTTCCTCCATGGCCTGCTCGGGCGGGCGGCCTTGGCGAGGGAGTGGGCGTCGGTGGCCTTCGGCGGGCGCGGGCTCGAAGGCCTTGTGCAGGCCGGCGGGCCGCAGAGGCGGGAGGGTCAGCAGGAGCCGGAAGGGCTGGTCCGGTCGATCAGCTCGCTGAGCGTGACGGCCAGTTCTCCGACCGACTGTTCCCGGAGAAAGTGGTGGGCCGGAACAGGGATCCGGAGTGCTGACTGCAGTCGGCGCTGGAGGGCCAGCGCGGTCAGTGAGTCGATTCCCTGAGTGCGCAGCGGCCGGGTCAGGGAGATCCGGTGGGCCGGCGGGATGTCGAGGCACTTCGCGAGATCGCGGCAGAGGAACCTCTCGAAGATCTGCAGGCGGGCGTCACGCTGCAGCTGGCGCAGTGTCGCGAGATCGAGGGTGGCTGGTTCTCCTGACATGGTCTCATCCTTTCGTCCAACTTGGGGGTTCGGCTGCGAGGGGCGGGCCGGGAACTGTGCAGGGCGCGGGGCCGGGGCCCGGGGGCGGTCCGGCCCGTCCGGCCGGACCGGTGCAACCGCCGGCGGTGCAGCCGCCGGCCGTCCGGGGTCCGCACCGCCTCGCCCTCGGTGCAGCCGCCGGTGCCGAAGCAGCCCCCGGGCCGGGACTGGCGTGGGGCGGTTGCGAGGCGGACACGGGCAGCGGGTACGGGCGACGTGCGGTCGGAGGGGAACGCGGTGGTCTCGCGGAGTCCCCTCGACCGTGCCGTCGGTGAGTTCCGGCCGGCAGTCCTCGGTGAGGATCGTGCGGGGTCGGGTGTCGTCGGAGTGGTGGCCGTCCGGTGCGTCGAACAGGGTGCCGTGCCGGTCGGTCCGCTCGGAGATCCCGGCCCGGTCAGCGAGGAGCCGGACCTGTGTGCGCAGAGCGCCCGGGGGCCGGAGGGTGAGCCGGGCGCCTGTGCCCTTGCGCGGTCACCCCGGGCGGCCGCCGGTGATACGCCAGCCGCGGGGGTCATGGTGGTGCGGGATGCGTTCCGGGCGGCGCCAGACGGCGGTGGGCCGCTGGTCCTGCAGTCCGGGGCCCGCCGCGGCGAGCGCGGCGGCGCGGGCGAGGAGCACGGCGGTCAGCGCGGCGATGTCGGCGGGGCCGGCCTGGCCCTTCACGACACGGATGACGAGGCTGCCGTCCGCGCTGTCGGTGCCGCTCACTGCGGCGGGTTGCCGTGCTTGCGGGACGGCAGGTCGGCCTGTTTGCTGCGCAGCATGGCGAGCGAGCGGATGAGCGCGCGACGGGTGTCGCGCGGGTCGATGACGTCGTCGATGAGACCGCGTTCGGCCGCGTAGTAGGGGTGCATCAGCTCTGCCTGGTATTCCTTGATCTTCTGTGCGCGGACGGCCTCCGGGCAGTCCGCGGCAGCGATCTCGCGGCGGAAGATGACGTTGGCCGCGCCTTCGGCTCCCATCACGGCGATCTCGTTGGACGGCCATGCCAGGGCCAGATCGGTGCCGATGGAGCGGGAGTCCATCACGATGTACGCGCCGCCGTATGCCTTGCGGAGCACGAGGGAGATCCGCGGCACGGTGGCGTTGCAGTACGCGTAGAGGAGTTTCGCGCCGCGCCGGATGATCCCGTTGTGTTCCTGGTCCACACCCGGCAGGAAACCGGGAACGTCGATCAGCGTGACCAGGGGAATGTTGAAGGCGTCACAGAACTGGACGAACCTGGCGGCTTTCTCACTGGCGTCGATGTCGAGGACACCGGCGAAGGACGCGGGCTGGTTGGCGACGACACCGACGACCTCGCCGTCGAGACGGGCCAGCGCACAGACCATGTTGGTCGCCCAGCCGGGGTGGACCTCGAAGTAGTCGCCGTCGTCGACGATCTCCTCGATGACGGCGCGTATGTCGTAGACCCGGCTGGGGTCGTCGGGAACGAGTTCCAGCAACCGGTCGGTACGCCGGTCGGCCGGATCCGACCCGAAGGCCCTGGGCGGGAGGTCACGGTTGTTCGACGGCAGCAGGGACAGCAGGTGACGCACGTCCTCCATGCAGGAGCGCACGTCGTCGTAGGCGAAGTGGGCGACGCCGGAGGTGGTGGCGTGCACGTCCGCGCCGCCGAGGTCGTTCTGGGTGATCTCCTCTCCCGTGACGGCCTTGACCACGTCCGGGCCGGTGATGAACATCTGGGAGATGTCGCGGACCATGAAGACGAAGTCGGTGAGCGCCGGCGAGTAGGCGGCACCGCCCGCACACGGTCCGAGCATCACACTGATCTGCGGGATGACTCCCGATGCCCGGGTGTTGCGCTGGAAGATCCCGCCGTAACCGGCGAGCGCGGAGACGCCTTCCTGGATACGGGCGCCCGCACCGTCGTTGAGCGAGACCAGGGGCGCGCCTGCGGCCATGGCCATGTCCATGATCTTGTGGATCTTCTGCGCGTGGGCCTCGCCGAGGGCACCGCCGAAGATGCGGAAGTCGTGTGCGTACACGAAGACGGTACGGCCGTGGACCGTGCCCCAGCCGGTGATCACACCGTCGGTGTAGGGGCGTTTCCTCTCCAGTCCGAAGCCGGTGGCGCGGTGGCGGCGCAACATTTCGACCTCGGTGAACGAGCCCTCGTCGAGGAGCAGTTCGATCCGCTCGTGAGCGGTGAGCTTGCCCTTGGCGTGCTGGCGTTCGGTGGCGAGTGGATCGCCGTGCCGGGCGGCCTGTTTGATCAGGCCGAGTTCCTCGATACGGTCGGCAGCGCTCCACTGGCCGCGGTACTCGCGGTCACGCAGTCTGGGCCGGTCGATCACCTGATCGACTTCCTGTTCGATCGACATTGCTGTATCACGCTCCCCAGTCGGATGCTCAAGTGGTCGTGCCGTCGGCGTCGAGATCCACCGTCGCGCCGGGGTACAGCGCGGAGGTGGGCAGTCGGCGCAGGGTGAGCCGGTCGGGCGGTGCGCCGAGCACGGCGACGGCCGCGTGGTGCCGGGGGCCGGACTGCAGGTCGAGCACGGTCCAGCCGGCCGGCCGGCGGCGCGGGTCGGAACCCAGGTAGTCCTGAGCGGGGTCACGGGACAGGCCGGTGCCCAGTGCCTTGAGGTAGGCCTCCTTGCGGGTCCAGGTCCGGCCGAAGGCCGTGCGGCGTTCCTCGGTGTCCAGGTCCGCCAATTCCGCCTGTTCCTGCGGGTGCAGCGACGGAGTGCACAACTCGACGGTGTCGGCCCGTGGCAGCCGTTGGACGTCGATGCCGGTGACCTTGTGGGAGACGGCGACGGCGGCCATGCCGTGGCTGTGTGCCAGGGAGAAGTGCAGGGGCGGGTCGGGGTGGGCGACGGCCGGCCGGCCGTGCGGTCCGGCGCAGCCGGGGCAGGGCTCCCGCACGAACGGTACGTCGCGCGGGGGCAGTCCCAGGTAGGCGCCGAGCAGGCGGCGCAGCGCGACGTGTGCGCAGGCGTACGTCGCCGCGTCTGCGAGGCGTACGAAGGAGGCGGTGCGGCGGCGTTCGGTGTCGCTGAGGTCGGAGAGGTCCAGCAGTTCGGCGACGGTCTTCAGCCGGGGGCGGCGCACCAGCCATATGTCGAGCTGCCCGGGCAGGGGCAGCCGCGGGGTCAGGGACCTTTCAGGGGTGAGCAGTTTCCCGGTCACGTGGTGCTCGCGGCGTGGTGGGGGTCGGGGTGGTGGTGTCCGGTGCGCTGGTGCGGGCTGTTCCCGGACTGGTGGTCCGGGTGTGCCGGGACCGGCCGGGCTGTCGGTCCCGGCGGGACCCGGGCCTTCGTTGTCTGGTCCATGATCGTGCCCCCTCGTGGGGTGGGAGGACGGACGTCAGGTGCGTGGTGCGGACCGGGCGGCACGGGTGGCGGCGGCTGGTGTCAAGCCGGTGAGGCCGACCAGCAGTCCGAGCCCTCCGAGTGCGGCCACCAGGGTCAGGGCAGCCCGGCAGGCGCCGATCGCCGCGGCCGGCCCGGCGCCGGTGTCCGAGGCGGCGAGCAGCGCGGCGACCACGGCGACCACGACGACCGCGGCCAGTTGCACGGCCGTCTGGTAGAGCCCGCTGCCCGCACCGCGGTCGGCGGGCTCGAGTTCGCAGGTCGCTTGCATGTTCAGCGCGGCGAAGGACAGGACGAATCCCGCTCCCACCAGCAGCAGCGTCGGCAGCAGCCGGCCTGGGTAGTCGAGCGGCCAGGAGGGGCGTAGTTGCAGCAGGTAGCCGGCGAAGGCGCAGGCGGCGCCGGCCGCGATGAGGCGGGGCGCGCCGAACCGGGCGACCAGGCGCCCGGAGGCGAGTGCGGTGAGTGCCGGGGGCGCGGCGGCCGGCACGAGTGCCAGCGCCGTTTTCAGTGGTGACCAGCCGGCGACGGTCTGCATCTGGTGGGTGAGCACGAAGAGCAGGCCGAGGTAGGAGCCGTTGAGGCAGGCCGCGCCGAGCGCCGAGCGCCGGAGGGCCCGGCTGTGCAGTGGCCGGGTGCGCAGCAGCGGCTCGGCCGCGGTGCGTTCCACCGCCCAGAACACTCCCAGCAGCACCACCGCCACGGCCAGGGATCCTGTGGCCCGCAGGTCGTCCCAGCCTCGCCCGGGCAGCGCGGCGATGCCGTTGACGAGGGCCAGGAGCGCGCCGGCGAAGGTGACGGCGCCCGCGATGTCGTAGTGGCGAGTGGCGGTGGCGGGCGCGCCGCCCGCTGCGCCGTCCTGTGCGGGGATGAGGCGCAGCCCGAAGGCGAAGAGCAGCAGGACGACCGGGGCAGGGAAGGTGAAGGCCAGACGCCAGGTGTAGGTGGTCAGCCAGCCGGACAGGAGCAGGCCCGCGGTGAAGCCGCCGGCGCCGAAGAGGGCGTAGACGGACAGCGCCCGGGTGCGGGCGCGTCCTTCCGGGAAGGCGGTGGAGATGATGGCGAGCCCGGTGGGTGCCGTCAGGGCCGCGCAGAATCCCTTGACCAGGCGGGTGGCGAGCAGCAGCCCCGGTTCCTGGGCGAGCGCGCTGAGGACGGAGGCCGCGGCGAAGCAGCAGAGCGCCGCGAGGTAGACCCGGCGGCGCCCCAGAAGGCTCACCACTCGCGCGCCGAAGAGCATCAGTCCGCCGAAGCCGACGGCGAAGCCCGTCATCGCCCACTGGACTTCGGTCAGCGGCAGCGCGAGGTCCGTGGCGATCGAGGGCAGCGCCACGACCGCCACGGACACTTCGAGTGCGTCGATGAGCATGTTGCCGGCGAGGACGATCAGCAGCCCCCACAGCCGGAGGCTCCACCGTCCCTCCCCGGTGTCCGCCGCGGGCGGCGGAAGGGTCCTGGTCACGGTGTCATCCCAGGAGGGTGCCGCCGCTGGCGTCGACGAAGGAGCCGGTGATCCAGCGGGCGTCGTCGGACACGAGGAAGGCGATGACGTCGGCGACGTCCTGGGGTTCTCCGACCCGGTTGAACGCGGACAGCGCGGCCATGGCCTCGACGGCCTCGGGGATGTCGAACAGCGGGTTGCCGTTGCGGGTGATCCCGGGAGCGACGCTGTTGACGGTGATGCCCCGCGGGCCGAGCGCCTTGGCGAAGTGCAGGGCGAGCTGCTCGACGGCGCCCTTGCTCATGGCGTAGGCGATCTCGTCGGGGTTGGCGAACCGGGTCAGTCCGGAGGAGATGTTCACGATCCGCCCGCCGTCGGGCATGATCGCCAGGGCTCGCTGGATGATGAAGAACGGTGCCCTGGCGTTCACGGCGAAGATCCGGTCGAACTGTTCCGGTGTGGTGTCCTGCGGCTTGACCCCGCCCATCACACCGGCGTTGTTGACCAGGATGTTCAGCTCGGTGGAGCCGGTGCGTTCCTTCAGGCCCTGCTCCAGCGCGAGGAACAGCTCGTGCACGTCACCGGGCGTGCCGAGTTCGGCCTGTACGGCGAACGCCCGCCCGCCGTCCTTCTCGATCTCGGCGACGACCTCGGCCGCCGCGTCCTGGCTCGTGCCGTAGTGCACGGCGACGAGCGCGCCGTCGCGGGCCAGCCGGCCCGCGGTGGCCCGGCCCATGCCCCGGCTGGCGCCCGTGACGAGCGCGGTCTTTCCGGTCAGGTTGCCCATGTGCCCTCTCCTGCCCTTGTGTGTGCTGACATTGCGTGTGTCGGCATTGCGTGTGCCGGTGGGTGTGCTGGTGCCGGGTGTGCCGGTAATGGGTGTGCCGGATGGCCGGTCGGTGTGCGTGCGTGCCGGGCGCCCGGCCGGCGTGCCGGGGACGAACCAGCGGGCGAGCGCGGCCTGCAGGCCGTCCGGGGACCCGCCCGCCCAGGCGACGTAACCGTCGGGGCGTACCAGGACGGCGGGGTGGCCGCTCAGGGGGCCGCTGCCGCCGACGTGTGCCGTCACGGTGTCGACGGCAGCGGACCAGGACCGCGCGGACTGGACCAGGCGTGCACGCAGTTCCTCGTCGGGGGTGGTCACGAGCAGCAGTCCCCGTGCGGCGCGCAGCAGCCGGAGGGTGGTCGCGCCCGAGTCGAGCCGTACCTCGGGCAGCCGTGCCCCCACCGGCTCCGGTTCGTCCGCGGGCCCGTAGCGCACGTCCAGCCCGCTGATCATCCCGGCCAGATGCGCCCGGACCTGCTCGTAGGAGATCAGCTCCCCGATCACGGAGCGCAGCGCCTCCACCTCGGGCCCGCCGAGCAGCAGCCGGGCCTGCGCGCGGATGTTGGACAGCACCCGGCGTCCGATCTCGTGCCGTTCGTCGTGGTAGGTGTCCAGCAGGCCCTCGGGAGCGCGCCCGCGTACCGTCGCGGCGAGTTTCCAGCCGAGGTTGACCGCGTCCTGCAGGCCGAGGTTGAGCGCCTGGCCACCGATCGGCATCTGCTGGTGGGCGGCGTCCCCGGCGAGCAGTACCCGCCGGTCGCGGTAGCGCGCGGCCTGCCGGGAGGCGTCACCGAAGGAGTTGACCCACAGCGGGGTGCCGCCGGAGATGTCTTCCCCGGTGACATCACGCCAGGCTGTGACGATGTCCGCGAAGTCGGCCTCACCGGCGCGTGGCGGCGTGCCGAACCGGTGGACCATCACCCGGGTGACACCGTCCCCGCGGCGGGCGGCGATCGCCAGACCGTTCGGCAGCCGTTGGAACCGCCGGCCGGGGATGTCGATGCCTTCCACGTCAGCGCGGATCAGTTCCCGTTCGGCGTCGTTGCCGGGGAAATCGACAGCCGCGAGCCGTCGCACGGCCGACTTCTCGCCGTCACAGCCGACGACGTACGAACCGGTGAACCTCACGTGCCGTCCGGCGTGCTCGGCGACGACCTCCACACGGTCCGGATGCTGTGTCAGGGACACGACCGTGTGGCCGCGCAGCACCCTCGCCCCGAGCCGGGCCGCCCAGGCGCCGAGGATCTCCTCGGTGTCCACCTGCGGCACCTTCCACTGCCCCGGGTAGGAACCGGGCAGTGTGAGGTCCATCGGAAGGCCGCCGAAGTGTCCCCTGGGTTCTTGCGGCGGCAGGGGGTCACCGAAGCCGGCCGGGCCCTCGATCAGACCGCGCTGCTCGAAGATCTCCATGGTCCGTGCGTGCAGCGTGGACGCCCGGGACTCCGTCGTCGGGGCGTCCAGCTGTTCCAGCACGGTCACATCGGCGCCGCCGAGCCGCAGTTCACCGGCGAGCATCAGCCCGACGGGTCCGGCACCGACCACGACGACGTGCGTATCGACAGCGTCGGCGCCGGCCATGGGTCAGCGCCTCGCTTCGGCGTAGGCCTTGGCGTGGCCCAGAGTGGCGCGGCTGTTGGTGCTCAGTGCGGTGCGCACGTATTCCCGGGCCTCGGCCACGCCTGCCTCGGGCCCGAGGATCTTCTGGATGTTCTCGGGGCGCAGTACGACGGTGTGCTGCGACGAGGCGAGGCTGCCGGTCTCCGTCTCGCGGAACGTCCAGTAGCCGGTGTGCAGGTTCATCAGGGCCGGCAGGGTGGTCTGCTTGTAGGCGATCTTCCGGCCTTCCAGGCAGACGCGGTAGGACTTGGTGGTGTGGGTGGAGCCGTCCTTGGCGCGGGTGTCCATCTCCAGGGTCTGCAGGCCGGGAGTGTCCTCGGTGAGCCGTACGGTCGCCACGTGCGGCAGCCGTTCGGACCACAGGCCGGCGTCGTTGACGAAGTCGTAGCAGTCCTTGGCGGAGCCGTCGACCTCGACGGTGTCCTCGAAGGAGAAGGTGAGTTCCTCCGACGCGGCGGCGAACTCGACGTTGGTCTTCAGGGCCGCGAGTTCCGAGCGGGAGTTGCGGTCCACGGCCTCCTCGATCCAGGCCAGGCCCGCCGGGTCGTCGTCGACGGCCGTGTAGTCGTGCAGCAGCCGGACCGACGACGTCTGTCCGTCGAGCGGCTCGATGATCCAGGTGCCGCCCATGGTCGCGACCGGCGGGGTGGAGACCTGCTGGCGGAAGGTGATCGTGAGGGCCTCGGGGTCCAGGACACGGCGGGAGGTCCAGTTCTTGGCCTCGCCGTTGGCGGTCGCCCAGATCCGGATCAGTTCCTCGTTGCCGGAGCGCTCCAGGTGGTCGACGTAGATGGTCGGCGGGAATATCCGCGGCCAGTTCGCGACGTCCGCGATCAGCCGGTAGACCTCGGCGGCCGGAGCGGAAATCGTGATCTGGTGCTCGACTTCCCGCAGCTCGGATGGGGACATGTGTGAACTCCTCGGAGGGTGTGCGGTGGCGGCGGGGTCAGAAGTTGCCCAGGCCGCCGCAGACGTTGAGGGCCTGAGCGGTGATGGAGGCGGCGGTGTCGGAGGCGAGGTAACCGACGAGGCCGGCGACTTCCTCGGGCGTGGAGTAGCGGCCGAGGGGGATCTTCGCCGTGAACTTGTCGAGGATGGCGTCCTCGGTGGTGTCGTAGGCGGCGGCGTACCCGGCGCGGACGCGCTGGGCCATCGGGGTCTCGACGTAGCCGGGGCAGACCGCGTTGACGGTGATGCCGGTGGGGGCGAGTTCGTTGCCCAGGGCCTTGGTGAAGCCGACGACTCCGTGCTTGGAAGCGGAGTAGGGGGCGCCGAGGACCACGCCCTGCTTGCCGGCGGTGGAAGCGATGTTGATGATCCTGCCGCGGTTCTTGTGACGCATGCCGCCGGTGTTCAAGACAGCGCGGGTGAGACGGAACACGCTGTTGAGGTTGGTCTCGACGACGTCGTACCAGAGATCGTCCTCGATGTCGGCGGTGACACCGCCACCGGACCGGCCGGCGTTGTTGACCAGCACGTCGACGGTGTCGTAGCGGTCCACGGCGGCCTTGACGAAGGTCTCGATCGACGGTGCCGAGCGGACGTCGAGGACGCCGCCGTCGACCTCCAGGCCCTGGGCGCGCAGTTCCTTGACGGTCCGGGCGACGTTCTCGGCGTCGCGGGCGCCGATGAAGACCCGGTGGCCCTGCTGGGCCAGCAGTTGCGCGACCGCGAGGCCGATTCCGCTGGTGGCCCCGGAGACGAGGGCGACCCGCTGGTGCTTGTCGGACATGTCTGGTGCTCCCTTGTAGGCGCTTGTGGTCGTGTGTCTGCTGCTGGGCAGGGGTGTGCCCCGGTCCGGGGGGGGGGCCGCCGGAACCCGGCCCAGGGGGGCGGGTACCGGCGGCCGGTGTGTGTGAGAGAGAGGGGGGTGGTGCGGTGGCGCGGGTCAGGCCGCGTTGGCGGTCTCGGCGAGCTGGGCGTTGACCAGGTCCAGCAGAGCGCGGGGGGTCTTGGCCTCGGTCACCACGCTGTCGTCGAGCGAGATGCCGTAGTCGCGCTCGATCCGGCCGCAGGTTTCCAGGATGGCCAGCGACTCGTAGCTGAGCTGCTCGAATTCGGTGTCGAGGATGTCACCGTCGAGATCGACGCTTTCGTCGACCCCGGCGGCCTCCAGGAGGATCCGCTTGAGGTCGTCGAGGGTGAAGGGCTGGGTGGCCACAGGTAGTTCCTTTCTCTTCTGGGAATTTCGGGGCCCGGACACGCCCCCGGGAAGGGCCGGAGGACGTTCACACCGGGCACCCGGACACGGGCGCAGGCACGGGCACGGGCACGGGCGCAGGCACAGGCACGGGGCAGGCACAGGCGCAGGCACAGGCACAGGAGAGACGAGTGGACCGGTCGGACAGACACATCCGGTGCTGACCGGTCCGGGCAGCGGACGCACGGGGCGCCGGTCCCGGCTCACGCCCTGGCTGGAGGCCGTGACCGGCCGCGTCCTGCGGCCGGCCCGTGCAGGCAACGCCGCCGGAGACGGGCCGTGGACTGCGGCCGGCCGGGCGTCCACCGGGCGGGTGCCGGGCGGGTGCCGGGCGGGTCAGGCCGAGCGGACGACGAGGGCCGAGTTGAAACCGGCGTGGCCGCGCGCCAGGACCAGAGCGGTGCGCACCTCCATGGCGCGCGGCTCGCCGGTGAGCAGGTCGAGGCCGTAGGACTGGTCGGGGTCGACGTTGGTGGTGGCCGGGACGACACCGTCCCGGATGGCGAGCAGCGCCGTCGCCACGTCGAGCGGGGCGGCACCCGAGTAGAGCCGGCCGGTCATCGTCTTGGGCGCGGTGACGAGCACGCCACGCGGCCCGAACACGTCGTTCAGCGCCTCGGCCTCGATCCGGTCGAGGTCGGGCACGGCCGCCGCGTCGGCGAAGACGACGTCGATGTCGCCGGCGTCCACCTCCGCGTCGGCCAGGGCGAGTTCGATCGCCTTGCGCAGTCCGGGCGGGCGCCCGCTGCCGGGCGCGGGGTCGAAGGTCGCACCGTAGCCGGCGATCTCGCCGTACACCCGTGCGTCCCGGCGGGCCGCTGCCTCCTGCGACTCCAGGATGAGGATGGCGCCGCCCTCACCCGGTACGTGGCCGGCCGCGGCGGCGTCGAACGGCAGGTAGGCCCGGTCGGGCTCCTCCGACGTGGCCAGCCGGCCGCCGGCCAGCTGCGCCACCCAGCCCCACGGGCAGATCGAGGCGTCGATCGACCCGGAGACGATGAGCTGGGTTCCCTTGCGGATCTGACGGCGGGCGTGAGCCAGCGCGTCCAGTCCGCCGGCCTGGTCGGAGACGACCACACCGCTGGGGCCCTTCATGCCGTTGCGGATGGAGACCTGGCCGCTGTTGACGGCGTAGAACCAGGCGAAGGACTGGTAGGCGGAGACGTACTGGCTGCCCCGGCTCCACAGTTTCTGCAGCTCGCCCTGGCCGAACTCGAAGCCGCCCGAGGAACTGGCGGTGACCACGCCCATGTCGTAGGCGGGCAGTTCGGCGGGCACCACACCCGCATCGGCCAGCGCCCAGTCGGTGGCCACCAGGGCGAGGCGGGTCATGTGGTCGGTCTGGGCGAGCAGCCGGCTCGGCAGATGGTCCGCGGCGGTGAATCCGGGGACCTGCCCGGCCAGCTTGGCCGGGTAGCCGGACGGGTCGAAACGGGTGATACGGGCGATGCCGTTCTTGCCTGAGCGGCAACCCGCCCAGTAGTCCGCCGTGCCCAGGCCGTTGGGAGCGGCGATGCCGATCCCCGTCACCACCGTCCGCGCAGTGGCCGTGCTCATGCCGCGCTCCTCTCCGGTCGGGCGAGCACCATCGCGCTCTGGAAGCCCCCGAACCCGCTGCCGACCGTCAGCACCGCGTCGGTGCGGTGCTCGCGTGCCGTCAGCGGCACGTAGTCCAGGTCGCACTCGGGGTCGGGCGTGTGCAGGTTCGCCGTCGGAGGCACCACGCCGTGCTCCATGGCGAGGACCGACGCGGCGATCTCGATCGAGCCGATCGCACCGAGCGAGTGCCCCACCATCGACTTGATGGAGGACACCGGAGTCCGGTAGGCGTGATCGCCCAGGCTCTTCTTGAACGCGGCGGTCTCGTGCCGGTCGTTCTGCTTCGTTCCGGAGCCGTGCGCGTTGATGTAGTCGATGTCCTCGGGGTTGAGGCGGGCCTCGCCCAGCGCGACCGTGATGGCCTCGGCCATCTCCAGGCCGTCCGGACGCAACCCCGTCATGTGGAAGGCGTTGCAGCGCGAGGCGTAGCCGGCGATCTCCGCGTAGATGTGCGCGCCGCGCTTCTTCGCGGCCTCGAGCTCCTCCAGTACGAACACCGCGGAGCCCTCGCCGAGCACGAAGCCGTTGCGGGTGCCGTCGAAGGGCCGCGAGGCGTGCTCGGGGTCGTCGTTGCGCGGGGTGGTGGCCTTGATCGCGTCGAAGCAGGCCAGGGTGATCGGCGAGATCGGGGCGTCGGTGGCGCCGGCCACCATGGCGCACGCCGAGCCCTCACGGATCAGTTCCACCGCGTGCCCGACCGAGTCCAGGCCGGAGGTGCAGCCGGTGGAGACCACCGTCGTGGCGCCCTCGGCGCCCACCGACCACGCCACCTCGGCGGCGAAGGAGCTGGGCACCAGGTAGTTGTACAGGTGCGGGACGGCGTAGGTGTGGTCCACCAGGTCGAGCCGGCCGCCGTCGCTGACGACCCGGTATTCCTGGTCGAGTCCCATGGTCGCGCCGACCGCGCTGCCGATGGTGACACCGACCCGGTACGGATCCGCGCCGGACAGATCGAGGCCGCTGTCCGCGAGTGCCTCGCGGGCGCTGACCACCGCCAGTTGCGCCGCCCGGTCCATCCGGCGGATCTCCTGGGGGCTCAGGCCGTGCTCTTCCGGATCGAAGTCGATCTCGGCGGCGACCCGGGACCGGAAGGAAGACGGGTCGAAGAAGGTGATGCCGCGGGTGGCGGTGCGGCCCTCACTGAGCAGGTTCCAGAAGTTCTTCGTGCCCACACCACCGGGAGCGCTGACGCCGACTCCGGTGATGACCACTCGCCTGGCGCTCACGCCCGGCCCTCCCAGTCGTAGAAACGCGTGGCGACCGCGTCCGCCGGAGAGCGCCACGTCGCCGGGTCATAGGCCTGTATGAACGGCTTGAGGTCCTCGCTGATCTGCACGAAGCGCGGGTCGGTCTTGGCCGCCTCGATCAGCTGGCCGCCGTTGTCGGTGTCGAAGTCCTGCAGGTGGAAGTAGAGCCCCCTGTAGGCGAAGAGCTGACGCCGCCGGGTGCCCATCAGGTGCGGCATCTCGGTGTTGTCGAACTCCTTGAACAGGCGGGCCACTTCGTGGCTGCTGCCCGGGTCCATCCGGGCGACGATCAACGTGCTGTGCATGGTCTCTCCTTCGGGCCAGGGGCCGCAGGGGGGTGGGGTCGGTGGGGTCAGCGGGCCGGGCCGAACCAGCGGTCGAGGGACATCGGGAGATCGGCGTAACTGCCCGGAGCGGCCCAGGCCACATAGCCGTCGGGACGGACCAGCACAGCGGTGGTGCCCTGCAGGACGCTGTCCTCGGGCAGGTCAGGGGCCGCCGCGACGATGTCGATCCGGTCCAGCCAGGGCCAGGCACGGTCGTGCAGTCGGTCGTTGCCGGTGAAGTCCAGCAGCACACCCCGCCCGGCGTGCAGCGCTTCGGTGCTGGAAGACACCAGCTTGTGACCCTTCAGCTTCACATTGGGCAGCCGTCGGCCGAGCAGCGGGTGCGATCCGCCGTCAAGGTCGTAGCGGATCTCCAGGCCGGAGACCATCGCCGCGAAGTGCCGGCTGACCTCGGGGTAGCGGATCAGCTCGCCGAGCACGTCACGCAACGGCTGGACCTCGGGCCCGGACAGGAACAGCAGGCCTTGGGCACGGGTGTTCATCAGCAGGCGCTGTCCCACCGGGTGCCGCTCGGCGTGATACGTGTCGAGCAGCGACTCCGGGGCCCGCCCGCGGATCACGGCGCCCAGCTTCCAGCCGAGGTTCACCGAGTCCTGGATACTGGTGTTCATGCCCTGGCCGCCGGCGGGGAGGTGGATGTGCGCGGAGTCACCCGCGAGGAACACCCGGCCCCGCCGGTATTCGGTGACCTGACGGGTGGCATCACCGAACGACGACACCCACACCGGTTCGGCGTGTGAGATGTCGTCACCGGTCAGCCGCTGCCAGGCCGCCGCGACCTCGTCCCAGGCGGGGGGCTTGTCGCGTCGCTGCGGCGGGGTACCGCGCTCACAGACGATCAGCCGGGTGACACCACCGGGCAGCGGGCCGACCATCACCATGCCGCCGGGAAGGGTCTCACCGATCATGCGGGGCTGCAGCTCGATCCCACGGACGTCGGCGAGGAACATCTCCAAGGTCGCGGCCGTACCCGGGAAATCGAAACCGAGCGTCTTACGGATCGTCGAACGGCCACCGTCACAGCCGACCAGGTACTCGGCGCGCAGGTGCTGCACACCGTGGGGGCCGCGCACCTCGACCTCGACGCTGTCCTCCTTCTCCTTGACCGACAGAACCTCGTGGCGGCGCCGGATGTCCGCGCCCAGCTGCGTGGACCACTCCTCCAGCACGGTCTCGGTGACCGACTGCGGAATGCTCTTGGCAGCCTGGTGCGCCCCGTCGAGGACACCGAAGTCCACGGGCAGGCCCCCGAAATGGCCCACGTTGCTGACTTCGATGTCCCCGAAACGCGGGAGCAGTCCGCGCTGGTCGAATATCTCCATGGTGCGGGCGGTGAAGCCGAGACCGCGGGACTCGCCGGTACGGGCGGGCAGCTTCTCCAGGACGATGACGTTCACGCCCGCGAGCCGCAGCTCGCCCGCGAGCATCATGCCGGCCGGTCCGGCGCCCACAACGATGACTTGTGCGTCCATGACACTCCTCGGGAACAACCCGCCCTCCGGGCGGGGAAGAACGGGTCAGAGGCAGATCAGAGGTTCAGCCGCCCGATGGCCTGGTTGGCCACGTGGGCGGCCGCCGCGTGCCGCGGGTCGGGCGCGAGCGCCTCGTGCCGGACGGCGACCTCGGCGAGCTTGATGGTGTGTTCGTCACCGACCTGGACGGCTTGTGCGAAGACCTCCTGCACGCCGGGGGCCTCCGGCAGCACCGCCGCCGGGGACGGCGTGGCGTGGAACCAGTCGAGCATCGTGCGGCTGACCGCCCGCGCGACCAGGTAGGAGGGCCAGCGCTGCTCGGGCGGCAGGTGCTCGGCCACCAGGCGTACGGCGGCAGGCCCGGTGACCGCGTGGATCAGCGGAATGGGGTGGTGCTGGGAGACGGTGGCGTAGATCCCGGCGTACTCGGCGACCAGATCGTCAAGTGCCCGCACGGCCGGGTCGCGGCCGTCGCCTCCCTCGGCGGCCGTCTCCGGTCCCGGCTGCGCGCCTGCGTCCGCCGTGCCCGCCCGGACGCCGCCGGCCGAGTAGCGTGAGGCCCAGTAACCCAGCCCCTGCGCCAGCTCGCCCAGCTGGCGGCGGTTGTCACCGTCGGCGGCCGCCACCGCGCGGACCGCGTGCGCGGTGCGGATCACGCCGTGCGTCAGCATGCCCGACATGCCGGGCAGCAACCGCGGCCACCAGCGAGCGAGGACCTCGGTCCATGGTTCCCCGGTCAGCTCCCGCTCGAAGAGAGCCGTCCAGTCGGCGACCCGGGAGAAGTCCCCGAGCGCCGCTTTCCAGTCCTGCGGGTCGGCCGGGTCGATGGTCCACCGGCGCTCGGGCACGTCGTGGTAGCGGTACTTGCGCAGATTCCGCTCGACCCAGCCCGGGACCTCGTCGGCGTACCCCATGTGGGCCAGGGCCTCGGCGGCCATCGGGGCATGGTTGACGAAACTCCGGCCGTGCTCGAAGCCCACCGGACGCAACCGCTCGAGTGCCTCGTTGACGGCGTCCGTGTAGGTGAGTGATGCCACGTCGATCAGTCCTTGATGTCACAGACCGCGGCACCGGAGGAGAGGGCCTGACCCGCCTCGGCGGCGAGCGCGGTCACGGTGCCGGACTTGTGGGCGTTGAGGGGCTGTTCCATCTTCATCGCCTCCAGGACCACGACCAGGTCACCCTCCTCGACTTCCTGGCCTTCCTCGACGGCGACCTTGACGATGGTGCCCTGCATGGGGGAGGTGAGGGTGTCGCCGGAGGCGACGGGGCCGGACTTCTTCGCGGCGCGGCGTTTGGGCTTGGCGCCGGCGGCGAGGCCGGTGCGGGCCAGGGACATGCCGAGCGAGGCGGGGAGAGAGACCTCCAGGCGCTTGCCGCCGACCTCGACGACGACCGTCTCACGGCCGGCGTCCTCCTCCGCCTCGGTGTCGGCGGGGGCGGCGAATGGCTTGATGTCGTTGACGAACTCGGTCTCGATCCAGCGGGTGTGGACGGTGAAGGGGTCGGTGGAGCCGGTCAGTTCGGGGGCGAAGGCGGGGTCGCGGACCACGGTGCGGTGGAACGGGATCGCGGTGGCCATGCCCTCGACGGTGAACTCGTCCAGCGCGCGGGCGGCGCGCTGGAGGGCTTCGGCGCGGGTGCGGCCGGTGACGACGAGTTTGGCGAGCAGGGAGTCCCAGGCGGGGCCGATGACGCTGCCGGACTCCACGCCCGCGTCCAGCCGGACGCCGGGACCCGACGGCGGCGTGAACGTCGTCACCGTGCCGGGGGCGGGCAGGAAGCCCCGGCCGGGGTCCTCGCCGTTGATGCGGAACTCGAAGGAGTGGCCGCGCAGCGGCGGGTCGTCGTAGCCGAGTTCCTCGCCGTCGGCGATGCGGAACATCTCGCGGACCAGGTCGATGCCGGCGACCTCCTCGGTGACCGGGTGCTCGACCTGCAGGCGGGTGTTGACCTCCAGGAAGGAGATCGTGCCGTCCTGGCCGACGAGGAACTCGCACGTGCCGGCGCCCTCGTAGTGGGCCTCCTTCAGGATGGCCTTGGAGGCCCGGTACAGCTCGGCGACCTGGGTCTCGGACAGGAACGGCGCGGGCGCCTCCTCCACCAGCTTCTGGTGGCGGCGCTG
>NZ_JBIRUY010000041.1:0-91005 GCF_044335305.1 Streptomyces sp. NPDC020490 | reverse complement strand
CCCGCACCCCCGCCGGCCATCCCCCCCACGCGGCCCGCCGCCATGCGCCGGGCCAACCCCACGGCGGGCCCGGCCCCCCCCCCCCGGGGGGCCCCGGGGGGGGGGGGGGCGGGGCGGGGGCCCCCCCCCCACCCCGGCGGGGCCCGGCCCGGTTTGACCCCTTCGGCCGGAGCCCCGTAACCTTGACCGTCGGCGTGTCCCGTGGACATGGGCGCGCCACATCCCCGTAAACCTCTTCCTCCGGAGCACCGGGTGCTGCGGAGAGGCTGCCCGTGTGCCGGGCGGCTGGACTGCGGGGGTGCCGTTCCCGAGCGAGAGAGTGAGATCCGCGTGTACGCCATCGTGCGCAGCGGTGGTCGCCAGCACAAGGTTGCTGTCGGCGACATCGTTGAGGTTGACAAGATTTCCACCGCCAAGGTTGGCGACACGGTCGAGCTCTCGACCCTGCTCGTTGTCGACGGCGACGCTGTGACCAGCGACCCGTGGGTGCTGGCCGGCATCAAGGTCCAGGCCGAGGTCGTGGACCACCACAAGGGCCAGAAGATCGACATTCTGCGCTACAAGAACAAGACCGGCTACCGCCGTCGTCAGGGCCACCGCCAGCAGTACACGGCGATCAAGGTCACTGAGATCCCCGCGGCTGCGAAGTAAGGGACTGAGGAGAGATGGCACACAAGAAGGGCGCATCGTCCACCCGTAACGGTCGTGACTCCAACGCTCAGCGCCTCGGCGTGAAGCGCTTCGGCGGTCAGGTCGTCAACGCGGGCGAGATCCTGGTCCGTCAGCGCGGCACGCACTTCCACCCGGGCTCCGGCGTCGGCCGTGGCGGCGACGACACGCTGTTCGCGCTGCAGGCGGGTGCGGTCGAGTTCGGCACCTACCGTGGCCGCAAGGTCGTGAACATCGTTCCGGTCGCCTGAGTCGTCTGACTTCCGTCTGACTTCACGGCTTCGACCGAACATTTCGCGAGGCGGACCTCACTTCCCGGTCGGGAAGGCGGGTCCGCCTTTCGCGTGTTAGGCAGTAGACAAGCAGGAACGCGCGTCAGGGACGCGCGTACGGAAAGTGCTGGAGGCACCCCACCATGACCACCTTCGTGGACCGCGTCGAGCTGCACGTCGCCGCGGGTAACGGAGGTCACGGCTGTGCCTCCGTCCACCGTGAGAAGTTCAAGCCGCTCGGCGGCCCGGACGGCGGCAACGGCGGCCGGGGCGGCGACGTGATCCTCACCGTCGACCAGTCCGTGACCACCCTCCTCGACTACCACCACTCGCCCCACCGCAAGGCCACCAACGGCAAGCCCGGCGAGGGCGGCAACCGGTCCGGCAAGGACGGCCAGGACCTCGTCCTGCCGGTGCCGGACGGCACCGTCGTCCTCGACAAGGCGGGCAACGTCCTCGCCGACCTCGTCGGGCACGGCACGTCCTACGTCGCCGCGCAGGGCGGCCGCGGCGGGCTCGGCAACGCGGCGCTGGCGTCGGCGCGGCGCAAGGCGCCCGGTTTCGCGCTGCTCGGCGAGCCGGGGGACCTGCGGGACATCGTGCTGGAGCTGAAGACGGTCGCCGACGTGGCGCTCGTCGGCTACCCGAGCGCGGGCAAGTCCTCGCTGATCTCGGTGCTGAGCGCGGCCAAGCCGAAGATCGCCGACTACCCGTTCACCACGCTGGTGCCCAACCTCGGTGTGGTGACGGCGGGTTCGACCGTGTACACCATCGCGGACGTGCCCGGACTGATCCCGGGCGCCAGCCAGGGCAAGGGACTGGGGCTGGAGTTCCTGCGGCACGTGGAGCGGTGCAGCGTGCTCGTGCACGTGCTGGACACCGCGACGCTGGAGTCCGACCGCGACCCCGTCTCCGACCTGGACGTCATCGAGGCGGAGCTGCGCGAGTACGGCGGCCTCGGCCACCGGCCGCGGGTCGTCGTCCTCAACAAGATCGACGTGCCGGACGGCAAGGACCTCGCCGAGATGGTGCGGCCGGACCTGGAGGCCCGCGGGTACCGGGTCTTCGAGGTGTCCGCCGTCGCCCACCTCGGGCTGAAGGAACTGTCCTTCGCGCTGGCCGAGTCGGTGGCCAAGGCGCGGGCCGCGCTGCCGAAGGAGGAGGCGACGCGGATCGTCATCCGGCCGAAGGCCGTGGACGACGCCGGCTTCACGGTGACGCGGGAGGACGACGGCCTGTTCCGGGTGCGCGGCGAGAAGCCCGAACGCTGGGTGCGGCAGACCGACTTCAACAACGACGAGGCCGTGGGCTACCTCGCCGACCGGCTCAACCGGCTCGGCGTGGAGGACGAGTTGATGAAGGCCGGCGCCCGCGCCGGGGACGGCGTCGCCATCGGGCCCGAGGAGAACGCGGTCGTCTTCGACTGGGAGCCGTCCGTGACGGCCGGGGCGGAGATGCTGGGCCGCCGGGGCGAGGACCACCGCTTCGAGGCGCCCCGGCCCGCGGCACAGCGGCGCCGGGACCGGCAGGCGGAACGGGACGAGTCGTTCGGCGAGTTCGAGGGCTTCGAGCCGTTCTGATCGAGGGCGCGCCGGCGTTCACCCGCGGCCCGCGGGTGAACGCCGGGCGAATCCGTGACGCATTCCGGGGCAACTTCCGCCGGATCCGGTGAGTCGTAGTGGGCGGTCAACAGCTTTTCAGCTCATCCGCCCTCCAGCCCAACGGAGTCGACGTGCCCGAGTCTGTCGTCGTGCCCCAGTCCATCGCCGTACCCACCGCCCGGCGTGCCACCGCCCGCCGTGCCGTGGCGATCGCGGTCGCCCTGCTCGCCACGAGCGCCGTCACCGCCGCCGTACCGGCCGCCCACGCCCAGCCCGCGCCGACGCGCGAGGCGCGGCAGGACTTCAACGGCGACGGCTACGCCGACCTCGCCGTGGCCGCCCCCTACGCCACCGTCGGCGGCAAGACCAAGGCCGGTTACGTCGCCGTGCTGTACGGCAGCCCGAAGGGCCTGCTCGCCGCCTCCCGGAAGGTCTACACGCAGGCGTCGCCCGGCATCCCCGGCACGCCCGAGAAGAACGACATGTTCGGCTTCCGGATGAGCGCGGCCGACCTCGACGGCGACGGCTTCACCGACCTGCTGGTCGAGTCGGCCGACGAGCGCTGGCAGCAGGACGGCATCGAGCGGGCGGCGTCCCGGACCATACTGTGGGGCAGCCGCGCCGGGTTCGTCTCCGGCAAGGTGCTGCCCGCCGAGGGCACCGGTCTCAACCAGGCCCCGCTCACCGTCGCCGGCGACTTCAACGGCGACGGGCACCAGGACCTGGCCCGCAGCGGCCGCGTGATGTGGGGCCCGTTCGGCCGCGACGGCGTCCCCGCGGCCGTGCAGGAAGGGCAGACCTTCACCGACAACGACGAGCCGATGAAGATCGTGGTCACGGTGGCGGTCGGCGACACGGACGGCGACGGCGCCGACGACATCGTCACGGTGGCCCGCGCGTCCGACGGCTGGGACGACGAGGGCACCTACGGCAACTACGTCTACTACGCGCGCGGCGGCCGCGACGGACTGGGCGTCCCCGTCCACCTGACGAAGCTGGACGGCCCGAAGGCCGACAGCGTCGCGCTCGGCGACCTGACCGGCGACGGCCGGGCCGACCTCGTCGTCGACGGCCGGAACGCCGTCCGCGTCGTGCGCGCCGGCAAGCAGGGCCTCGCCGACACCGCGCCCCGCGTGATCACCCAGGACACGCCCGGGGTGCCGGGCGTGAAGGAGTTCGGGGACGGGTTCGGGGAGGACGTCTCGGTCGGGGACGTGAACGGCGACGGGTACGGCGACATCCTGGCGGGCGTTCCGTACGAGAGCTTCGGCGGGCGGAAGAACGCCGGCGCCTTCGTCGTCATCCCCGGCGGGCCGACCGGGCCGACCGGGGCCGGGACCAAGGCGTTCGACCAGAACAGCGCGGACGTGCCCGGCGTGGCCGAGACCGACGACCACTTCGGCGCCGCCGTCCACCTCATCGACGCGAACGGCGACGGCAGGACCGAGCCGGTCGTCAGCGCGCCCTGGGAGGACTCCCGCGCCGGTGCCGTCTGGGTGTTCCGTGCGACCTCCGCCGGCGCCACGGCCAAGGGCTCCTTCGTCTTCGGGGCGGGCACGCTGGGCACCACCGCGTCCGGCGCCCAGCTCGGCACCGCGTTCTCCGACTGACCCCGCTCACGACCCCAGGACACGTGTTCCCCATGACCTCACGTTCCCGCCGCCCACGCACCCGCCGTGGGCGGCTGGCGCTCGCCGTCGGCGCCGGTCTCGCGCTCGCCGTCGGCGTCCTCGCCGCCCCCGCCGTCCAGGCGGCGACCACCACCGGCCCCAGCGGCAAGCGCCTGCACGACGACTTCAACGGCGACGGCTACCCCGACCTGGCGATCGGCGCGCCCGGAACCGCGCTGGGCTCCCTGCCGAAGGCGGGCGCGATCACGGTGCTGTACGGCTCGGCGAGCGGGCTGTCCCCCTCCCGCAGGCAGGTGCTGAGCTGGGCGGCCCGGGAGAACGCGGAGTCGCCCGAGACCGGGTACGGCTCCGGGCTGCGCACCGCCGACCTCGACGAGGACGGTTACGCCGACCTGCTCTCGGTCGTGTCCTGGACCCCGATGGACGGCGACCACGGCACCTTCATCGAGGTCAACTGGGGCGGCCCCAAGGGGCTGTCGGCCCGGCCGACGGTGCTGTCCGGGCTGCCGGACGCCATGGCGATGCGGGACTTCACGGTCGCCGACGTGGACGGCGACCACCACCCCGACCTGGTGCGCCTCGGCATCCATCCGGACACCGCGCAGGCGGACGGCGCCGTGGTGCACGGACCGTTCACCCGGGACAAGCCCGGTACCCGGACGACGTACTTCACCGTCGACCCCGGCCACTCCCTGCAGGGCCGGTCCCTCGCGGCGGGTGACGTGAACGGCGACGGCATCGCCGACCTCGCCGTGCGCACCAGCAGCCCCGACGAGCCCGACTCGCGCGGGATCGCCCTGCTCACGGGCGGCCCCGACGGCCTCACCGTCACGGCCTTCCCCAAGGACGCCCAGGGCCGCCCCGTCGGCGGCGAGGAGGTCGCGATCGGCGACCTGAACAAGGACGGCTACGGCGACATCGTCGTCGGCCACTCCTTCGACGCCTACGACAGCGACGTCGAGATGCCCACCAGGGGCGGCGCCCTGGCCATCGTCTACGGCGGCCCGGACGGCGTCTCCGGCACGCGCGAGCCGGTGTGGATCAACCAGGACACCCCGGGCGTGCCGGGCGCGGGCGAGCGCGGCGACGGCATGGGATCGGGCCTGTCCATCGGCGACACCGACGGCGACGGCTACCTCGACGTGGCCACCGGCCTGCCGGGCGAGGACCTCGACGGCGTCACCGACGCGGGCCGCGTCCTCGTGCTGCGGGGCGGCGCGAACGGACTCACCGGCACCGGTGCCAGGTCGTTCAGCCAGAACACCGGCGGGGTGCCCGGCACCGCGGAGAAGGCGGACCGCTTCGGCGCGGAGACCGCCCTGGTCGACGGCAACGGCGACCGGAAGGACGGCCTGGCCGTCGGCGACCCGAACGAGAACGCCTCCGACGGCTCCGTGTGGGTCTTCTCCCCGACCTCCTCCGGCATCACCGCGCGCGGCTCGTTCTCCTTCGGCCCGGGCACCGTCCAACTGCCCCGCACCGGGGCCCAGTTCGGCAGGTCGCTGGGCGACTGACGGACGGGTCCGCCGACCGGCCCCCACACGCGTGTGGCGGGTCCGCCGACAGGCCCCCCACACGCGTGTCCCACGTGCCGTGAGACCCGTTGCGAAGGAACGACGTTCATCGTTGTTGTTCCCGTGTCGCAACGGGTCTTCTGCTGTCTGCCGATTCGTCATGCACGCGAGCTTCTGTGTTCAACGGTTGGACCGCCCCGACGCGTGAGCTTCCACGTGTCCAAGAGGCCAGCGAGGCATGGGAGTTCGCCGATGACCGGCATCAGCACACCCGACCGACGCCGCTTTCTGACCGCCGGTGCCGCCGTCCTCGGCGCCGCCGCCTCCGTCCAGCTGTGGCTGCCCGGCACCGCCCGGGCCGCCGCGGCCACCCTGCCCGACGGCGTGTTCGCCCTCGGCGTCGCCTCCGGCGACCCGCTGCCCGACGGCGTCGTGCTGTGGACCCGGCTCGCGCCCGACCCGCTCAATGGCGGCGGCATGCCCGACGACGTCGTGCCCGTCGAGTGGGAGATCGCCGAGGACGAGCGGTTCCGCAAGCCCGTGCGCCGGGGCGTCGCCCAGGCCCGGCCCGAGTACGGGCACAGCGTCCACGTCGACGTACGGGGTCTGCGCCCGGCCCGCGCGTACTGGTACCGCTTCCGCGCCGGCGGCGTGCTCTCCCCGGTCGGCCGCACCCGCACGGCCCCCCACCCGCACAGCCGGGGCGGCTCCCTGCGCGTCGCGCTGGCCTCCTGCCAGAACTGGCAGCACGGCTACTTCACGCCGTACGCCGACATGCTCGCCCAGGACCCCGACGTCGTCCTGTTCGTCGGCGACTACATCTACGAGTCGACGCCGTCGTCGACGGGCGTACGACGGCACGAGGGGACCGGGGAGCCGTACACCCTGACGCAGTACCGCAACCGTTACGCGCAGTACCGCAGCGACCCCGACCTCGCCGCGATGCACGCGAACGCCCCCTGGGTGGTCACCTTCGACGACCACGAGGTCGACAACGACTTCGCCGGCGAGATCCCGCAGGACCCCGGCAAGCAGTCGCACGACGCGTTCGTCGCCCGGCTGGCGGCGGCCTACCAGGCGTACTACGAGCACATGCCGGTCCGCGCCACCGCGATCCCGGACGGCCCGCACATCCAGATGTACCGCCGCCTGGAGTTCGGCCGCCTCGCCCGGCTCAACGTGCTGGACACCCGGCAGTTCCGCAGCGACCAGGCCACGAGCCAGGCCGGCGCCGAGGACCCGTCGGCGACCATGCTGGGCGCCGCGCAGAAGCAGTGGCTGCTGGACGGGCTGCACGGCTCACCGGCCCGCTGGAACCTGATCGCCTCGCAGATCATGATGGCCGAGACCGACCTGCAGGTCGGCGAGGGCAAGCTCTGGTACTACGACGCCTGGGACGGCTACCAGGCCGAACGCAACGCGCTGATGCGGGAGTTCGCGGACGTCCGCAACCCGGTGGTGCTCAGCGGCGACCGGCACCTGACGATGATCAGCGATCTGAAGGAGGACTTCGCCGACCCGGAATCCGACGTCGTCGGCGCCGAGTTCGTCGGCACCTCCATCTCCAGCAACGGCGACCAGGACCAGGCCGCCTTCCACGCCACGTGGGATCCGCGGATGCCGGACAACCCGCACTGGAAGCTGATCGACGCCCACCGCGGCTACCACCTCTTCGACATCCGCCAAGACGGCATCGACGCACAGGTCCGGGTGGTCGACACGGTGGTCCGCCCGCAGGCGACGCCGAGCACCCTGGCGCGGCTGCGGGTCGAGTCCGGCCGCCCCGGGGTCGTACCGGCGTGACGCCCTCGGCGTGAGAAGTCCGTGTGAGGACAGGGCCTGGGACTCATCCGCGTGCCAGGCCCTCTCTCAGCCAGGCCCTCTCTCAGCCAGGCCCTCTCTCAGCCAGACCCTCTCTCAGCCAGACCCTCTCTCAGCCAGACCCTCTCTCAGCCAGACCCTCTCTCAGCCAGGCGTCTCTCAGCCAGGTCTCTCTCAGTCAGGCCTCTCTCAGTCAGGCCTCTCTCAGTCAGGTCTCTCTCAGTCAGGTCTCAGGAAGCCTCAGCCAGGTCTCAGGAAGCGCTCTTACCATCCTCTGACCATGGAGACGGACTGTACGAGAGACGACGCCCGGGTGAACGGCATCGCCCCGCTGCCCGCCGGCACCCGGCTGCTGCACATCGGCCCGCACAAGACCGGGACCACCTCGATCCAGGGCGCGCTGTTCGCCGCCAGGGACCGGCTGCCCGCGCACGGCGTCGTGTTCCCGGCGCACACCAGGCACCCGATGGAAGCCGCGCTGGCCGCCTGCGCCCGGCCCGCCATGCTGGGCGACCCGGTGCCCACCGACCGGCACTGGCGCAAACTCCTCGAGCAGGTGAACGCGACCGGCGGGCGCACCTCCGTCGTCAGCAGCGAGTTCTTCGCCGACGCCGAGGACGACGCGACCGCCGCGCGGATCGTCGAGCAGCTCGGCGGTGACCGCGTGCACGTCCTGGTGACGCTGCGCCCGCTGGCGAAGATCATGCCCTCGCAGTGGCAGCAGTACGTGCAGAACGGCCTGCGCATGGACTACGGGAACTGGCTCGAGCACATGCTCAGGAAGGCGCCGTACGAACAGCCCAACCCCAGCTTCTGGCGGCGGCACCGGCACGACCGGCTGATCGAGCGCTGGGTGCGGGTGGCCGGTCCCGAGAGGGTCACCGTCGTCGTGGTGGACGACCGCGACAAGGGCGGGCTGCTGCGCACCTTCGAGGCGCTCCTCGGCCTCCCGGAGAATCTCCTGCAAGCGGTCCCGGACACGGCCAACCGTTCCCTTACCCTCGCCGAGACCGAAATGCTGCGGAATCTTAACAAGGAATTCCGCGGCAATGAGCTGCCGGCCGAGCTGTATTCGCGGCTCGTGCGCAACGGCGCGGTGATGCATATGAAGAACGCGTGCAGTCCGTCGCCCGAGGACGTGAAGATCACCACCCCGGTCTGGGCCCTGGAGGTCGCCGCCGCGATCGGCGCCGGGATGGCCGAGCGGATCGGCGGCACGGGCGTGCGCGTCATCGGCGACCTCGCGCTGCTGTCGGCCGTGCCGGGACCCCAGGTCCGGGAGGCGACCGGCGAGCCGCGGATCGCCCCCGAGGTGGCCGCCCAGGCACTGTACGGCGCGCTCGCCGCGGCCGCCGCGGCACCCGTGCGGCACACCGACCCGGCCAAGGCGCGTACGGTTCATCAGACGCCTTCCAAGGAACTCGTGAAGGTGCTCGGCCACCGTTGCCTCAAGCGGCTGCGGCGCCGTTGAGCCGTTCGGGCGTCACCCGGCCAAGTGAACTCCCTGTGAAGTCACTCACCGCAATTCCACCGGCGCCACGAACGGACTCGTCCGTCACCGGCGGTGCAAGATGAATGACAGATGGCGCGCACATATGCGGCGAACGGCGCTCACCTTGCACTGCGGTAACCGCAAGTGGGACCATTTCCCCGTTCCCTGTCGCCCCAAGGTAGGTCTCCTGTGTCCCAGCACATAGCCAAGCCCCGTACCACCGCAGTGATCCTGGCCGGTGGCACCGGCCAGCGCGTGGGTCTGTCGATCCCCAAGCAGCTGCTGAAGATCGCCGGCAAGGCTGTCATCGAGCACACCCTGACCACCTTCGAGAAGGCCGACTCGATCGACGACGTCATCGTGCTGATGGCGCCGGGCTACGTCCCCGACATCGAAAAAATCGTCGCCAAGGCCGGGTTCACGAAGGTCAAGAAGATCATCGAGGGCGGCTCCACGCGGAACGAGACCACCGAGCGCGCCATCGAGGCACTCGGCGAGGGCCTGGCCGAGGGCGAGGACCTCAACGTCCTGTTCCACGACGCCGTACGCCCCCTGCTGTCGCAGCGTGTGATCGACGACTGCGTCGCCGCCCTGGAGCGCTACCAGGCCGTCGACGTCGCCATCCCGTCCGCGGACACCATCATCGTGACCCGCACGCACGGCGAGGACGGCGAGTTCATCACCGAGATCCCGGACCGCTCCCGGCTGCGTCGCGGCCAGACCCCGCAGGCCTTCAAGCTGTCCACGATCCGCCGCGCCTACCAGGTCGCCGCCGGTGACCCCAACTTCCAGGCCACGGACGACTGCTCCGTCGTGCTCAAGTACCTGCCCGACGTGCCGATCCACGTCGTCGCCGGCGACGAGTACAACATGAAGGTCACTCAGCCGGTCGACGTCTTCATCGCCGACAAGCTCTTCCAGCTCGCCTCCACGGCCGCCCCCGAGCAGAACGGCGAGGAGGCCTACCGCGAGCTGCTGACCGGCAGGACGATCGTCATCTTCGGCGGCTCCTACGGCATCGGCAAGGACATCGCCGAACTCGCCGAGTCCTACGGCGCCACGGTGTACGCGCTCGGCCGTTCCACCACGGGCACGCACGTGGAGAACCCGGAGGAGGTCGACGACGCGCTGTCCAAGGCGTACGCGGAGACCGGGCGCATCGACTACGTCGTCAACACCGCGGGCGTGCTGCGCATAGGCAAGCTGGCCGAGACGGACAACGCCACCATCGAGGAGGCGCTGAAGGTCAACTACCTGGCCCCGGTGCAGATCGCCCGTTCGGCCTACAAGTACCTCGTCGAGACCAAGGGCCAGCTGCTGCTCTACACCTCCAGCAGCTACACCCGGGGCCGCGCCGAGTACAGCCTCTACTCCTCGACCAAGGCCGCGATGGTGAACCTCACCCAGGCGCTGTCCGACGAGTGGGCGGGCGAGGCCATCCGGGTCAACTGCATCAACCCCGAGCGCACCGCGACGCCGATGCGCACCAAGGCCTTCGGCCAGGAGCCCGCGGGCAGCCTGCTGTCCTCCGAGGCCGTGGCGCGCACCTCGCTCGACGTGCTGCTCTCGGAACTGACCGGGCACGTGATCGACGTCCGCCAGCAGGACCCGACGGCGGGAGCGGCGAAGGCCACCGGATTCGAGCAGGCACTGGCCTCGGTGCTGGACCGTCAGGACGGCGTGTAATAATCGGCGCAATTGGACTTCGGTAATTCAGGCCTCTGAGATTGCTCGTTAAGCGGGCGTTCACAGGGGCCTGAGTCCGTACCAGATGCATTACCCGCAAATCCTGCGCATCTTAGAACAAACCGGCACTCCCCCCTCCCAGAGCAGGTTCTCCGTGATATCCACCGCTATTCGCGTCGCCCGGGTGGGCAGTGCGGCCGAACTGGCCGCGGCGGTCCTCATGATGCTGGGCTACCCGGCACTCATGCTGGCCGCGCTCCTCCCGAGCGTCTACGCCTTCGCGGCAGCGGCCGCCGTGACGTACCTGGCGGACCACTATCTGCACCGCAAGGGCAGCTACCTCATCAACCGGCTCAGCAAGGTCCGCGCCGGCCTGTCGATCCGCTTCCTGATCCGGCAGCTGCTGCTGGTCCTGCTGCTCGCCCGGATGTCCCTGTCGGACAACCTGGTCTTCTACGGGGCGATCGCCGGCTTCATCGCCTTCTACGGACTGCAGGCCCCGCACGGCGCCCTGGTCACCCTGATCCGCAACCGCCGCCGGATGCCGGTCGCCACCCGCAACGTCGATCTGGCCTCCCGCATCCGCATCCCGGACGCCCCGCCGCGCCGCCTGCTCAACCGTTCGGCCGAGAAGATGCTCCACCTCGACCTCGCCGCCGTGGTGGGCGTGCTGGTCTCGGCGGCCATGGACTCGCCCGTGGCCGCCTTCACCGGGATCGGCGTCACCCTCGTGCTGGGCTGCGGGTACGTCCTCGCGCTGATGCCGTACGTCCGCGGCCGGAAGATCCCGCCGACCGCGGAGAAGGTGCTGGCCGCCGTCGACGACTGGCTGCGCGAGTACCAGCCCGAGACGGTGCTGTACTTCTCCGGCTCCCGTGACTCCGCCTACCAGGTCAACATGTGGCTGGAGACGATGGAGCAGCTCGACTCCCGGCCGCTGGTCATCCTGCGCGAGCGCGTCATCCTGGCGAACCTCGCGCCCACCACGGTCCCCGTCATCTGCGTGCCCGGCGGTGTGCACCTGATGAACATGGACCTGTCCACCGTGCGGGTCGCGCTGTACGCGGCGAACGTCGGCAAGAACATCCACCTGCTGCGCGTGCCCACCATGAAGCACGTCTTCATCGGCCACGGCGACAGCGACAAGCTCGCCAGCGTGAACCCCTTCAGCAAGGTGTACGACGAGGTGTGGACCGCCGGCCGCGCGGGCCGCGACCGCTACGCCATAGCGGACGTCGGCGTCCGCGACGAGGACATCGTCGAGGTCGGCCGTCCGCAGCTGGCGCCGATCCAGACCTGGCGGGGCGCTTCCGAGGACCCCCGCGGCGAAGCCGCCGACGGACGCTGCCCGACCGTGCTGTACGCGCCCACCTGGGAGGGCTGGGACGACAACCCGGGCAACACCTCGATCCTGCTGGCCGGCGAGAACATCGTGAAGAAGCTCGTCAAGGCCGACCCGCCGGTCCGCGTCCTGTACAAGCCGCACCCCTTCACCGGCACCCGCAGCGCCGACGCCAAGGCCGCCCACCAGCGCATCACCGCCCTGGTCGAGAAGGCCGCCGCCGGGCGCGCCGCCGACTCCCGCTTCACCGCCGACGCCGCCGCGCAGGACCGCGCCAAGGCCGAGCTGGCCCGCGTCGAGGCCCGGCTGGCCGAGCTGTCCGGTGCCGCCGGCGACCGGGGCGACGAGGCCGAGGCCAGCCGCGACGGCGTGGCCGACCCGCGGAAGCACGAGGAGATCGCCCGGCTGCGGGACCAGTGGAACGACGCCTACTGGCGCTCCTTCCCCGCCTGGGAGCACCGGGTCATCACGGGCGCCGAGCCGCGCCTGTACGACTGCTTCAACGTCTCCGACGCGATGGTCTCCGACATCTCCAGCGTGGTCTCCGACTTCATCGCCAGCGGCAAGCCGTACGCGGTCACGGACTCCGCCGGGCTGGGCGACGAGGAGTTCAAGCGGCAGAACACGGCCGTGCGCGCCGCGGTGATCCTGTCCAACAGCGCCGCCGAACTGGGCGAGCTGCTGGGCGCGGTCCGCGACCCGGCCGCCGACCCGCTGGCCGAGGACCGCAAGGAGCTCAAGCAGTACCTCCTCGGCCCCGACGAGCCGGCGTCCATCGCGCAGTTCAACACCGCGGTGGCCGACCTGGCGCTGAAGGCCGAGACCCGCAACCTCGGCCAGGAGACGCGGGCCGCGGCCGGCGCCGCCGGGGCCGACGAGCTGTCGGACGCGCTGTCCGCGCAGCAGCCGGTGCCGGCGAACGGCGACACGGACGGCGCGACCAGGCGCTGACCGCGCCCCGCCGGACACCAGGGGCCCGGGCCCCGAGGAGCGATCCTCGGGGTCCGGGCCCTTTCCCGTCTCTTACCGCTTCCTCGTACCGCTCGCTGAGCGGCTCTCACCCGCCGTGCGTACTGTCAGGGTGTCCGGTCTGGTCGGCCGTCACGGGCCGTGCGTCAAGTCCGCGCGTCATGTGACGTGCGTCACTCATTTTGAGTCGCAAGGCAACCTCCTCGGGCGGTTCCCCGTCTAACAAGTTGCGATTATGCCGATACGGGGGAAATACACCTTTGACCAAGGGGGAACCGTGAGCGTCGCGCAGCCTGATGTCAGCGTGATCATCGGGGCGTACGAGGCGATGCCTTATCTGATCGACTGCCTGGCCTCCGTCGAGTCGCAGACCATCGACCCGGCACGCATGGAGGTCATCGCGGTCGACGACGGCTCGACGGACGACACGGGGGAGTACCTCGAGGAGTTCGCCGCCCGCGTGCCCATGCCGGTGACGGTGATCCGGCAGGACAACTCCGGCGGGCCCAGCGGCCCGCGCAACGTCGGCCTGGGGAAGGCCGCGGGGCGCTACGTCTTCTTCCTCGACGCCGACGACCGGCTCGGCGCCGAGGCGCTGGAGCGCATGGTGGCGATGGCCGACCGCAACGGCACCGACGTGGTGCTCGGCCGGGTAGAGGGGATCAACCGCAAGCCGCCGCAGTCGATGTGGGGCAAGACCCTGGACCGTACGGACGTCTTCTCCTCCAACATCAAGTTCACGCTCAGCGCGCAGAAGCTGTTCCGGCGCTCCTTCCTGGAGCGGCACGGCATGCGCTTCGACGAGTCCCTGTGGACCGGCGAGGACGCGCTGTTCACGATGGAGGCCTACCTGCGGGCGAACGGCGTCTCGGTGGTCGCCGACCACACCTGCTACTACCTGGTGGGCCGCGCGGACGGCAAGCACGTGACCAAGAGCGGGAGTTACACCCTGCGCTTCGACTCCGCCCGCGCCCTGATGAACCTGATAGCCGAGCACGTCCCGGCCGGCGAGCGGCGCGACGCGCTCATGATCCGGCCCTTCCTGGTCACCCTGCTGCCGCAGTTCGGCCCCAAGTACCTCAAGGACAGCGAGGAGGTACGACGGCACAAGTTCGAGCTGGCACGGCCGCTGACGGAGAAGTACTGGACCGAGGGCGTCGCCCGCCGCCTCAAGGTCGAAGAGCGGCTCAGGCTGCACCTGGTGGCCGAGCAACGCCCCGAACTCCTCACGGAGGTCGTGCGGTTCGTCAAGGCCAAGAAGCAGGCTCCGGCCCTGCTGGAGAAGAAGGGCCGCCGCCTCTACCTCGTCTACCCGCACTTCCGCGACGAGCGCGCGGGCGTCCCGGACTCCGTCTACCTCGCCGCCCCCCGCGAGGCCCGCGCCTTCCCGGGCTACCGGGAGGGCGCCGCCGACTCCGTGCTGCGCAGGGCCGTGCGGAAGGCCCGCCGGGTGCTCACGGCCCCCGGCGGGACGGCAGCGGCGGCCTAACGCCTACTGGCGACCGGACTGCAGGGCGCGGCGGAGGGGGCGGCCGACCACCCGCCGGGCCTTGCGGTACACGGACGTCGTGCCCGCCGCCGCGGCCGGCCGGCTGCTCTCACCGCGCTGCAGCTCGCGCTTCAACCGGTCGTTCTCCGCGGACAGTTCGGCGACCTGGCGGTGCAGCCAGCCGAACCGCGAGGCGAGCGAGGTGACGTCGGTCTCGTTCCACGGCCGGATGCCGGGCGGGAAGCTGAGGGAGCGCATGCGGGCCTCGAAGGCGGCGCCGCCGTCGCCGTGGGTGAAGGTGTTCTCCAGGCCGTTGCGCTCCAGGAACGCCGTGAACCGCTCGAAGCGCTCCAGGTGGCCGCCGGTCAGCGCGGTGAAGTCGGCCTCCGCGTAGAGCCTGGCGGGGTCGACGTCGTCGGGCAGCCGGTCCATCCGGTGGTGCGGGATGTCGAAGTAGCGGCACAGCTCCAGCGTCCGCGAGTCGCCGCACAGCACGGTCGCCGGCGTGCCCGCGAGCAGCGCGGCGATGTTGCCGTGGATGCGGGAGCCGAAGGAGAAGTCGAAGCCGCGCAGGTCCTCGATCCAGGTGACCGGGTCGACGTAGACGCGGACCTTGTCCTCCCGGTACATCGGGTGGTCCGGGTGGGTCGGCATCGCCGTCACCGCGGCGTTCGGGTCGGACAGGTCCCGCCAGTGCAGCTGCCGCGCGTCGCTGAGGTTCTGCCCGATGAAGCGCAGGTGCGGATAGCGGGCGTGGGCACGCGCGATGACCTTGTCCAGCCCCTGCTTCTGCACCGCGTTGTGCGAGCCGTTGACCGCGATGCGGGAGCCGGCGGTCAGCTCCGCCACCCGCTTGTGCACGGCGAGTTCCTTGCCGTGCAGGAACAGCGAAGGGCAGCCGATGACCTCGACGTCCCGGTAGCCCAGGTCCTTGAGGTACTTCTCGGTGAACTCGCCGCGCACCCCGATCGAGGCGCTGCGGTCGAGCACCGCCGAGACGAACGCCCGCACGGTCTGCTCCATCGGCTTCAGCCGCGCCGCGTTGTAGTTCAGCCCGGCCTGCGCCCCGATGCCCAGCACCACCACCGGGATCCGCAGCCGGCTGATCAGCCGGGTGAGCCGCTGCAGCCCGGCCTCGAACGACGGCCGGAAGGCGTTGGCGAGGGGCACCACGAAGACGTCGTACTCCTCGTTGATCCGGCCCGCCGCGGCCGCGTGGGCCTGTATGCCGTTCGAGACGACCTCGGTCCCCGGCGCTTGGAGGATCTTGTGAGCCGCGTCACTGAAGATCAGGTTGCCGGCGTTGGTGGCGATCACGTCGCGGTGCAGGGCCTCCTCGACCGACACGACGTCGTACGGGCTCTTGCCCGAGCGTATGAGGATGCGTTTGGTGGGGCGAACTGTCTTCTGTGGCACGGTGTTCAAAATATGTTGGCCGGCTCTTTAACTTCTATATGCAACCGACGCAACCTTTTTGCCGTGCACGGTGGGTGACGGTACGGTCACCCGGCGCCTGTCCGGGGACTGGACCGATGCACGGCGACCGGCCCCCTTCGCGTAGATTGCCTGGTGGTGGAGCCCGCAGACGCGAGGGGATGACGACCGAGGTGACCACGGCAAGGCAGGGCGTGCGCGAGGCCCGCAGGATCGTCGTCAAGGTGGGTTCCTCGTCGCTCACCACGGCCTCGGGCGGCCTGGACGCCGACCGCGTGGACGCGCTCGTCGACGTGCTCGCCAAGAGTCGAAACGAATGGGCGGCCCGAAGGGCCTCCGCTGAGGGCGGTGGCGGGAGACAGGCGGGCGGCGGGGAACGGGAGATCGTCCTCGTCTCCTCCGGCGCCATCGCCGCCGGACTCGCCCCGCTCGGCCTGCGCCGCCGCCCCCGGGACCTGGCCCGCCAGCAGGCCGCCGCCAGCGTCGGGCAGGGCCTGCTCGTCGCCCGCTACACCGCGTCCTTCGCCCGCTACGGCGTCCGCGTCGGCCAGGTTCTGCTCACCTCCGACGACATGAGCCGCCGCGCCCACCACCGCAACGCCTCCCGCACCCTCGACAAGCTGCTCGCCATGGGCGCCTTCCCGGTGGTGAACGAGAACGACACCGTCGCCACCGACGAGATCCGCTTCGGCGACAACGACCGCCTCGCCGCCCTCGTCGCCCACCTCGTCCACGCCGACCTGCTGGTGCTGCTGTCCGACGTGGACGGCGTGTACGACGGCGACCCGTCCCGGCCGGGCACCTCGCGGATAGCCGAGGTGCGCGGGCCCGCCGACCTGGCGGGCGTCGAGATCGGCAGCGCCGGCAAGGCGGGCGTCGGCACCGGCGGCATGGTCACCAAGGTCGAGGCCGCCGGGATCGCCGCCGCCGCCGGCATCCCCGTCGTGCTGACCAGCGCCGTCCACGCGGCCGAGGCGCTGTCCGGCGGCGACACCGGCACCTACTTCCACCCCACCGGCAGGCGCTCCGCCGACCGGCTGCTGTGGCTGCAGCACGCGTCCACCCCGCAGGGCGCGCTGACCCTGGACGACGGGGCGGTGCGCGCGGTCGTGGACCGGCGCAAGTCGCTGCTGCCGGCCGGGATCGCCGCCGTCGAGGGCGACTTCAGCGCCGGTGACCCGGTCGAACTGCGCGACACCGACGGGCGTGCGGTGGCGCGCGGGCTGGTCAACTTCGACGCCAAGGAGATCCCCCAGCTGCTCGGCCGCTCGACGCGGGAACTGGCCCGGGAACTCGGCCCGGCGTACGAGCGGGAGGTCGTACACAGGGACGACCTGGTGGTCCTGCACCCGTAAACGACCGAAACGTCCGCTCCCGGTGGTGGACGTTCCGCAAAAGTGCCACACGACGGTCTGCGGCCTGCTCAACTTTGACCCAGGGACACATTCCGCACGAGCACTGCTCGAACCCTGCGTAAAGGAGGCCGTCGTGAGACGAGTGCGCCCTGGGACGGCGTCCCGCAGTGCCGGCGCCGCCGGCGCCCCCTCCCGCACGGCCGGCGGGGGGCGTCTGACCAGCGTCGCCGCCGGCGGCCGCTACGAGGAACCGGCGGACCTGCCGCGCCTGTGGCACGTCACCCTCAGCGTCTCCGGCGCCCAGGCGCCGCTGACCGAGGTGCGGCGCGGCCTCGAACAGCTCGCCCACGACCACCCCTTCCTGCTGACCAGCAGGTACGCGGGCGACCACGCCGAGATCCGCTACTGGGAGGAGGCCCGCGACCTGCACGACGCCGCCGCCGTGGCCCTGCGCCTGTGGGGCGAGCACCGGCAGACCGCCAAGCTGCCGCCCTGGGAGATCGTCGGCCTGGAGGTCATCGACCGCGAGACCTACCACCAGCGCGTCGCCGAGGGCTACGGCCCGCCGCCCGCGTCGCCGGTGGGGGTTCATCCCTTTTGAACCCGTCTCGATGCGTGGGATGAGCCGTGAACGCGCGCGTGCGGAGCACTACGCTGCGGGCATGACCACGCTTTCGCCGTACGACTCCATGTCCCCGGTCACCCAGGCCGCCTACCGCGCCAAAGCCGCCGCCGCCGACCTCGCCCCGCTGCCGCGCGCGGTGAAGGACGACGCGCTGCTCGCCATCGCGGACGCGCTGGAGGTCCGTACGAGCGAGATCATCGAGGCCAACGCCAAGGACGTGGCCAAGGCGCGCGAGGCCGGCACCAGCGAGGCGATCGTCGACCGGCTCACGCTCACCCCCGAGCGGGTGCGCGCCATCGCCTCCGACGTCCGGGACGTCGTGGCGCTGCCCGACCCGGTCGGCGAGGTCGTCCGCGGCTCCACCCTGCCCAACGGTATCGACCTGCGCCAGGTCCGCGTCCCGCTCGGCGTCGTCGGCATCATCTACGAGGCCCGCCCGAACGTCACCGTCGACGCCGCCGCCCTGTGCCTGAAGTCCGGCAACGCCGTCCTGCTGCGCGGCTCGGCCTCCGCCTACGAGTCGAACACCGCCCTCGTGCGGGTCGTCCGCGACGCCGTCGGCGGCGCCGGTCTGCCCGCCGACGCCGTGCAGCTGGTGCCCGGCGAGAGCCGCGACAGCGTGCGCGAGCTGATGCGCGCCCGCGGCCTGGTCGACGTCCTCATCCCGCGCGGCGGCGCCTCGCTGATCCGCACGGTGGTCAACGAGTCCACCGTCCCCGTCATCGAGACCGGCACCGGCAACTGCCACGTCTACGTCGACGCCCACGCCGACATCGACATGGCCGTCGACATCCTGATCAACTCCAAGGCGCAGCGCGTCAGCGTCTGCAACGCCGCCGAGACCCTCCTGGTCCACCAGGACATCGCCGCCGAGTTCCTGCCGCGCGCCCTCGACGCCCTCGCGGACGCCGGGGTCACGGTCCACGCCGACGAGCGGGTGATGGCCTACGCCAAGGACTCCGCCGCGACCGTCGTCGAGGCCACGGCCGAGGACTGGGAGACCGAGTACCTCTCCTACGACATCGCCGCCGCGGTGGTGGACTCGCTGGACAAGGCCGTCGAGCACATCCGGCTGTGGACCTCCGGCCACACCGAGGCGATCGTCACGACCTCGCAGCAGGCCGCCCGCCGCTTCACCCAGCTGGTCGATTCCACGACGGTCGCCGTCAACGCCTCCACCCGCTTCACCGACGGCGGCCAGTTCGGCTTCGGCGCGGAGATCGGCATCTCCACGCAGAAGCTGCACGCCCGCGGCCCGATGGGCCTGCCGGAGCTGACCAGCACCAAGTACATCGTCACCGGGGACGGGCACGTGCGGCGCTGAGACGGGACCGCCGGCCGGGGGCGCATATGCGGTCGGCACGCGCGTCCGGTACGCGCCCTCACCCCGGGTGGCCGTCTCATCAGGCGGATGAATTTCCATACCGTCTGCCCAAAATGACCCCCCAGGTCTACTCTGGAGCCGTGCCGGAGGACGTGGGGGGCATGCCGTTCCCTGACGGCTGGGAGCCCGACGACGACCACGACCGCGGGGTGTCGGACGAAGAGTTCGCCTTCGTGGTCTTCGACGAGGCCTTCGTACGGGCGGCCGCGGTGCACGAGCCGACCGCCGTGGAACGCCTCCTGGCCGCCGCCCAGGCGAGAGCGGAGGCCTCCGAGGCGGAGGCCCGCCGGACTCACGGCAGAGGCGACCGCTACGAGGACGGCTACGGCCCCGGTGGCCGCGCCGGTTTCGGTCATGATCCGGAGTTCGACGACCTGGACGACCCCGATGCCTTCGGGGGCCGCTACCGCGCCTTCGGGCCGTACGGCAGGCAGGTCCGCTGGCACCGTTCGGTCGCCTGGATGCTCGCCCTGGTGATGGGGATCGGCATGGTCGCCCTGGCCTTCGCGGCCGTCTACCGGGGCGGCTCCTCCAGCCGTCAGGACCAGGTGCCGCCGCCCGCCTCGACCGGCCTGGAGCAGAGCGGCGCGGCGCCCCCCTCGGCGCCGGCCGACCACTCCCAGCCCGCGGTCTCGGTCATCCCGCGCAGCCCCTAGGGGCCGCAGGGGGCCGCAGGGGGGCCGAAGGGGGCCGGCAGGAGCGCCGGCCGAGGACACCAGGGGCCGTCGGAGGGTCCCGGCCTCCGAATCTGTCCCAACTTGTCGTGTACCAGGGCGTTTACCGGAGCCCCAGGAGACCTACCCTGAAAGGTATGGGAGGGCCTGGAGACCCACCTGAGGGGACACCCGAGGGCGCCCCCGGGGGTGGGGAGGACGAGTACCGGTCCGTCGTCTTCGACGAATCGTTCGTCCGTGCTGCCCGCCTGCAGGAGTACTCCGCGCAGGAGCGCATGGCCGACCACGCGCCCGCGGTGCGCCGCCGCCCGCCCATGCGCCGGGGACTGTCCCGGCAGGCCCTGGTCCTCGTCATGCTGATCGCGGTCGCCTTCGGCACGGCGATCTACATGGGCGTGCGGCACCCGTACCAGGCCCCGGGCGCGCGGCAGCCCGTGGAGCCCCTGCGAATGACCGTGATCCCGCTGTCCCCGCAGGGCAGGGTGCCCGGAGCGGCCGATCCCGAGTACCTGTACGAGCACAGCCCGGCCGCGCAGTTCCGCATCGGCGCCGAGGGGATACCGCTGCCCGCCTCGCGGCGTACCGCACACTTCTCCGACGGCCAGGTCGTGGCCGCCCTGACCACGGCCAAGGACTACATCGTGCGGTCCTCGCTCTACCCCGAGGTGCTCGACGGGCAGAGCGTCCGCCCGGTGCGGGTCATGCTCGACGCCGACCAGCTCGGCCAGTTCGACCAGAGCTTCGCGCAGCCGACGGCCGACGGGCGGCACGCGCCGACCGGGTGGCTGGTCCGCTTCGACCCGACCGCCGCCGAGCTCGCCGACGCCAGGGTCCGGGTCCAGGGCTCGCTGCAGGCCGCCGAGACCGACTCCGCCACCCTCGAGGTCACCGCGGACCACACCTTCGTCTACGCGCTGCGGCCCACCGGAGCCGGCGCGAAGGCCGACGCCTCGCTGTTCACCGTGCGGCGCGAGCTGCACTTCCGCTTCGACCGCGACGACCTGCGCCTGCACCAGGCGCAGGTCGTCGTCTCCTACGTCCAGGCCGGGCCGCTGTCCTGCGCCGAGGACTCGGCCAACCACCTGCGCCCGCTGCTGGCCGGCCAGACCGCCAGGGCGGGCGGCCCGGCGGGCACCGACCCGTACGACACGAGTGGCGCGACGGCCCTGTGCGGCTCCCTGGCGAAGAGCGCCCAGCCGAAGGTGTGACCCCCGTCCCGGTCCCCGTGCTTGTCTCCGTCGGCCGGCGCGGTCAGTCGTCGTCCCGCGCGGGGCCGTCGGGCGGTGGCTGGTCGTGCGGCGTCCGGTCCTGCGGGGGCTGGTTCTTCGGGGGAGCCGACGCGAACCCGCCGAAGCCGCGCCGGACCCGGCCGCCCAGGTCGCCCGCCCCGTCGGCGATGTCGCTGACCAGCTTCATCAGCGGGTCCTTGGAGTTCTTGACGCTGCTGGAGTAGTGCGCCGCCGACTCGCGGAGCGAGTCCGTGACCGACGTGTCCTTGTCCTCGCCGCGCCGCGGGTAGTGGCCGTCCATGATCCGCTGGTGGTCGCGGGACGCCGCCCACTTCTTCAGCTCGGCCGCCCGGATCGTGGTGAACGGGTGGGAGCGAGGCAGCAGGTTCAGGATCTTCAGCACGGAGTCGCGCAGGTCGCCGCCCGCCTCGTACTCCTCGGCCTGCTGCAGGAACGCGTCCACGTTCATCTGGTGCAGGTGGTTGCCGCCCGCGATCTTCATCAGGCCGCGCATCGACGCCTGCAGGTCCTGGCCGACGAGGAGGCCCGCCCGGTCGGCGGACAGCTCCGACTTGCGGAACCACTCGCGCAGCGCCGTCACGATCGCCATGACCGCGAGGTTGCCCAGCGGGATCCAGGCGACCCGGACCGCCAGGCTGGTCAGGAACAGCAGGATCGTGCGGTACACGGCGTGGCCGGACAGCGCGTGGCCCACCTCGTGGCCGATGACCGCCCGCATCTCCTCCTCGTCGAGCAGTTCGACGAGGCCCGTGGTGACCACGATGATCGGCTCGTCCAGGCCGATGCACATCGCGTTCGGCTGCGGGTCCTGGTTGACGTACATCGGCGGGACCTTCTCCAGGTCCAGGATGTAGCAGGCGTCCCGCAGCATGTCGTGGAGATGGGCGAACTGCTGGTCGGACACGCGCACCGAGTCGGACAGGAACAGCAGCCGCAGGCTGCGCTCGGGAAGCAGGCCGCTGAGCGCCTTGAACACCGTGTCGAAGCCGCTCAGCTTGCGCAGCGCCACCAGGGCGGAGCGGTCGGCCGGGTGCTCGTAGGCGCGCGAGGAGATGCCCGGGAAGCGTGTGCGCTGCCTGCTCGGTGCCTTCTCGTGCCCGTCGTGCTGGTGGCCGTCGTCGGACATGTGGTCCCCCATGTGCGTGTGAGTGGCCCTTTACGGTCCCTCGTGCGGTCCTTCGCGCCCCCGAAGCAGGGCCCAGCCTAGGCGGAGTTACCGTGGACGGCACCACACCGAAGGAGTCCGTCGCCATGGAGCACACGCCCGCGGCCGTCTGGCTGGCCGAGGCCACGAGCGCCGCCCAGCGGCAGGGGGCGGGCAACCTGCTCCGGGTCGTACTGATCGTGATGATCGTGGGGTGCGCGCTGACCGCCTGGTTCCTGCTACGGGGCTACAAGCGGAAAGACGACTGAACGCCGCCCAGGGTTCCCAACGGCGGAGTCGGCGTGATCGCCGGCGGGACCCCCGCTTACCATGGGCCGACATCTTTATCCCGCCCACACGCGATAGGTCCTGCCGAGATGAGCTTCCACAGCACCGCTGCCCAGTTGGTCACCCTCGCCGCGGAGGGTGAGGAGCACGGCGGCAACCACGAGAGCCTCAGCCCCTACGTCACCGGCGGCAGCGCGCTGCTCATCCTGCTGCTCCTGCTGTGGGTCACCACCCGCTTCAACCGCGACCGCTGACACCGTCGCGGGCCGCCGAAGGGGAACTGGCGGCCGGAGCCCTCAGGCCGGGCCGGTAGGGTCTGCACGCATGGGAGAGCAGGACACGCCTACCGGTCCGGCGAACGACACGGCCGACGGCACGCAGACCCGCCCGGCGGACGGCACCGGACCCCGCCCGGCGGACGGCACCGGCAACGGCCGCTCGGAGCCGGGCAAGCGCCGCCTCGGAGTCATGGGCGGCACGTTCGACCCGATCCACCACGGGCACCTGGTGGCGGCCAGCGAGGTCGCCGCGCAGTTCGGCCTCGACGAGGTGGTGTTCGTGCCGACCGGCCAGCCGTGGCAGAAGACCCACCGCCACGTCTCCCCGGCCGAGGACCGCTACCTGATGACGGTCATCGCGACCGCCGAGAACCCGCAGTTCTCCGTGAGCCGCATCGACATCGACCGCGGCGGCCCCACCTACACCGTGGACACGCTGCGCGACCTGCGCGCCCTCAACCCCGACACGGACCTGTTCTTCATCACCGGCGCCGACGCGCTCGGCCAGATCCTGACCTGGCGGGACTCCGAGGAACTGTTCTCCCTCGCGCACTTCATCGGCTGCACCCGGCCCGGCCACCACCTGTCGGACCACGGACTGCCCGAGGGCGGTGTCTCGCTCGTCGAGGTGCCCGCGCTCGCCATCTCCTCCACGGACTGCCGTGCGAGAGTCGCCAAGGGCGACCCCATCTGGTACATGGTGCCGGACGGAGTCGTGCGCTACATCCACAAGCGCAAGCTGTACCGCGGCGAGTGAGCCGAGAGGGGCTACCGGTGAACGACCGATACGACGCTGGGTACGGGGGCGACCAGTACGAGCTCGTCGGATACGACGAGTACGGGCAGCCTGTGTACCGCCAGGTCCCGCCCCAGCAGGCTCCGCAGCAGCCCTACCCCCAGCAGGCTCCGCAGCAGCCGTACGACACCTATGACCCGTACGCGCAGGCGCAGCCGCAGGCCCCGCAGCAGGGCTACGGCTACGACCCCTACGCCACGGGCGTCCAGCAGCCGGCGCCCCCGTACGACCCCTACGGCACCGCTCAGCAGCCGCCCGCGCCCTCCTACGGCCCCTACGGCACCGGCGCGTCCCAGAGCGGCGGGTACGACCCCTACGGGCAGGGACAGGGGCAGGGGCAGGCGCAGGGCGCGGCCACCGGCCGGCAGCCCCGGGTCGCCGAGCAGACCGCCCACATCCCGCAGCAGCCCGGCCCCGCCGACGCCGACGCCGACCAGGCCCCGGCCTCCGCCCCGCCCGAACGTGACTACCGCACCGAGCAGTTCGCGTTCGTCGAGGAGCCCGAGGGCGACGCCGAGGACGTCATCGACTGGCTGAACTTCACCGAGAACCGCACCGAGCGCCGCGAGGAGGCCAAGCGCCGCGCCCGCAGCCGCCTGATCGCCCTCGTCGTGGTGCTGGCCCTGGTCGCGGTCGGCGGAGTGGGCTACCTCTGGGCGGCCGGGAAGCTGCCCGGCCTGTCGGACCCGGACACCAAGACCGGCGGGACGACGGCCGCGGGGGCCCAGAACCGCGACGTGATCGTCGTCCACCTGCACAACACCAAGAAGGGCGGCACCTCCACGGCGCTGCTCGTCGACAACACCACCACCGAGCGGGGCACCACCGTCCTGCTGCCCAACTCGCTCGCCGTCACGGACGACGACGGCACCACCACCACCCTGGCCAAGTCCGTCGCGGACGACGGCTCCTCCGGCACCCGCGACGCCCTCGACACCGTCCTCGGCACCCAGATCCAGGGCACCTGGCGCCTGGACACCCCCTACCTGCAGAACCTCGTCGACCTCGTCGGCAACATCGAGGTCGACACCGACACCGACGTCCCCGACCCGGCCGCCGGCAAGAAGGGCGCCTCGCCCCTGGTGCACCGGGGCGAGAACCAGACCCTCAGCGGCAAGATGGCCGTCGCCTACGCCACCTACCGCGCCTCCGGCGAGGACCAGAACGCCCAGTTGCAGCGGTTCGGGCAGGTCATGCAGGGCGTGCTGCGCAAGATGTCGTCCGATCCGACGGCCGCGACGACCACCGTGCAGACCCTGGCGCAGATCCTGGACCCGTCGCTGACCGACAAGGACCTCGGTACCTTCCTCGCCAAGCTCGCCGACCTCGCCAAGGGCGGCGACTACAAGACCGCCCTGCTGCCCGTCCAGGCCGACGGCACCCTCAGCGCCCAGACCGGCGCCGGGGTGGTCAAGGACGTGCTCGGCGGCACCGCGAAGAGCCCCTCCAAGGACGCCGCCGTCCGGGTCTCCGTCCAGAACGCCAGCGGTGTGAAGGACAACACCCAGAAGGCCCGCGTCGTCCTCCTCAACGGCGGCTTCACCTTCCTGGACGGCGGCACCGCCCCCGCCGCGGCGACCTCGAAGGTGGTCTACACGGACGCCGCCGACAAGGAGAACGCCACCGAGGTCGCCAAGACGCTGGGCCTGTCCACCGGCTCCGTCACCAAGGGCAAGGTCACCTCGAGCGCGGACGTCCTGGTCGTCCTCGGCCAGGACTACCGCCCGTCGTCGTCCTAGGTGTGCTGTCCCGGGACGTTGGTGACACGCGTGCTGGGTGCTTGAACAGGTGAGGGCCTTCTGGGTTCGGTGTGGATCGCGGCATCCACGACCGACCGCGGGAGGCCCTCGTGTCCCACCGCGATGCCCCGAGGACCCCGACCCGCAGGCTGCGTCTGCGCCGCGAACACCGGATCGGACCGCTCCGTCCGGCCGCCCGCTGCGGCATCGCCGCATCCCCAGCCCACCGCATCCCCAGCCCACCGCATCCTGCACCGGCACGACCTGCCCGTCCCGGCCGCCTGCGACCGCACCGCCGGCGAGCCCGTCCGGCGCCATGAACGCGCCCGGCCCGAACTGGTCCACATCGACGTCAAGAAACTCGGCCGCATCCCCGACGGCGGCGGGCACCGCACCCGGGGCCGCGCCGTCGAGCGAACGGTCGGCCGGCTGAAGGGCTGGCGCGGCATCGCCACATGCTTCGGCGAGACGTCCGGGAGCCACGTTGCCGGCCTCGGACCCCGCGCCTCGGCGATCCGGCTCGCAGATCTTCCGCAAGCCGCCGATTGACCACGACGTCACGCAGGCTCCGGATCGTCCGTGGGGCCCTGGCCCGCCCCCCAGCCGAGCCGCTCGCGCCCAGCGGACGCCGTGCCCGATCCGGCCGCGCGCCCCGCCCGTCGGATCGGCGCGGTGAAGCGGCGCGTCCACCATGGCGCTCACGGCCCGCCTTCGGCGTCGCGCCGCCCCCGGGGGGGGCCTACCCGCAAGCCTCGGGTCGCCTCACAGAAGCAGCTTCGGGGGCTGCCTCACGCAGCGGGAAGGTCCGCCCGGGCGGACGGCTTCCGGCGCTTCGCCGCGCCGTGAAGGCCCGTGGGAAACCTGACGGAAACCGGGGGTTGACGTGGCCGATTTCCGCCCTCTAACCTTCAACAAGTTTCTTTAGTTGATAAAGAAAGAGGCCGAATGAACGGGTTGGCGGGCGAGGATCTCACCAGCACGGCTGTGCTGGCGCTACTGGGCAGGACCGGGCCGATGTCGCGGGCCGCACTCGCCCGGGAGCTGGGTATGAGCCCGGCGACGGTGACTCAGGTGACGCGGCGTCTGCTGACGCAAGGTGTGATCGAAGAACTCGACGAACAGGAGCCCTCCAGGGGAGGCCGGCGCGGTCGGCTGATCGGCCTGGTCGGCAATGCCGGTCGGGCACTCGGGGTCAAGGTGGCGGCCGACCACGTCGTGCTGGTCGACATGCGTCTGGACGGGCATGTCGCGGACACCGTGACGGTTCCCCTGGACGCCACGGCTCTGGAGGCGGTGCCCGCTGTCGTGGAACTGCTGCGTCCGTTCACCGAGCCGGCCGACGACGTGCCGCCACTGCTGGGGATCGGGGTGGGCGTGCCCGGCACCGTCGACCGTCCGGACAGCGGGATCGTCGACGCCGCGATGCTGGACTGGCGGCAGGTGCCCCTGGGGCCCATGCTCGGCGCGGCTCTGCGGCTTCCGGTCCTGGTGGAGAACGACGTCAACGCTCTGGGCAGCGGGGAGCGGCTCTACGGGCGGGGGCGCAGTCTGAACGACTTCCTGGTGGTCACCGTCGGCCGCGGTATCGGGCTGGCAGTCGTCGCGGGTGGCCGTGTCTATCGCGGTGCCCACGGGGGCGCCGGGGAACTCGGCCACGTCCCGGTCCGACCGGACGGTCCGCTGTGCGCGTGTGGCAACAAGGGATGCCTGGAAGCCCTGATCAGTGATGACGCCCTGCTGCGCACTGCCTGCGCGGCCGGTCTGGTCTCCGCGGACGCCACGCCCGCTGATCTCGCCGACATCGCGAACGGAGCCGGTGACCGGGCCGAGCGGGCCCGCGCCGTGCTGCGTGATGCGGGAGAACTCCTGGGCCGCCAGCTTGCCGGGCTCACCGCGGTCCTGGACCCGGAGGAGATCGTGGTCATGGGGGAGGGGACGCGTTCCTGGTCCTGGTGGGAGCCGGGGGTCCGCGCGGCCTTCGAACGCCATGGGCCTCGTCGCGCCCGGGAACTGGCGATCACCGTGGAGCCGTACACGGACACCATCTGGGCGCAGGGAGCCGCCGCTCTCGTACTCGCTGCCTGCTTGGACGGGGGAGTGGGCGATGTTCGTCCGCATCGTCTGGTCCCCGCGCTCGGCGGCGAGAAGGCCGGAAGGCGGCTGCCATGACGGTCACCGGGATGTCTGCCCGTTCCGGCAAGGGCCCGCTGCCCGGCGCGGCTCGCCGTGACAGGTGGCGCAACCGCGGCGCGGTGCTGTTCTTCCTGGCGCCGAGTGCCGTTCCGCTTGTCCTGTTCACCCTTTGCCCGATGATCTCCTCCCTGTGGATCAGCTTCCACTCCTGGGACCTGGTGTCCCCGATGCGCTGGGTGGGTCTGGCCAACTACACGCACCTGCTCGGCGACGGCGACACCCATGCCGCCTTCGCCCATACCGTCTACTTCATCACCGGCTATCTGCCGCTCGTGTACGTGGGTGGCCTGGCGCTGGCGCTCGCCCTCAACCGCCGCATGCGCGGGCGGAGCATCCTCAGAGCCGTCTACTTCCTCCCTGTCGTCACCAGTTGGGTCGCGGTGTCGCTGACGTGGAAGTGGATCCTCAGCCCCAATGGTGGCCTGGTCAACCAGGTGCTCGGCGCTGTGGGCCTGCCGGCCCCCGACTGGTGGGCGTCCCCGACATGGGCCCTGCCTTCGGTGATCCTCGCGTCGGCTTGGAAGGACCTTGGATTCGTCATGGTCGTCCTGCTGGCGGGACTGCAGGAGATTCCCCGGGAACTGTACGAGGCGGCCACGATCGACGGGGCCGGCGCCTGGCAGCGGTTCAGGCGCATCACACTGCCGCTGCTCTCGCCCTCCACCTACTTCATCGTGCTCATCTCCCTGATAAACGGCTTCCAGGTGTTCGACCAGGTCTTCGTGATGACCGGCGGCGGCCCTGCCGGGGCCTCCCGGCCTGTCGTCGAGGAGGTGTACGACCTGTCCTTCCGGTACGGGCAGGTCGGCAGCGGCTCCGCTCTGTCGTGGCTGCTGTTCGCGGTGATGATGGCCGTCACCGCGGTCATGGCCCGCATACAGCGACGGTGGGTGACCCATGCCTGAGCTGAGCGAGACCCACACCCGGCGCTCCGCCGCCGCGCCCGTCCCCTCGGGCGCTCCCCGGCGCGGCGGGACTGCCCGGAGCCGTCTCTCACCGTCCCGCCGGCGCCTGAAGCTGGCGTTGGTCACCAGCATGGTCGTCCTCGGGGCGGCCGGGATGCTCTTCCCGTTCCTGTGGACCCTGATCACCTCGCTGCAGCCGAACGGCAGCGGCATCTCGGCCCCCTCGCTGGTGCCAGGCACCGTCAGCGGGGACGGCTACCGCACCCTCCTCCACGCCCTGCCCTTCACCCGGGTCGCCGTCAACAGCCTGTGGCTGGCACTGGTCTCGACCGTCGTCCAGATCGTCACCAGCTCCATGGCCGCGTACGCCTTCTCCCGATTGCGCTTCTGCGGCCGGGGCCTGGTGTTCGGCTGTTACCTCGCCACCATGATGATCCCGCTGCAGGTCCTCATCGTCCCGCTCTTCGCGGAGATGAAGGCGCTGAACCTGGTCGACACCTACGCCGCCGTTCTCGCCCCGACCCTCGCCTCCGGCTTCGGAGTCTTCCTGCTGCGCCAGGCGATGGACGGCGTGCCACGGGAACTGGACGAAGCGGCCCGCCTCGACGGCGCCGGGCACCTGTGGATCTTCGGGTGGGTGGTGCTCCCGCTGGTGCGCCCGGCGCTGGCGACCTTCTCCGTCTTCGCCTTCATGGCCAGCTGGAACAGCTTCCTGTGGCCGTTGGTCATCATCCGGTCGCCGGAGTTCATGACTCTGCCGCTGGCGCTGGCCGGCCTCCAGGGCCAGTTCAGCACTCAATGGAACGTGGCCATGGCCGGCTCCGTCCTCGGCACCCTCCCGATCGTGATCCTCTACCTCTTCACCCAGAAGTACGTGGTGCAGAGCGTCGCCCGGTCAGGGCTGAAGTAGCCGCCGGACCCCATTCGACCCACCCCCCCATTTCTCACTGCCTCACGCCCCGCCATTCAGGAGAAAGTCATGCAAACCACCCGATTCACCCTCGCCGCCGGCATCGCGGCACTGGCTCTCACCACCGCCTGCTCCCAAGGCTCCGCGACGAGATCCTCCTCTGCCGACGGCGTGACCACCGTCCGCTACATGACCTTCTCCGCCGGCACCGACCACGCCAAGGATCTCGACGCCATCGTCAAGGCGTTCGAGAAGCAGAACCCGGCCATCAAGGTCCAGGTGCAGTCCGTGCCCTACGCGAACTACGCCACCACCCTGCAGACCGCGATCTCCGGTGGCACCGCGCCGGACACCTTCGAACTCGACCAGCAGAGCCTGGCCACCTACGCCTCCTCCGGTGCCCTCCTCGATCTGGCCGGACCGGCCGCCAAGGACCCCGCCTACCGCTCCTCCGTGTACGCTCCGGCCAACCTGAAGGCCGCACAGTACAAGGGCAAGCAGTACGCGCTGCCGGAGTCCTTCTCCACCGTGGTCCTCATCTACAACAAGACGCTCTTCGCCAAGGCCGGCGTCCCCGTTCCCACCGCGAGCTGGACCTGGAAGGACGAGCAGGCCGCCGCGCGCAAGCTCACCGACCGGGGCAAGGGCGTGTGGGGCGACTACCAGCCGATCACCTACAACGAGTTCTCCAAGGCCCTCGACCAGGCGGGCGGCTCCTTCCTGTCCGCCGACGGCACCAAGGCGACCTTCGACAGCCCCCAGGGCGTCACCGCCGCGAAATGGCTGATCGGCAAGAACAAGACGACCATGCCGGATGCGGCGAAGACCGCGAACACTCCCGACTACGACACCAACCTCTTCAAGGCGGGCAAGCTCGCCATGTGGCACAACGGCAACTGGCAGTTCAGCGCCCTGCAGGACGTCCCCTTCGACTGGGACGTGGTCGTCGAGCCCGGTGACACCCACAAGGCCAGTGCGGTCTTCCAGAACTCGGTCGGCATCTCCAAGACCACCGGGCACGCCGATGCCGCCTTCAAGTGGCTGGCCTACCTCACCGCCTCCGACGTCACCGCCAAGACCCGCGTCGACTCCTCCTGGGAACTCCCGCCGCTGGCCGACACCAGCAAGGTCGCCGACTACCTGGACGCGGGCAGGCCTGCCAACCGTCAAGCCGTCTTCGACTCACTCGAGCACCAGGCCACGGCGCCCGTCATCGCCAGGCAGCAGCAGATGCAGGACATCGTCAACAACGCTCTCAGCAACGCCGCCGCCGGCCGGACGGATGTCACCAAGGCGCTGTCCCAGGCCGCCCAGCAGGTCACCGCGCTGCTGAAGTGATGCTTCGGGTTGCCCGCTGGACACCTGACCATCCCGCGGGCAACCCGAACCCCCGCCGCCGTACCGGACATCCCCCCACATCCGCGCCATCCGCACAGGAGAGACACACCTTGCCCACCCCCGCTACGCAGTCGCCCGGTCACGCGCGCCTCGCCCGCCGCAGCCTGGAGGTGATCACCACCGAGCAGGCGCCCTCCGGGGCCTACCCGGCCTGTCCGGACTACGAGGTCTATCGCTATTCGTGGTTCCGTGACGGCTCCTTCATCGCTGAGGCCGCCTCGCGCGGCGGCGCCGTCGACTCCGCCGACGCCTTCCACCGGTGGTGCGCCAACGTGGTCACCGACCGCGCCGACCGCATCGGACGGATCGTCGCCGCGAGGGCGGCCGGCGAACAGCCCGCGGAGGCCGACCTGCTGCCCACCCGCTACACGCTGGAAGGCGCGGACACCGGTGACGTCGGCTGGTGGGACTTCCAGACCGACGGCTACGGCACCTGGCTGTGGGCGCTCACCGAGCATCTGCGCCGACACGGCAGCGACCCGGCCCCCTACCGCGAGGCGGTCCGTCTGACCGTCGGCTATCTCGCCGCAACCTGGGACCTTCCTTGTTACGACTGGTGGGAGGAGTACAGGGAACACCGGCACGGGGCGACGCTCGGCGCGATCCGCGGCGGGCTCGCCGCCATCCACGCGGCGGGGCTCGACGACACCGGGCTGTGCGAGCGTACGGTCACGCGGATCGACACACTCGTACGCGACGACGGCCTGTACGACGGCGGTCTGGCCAAGTGGCTGGGCGGCGACACGGTCGACGCCAGCCTGCTGGCCTGCCTGACACCCTTTGCCTCCGTCGACCCGGCCGGACCGATCGCGAGGGCGACACTCGCCGCGATCGAACGAGACCTGGTGGAGCCCGAAGGCGGAGTGCACCGATACCCGCAGGACGTCTTCTACGGTGGCGGGCAGTGGCCCGTCCTCGCGGGGCTGCTCGGCTGGCACTACGCACGCGTCGGCCGCGTCGACGACGCCCGCCGCGAGCTGGATTGGATCGCCTCTCAGGCAGCCGACGGGCTGCTGCCCGAACAGGCCCCCGGCGTGCGCCTGCTGGCGCCGGAACACCTTGCCCGGTGGGAGGAACGCTGGGGGCCCAACGCCACCCCGCTGTTGTGGTCCCACGCGATGTACCTGATCCTCGCCCACGAATTGGGAGTCCTCGTATGATCCGCCACCGTCCGCACGGCTCCGGCCACGCCTACGAGCCGACCGACGATCAGCGCGTGCCCGTGATCCCCCTCGCCGGCGAGCCCTTCGAAGTGCGCGCCTCCACGGGGTACGACATCGAGGCCGTGGTCTGCGAGTGGGACGACGGCGACGGCGTCGTCGAACTGACCGCCGTCACCGAAAAGGCCGCCCAGCGCATCGGCGACAGCGGTGGCGATGACGACAGCCATCTCGCCGCGGCGGCCGCGGGCCGCCGCGGGGACCGCCACCGCTGGGTGGTACGCCCCGCCCCGCTCGCCGAAGGCACGAGCGCCCGCTATCGCTTCGTCGCCCGGCACCGTGACGGCCGTATCCGCACAACGTCCTGGCACACCGTCGCCCCGGCCGTGTGGCGCGCGGGGGCCGGACGACTGCGGGTCATCGCGCATGCACAAGCCGACCGCCTGGTCGAAGGTTCGGATTCCAGCCTGGTGGCCGCCGACGGCACGGTGTTGCGGATCCGCTTCGCGCTGCGGCTGGCGCCCGGCGCACACGTGGTCGGCTTCGGTGAGCGCTACAACGCCGTCGACCAGCGCGGGCGCACCCTGGACGCCCAGGTCTTCGAGCAGTACAAGGGACAGGGTTTCACCCACCGTACCTACCTGCCGATGCCCTTCGCGATGGTGCTGGGCGGGGACAGTTGGGCCTTCCACGTCCGCACATCCCGCCGCACCTGGTACGACGTCGGCGCGAGCGACCCGGACCTGCTGTGGGTCGAGGCGCAGACCCCGCCGGACGGCTCACTCGAGACGGTCTGCTTCAGCGGCGCCCCGCACGAGTTGCTGTCCGCCTTCCTCGACGAAACCGGCCGGCCCGAGGAACTGCCCGACTGGATCTTTCGCCTGTGGGCCAGCGGCAACGAGTGGAACACGCAAGCGCGCGTGATCGCCGAGATGGACCGCCATCGCGATGAGGACATTCCCGTCGGCGTGCTGGTCATCGAAGCATGGAGCGACGAGTCGACCTTCACCGTCTTCCGGGACGCCCGGTACACGGTCACCGAGGACGGCGCCCCGCACCGCCTGGCCGACTTCACCTTTCCCGCGGACGGAGCCTGGCCCGACCCCAAGGGCATGGTCGACGAACTGCACCAGCGCGGCATCAAGGTGCTGCTCTGGCAGATCCCGCTGATGAAGATGCGCCCGGCGCCCCGCGGCCAGGCCGCCGCGGATGCCCGCGCGATGATCGACCATGGATACACCGTCATGGAAGAGGGCGGCAAGCGGCCCTACCGCAACCGAGGCTGGTGGTTCCCCCAAGCGCTGATGCCGGACCTCACCAACCCCGAGGCACGCCAGTGGTGGCTGTCCAAGCGCCGTTACCTGGTCGAGGAGGTCGGCATCGACGGCTTCAAGACGGACGGCGGCGAGCACGCCTGGGGCGAGGATCTGCGCTACGCCGACGGGACCACCGGCGCGCAGACCAACAACCTGTTCACCGTCGAATACCCGCGTGCCTACGGCGAGTTGTTGCGCGACAGCGGCAAGGCCCCGGTCACCTTCAGCCGTGCCGGGTTCACCGGCTCGCAGAACGCGGGCGTCTTCTGGGCCGGCGACGAGGACTCCACCTGGGACGCCTACCGGCATTCCCTCAACGCCGGCATCACCGCCTCGGCCTGCGGGATCGTCTACTGGGGCTGGGACATCGCGGGCTTCTCCGGCGACGTCCCGGACGCCGAACTGTACGTCCGGGCCATGGCGGCGTCGTGCTTCATGCCGATCATGCAATACCACTCGGAGTTCAACCACCACCGGCTGCCGCTGCGCGACCGCACCCCGTGGAACATCGCGGACCGCTCCGGCGACCCGCGCGTCCTGGAGATCTCCCGCAAGTACGCACGCCTGCGCGAGCGCTTGGTGCCGTACCTGGCGCAGGAGACGCGCACCGGCCTGGCACAGGGCAGGCCGCTGATGCGGGGGCTCTTCTTCGACGACGCCGCGGACGACCGCATCTGGGACTTTCCCGACCAGTTCCGGCTCGGCTCGGCCCTGCTGGTGGCGCCGGTCACCACGCCCGGCGCCGGCAGCAGGACCGTGTATCTGCCCGACGGCGAGTGGGTCGACGTCTGGACCGGCCAACGGCACACGGGCGGGCGGGTCGTGGAACGGGCCACCCCGCTGGATGTCATCCCCGTGTTCGCGACCGCGGACCGGTGGGCCGGCCTCGAAGCGGTCTTCGCCGACACCGGCGACTGAGCCGGGGACCAGCTGCCGCACGCCCCGGGCCTGCGTCCGTGCGCCTGTCCTGCCCCCCGGGGCAGCGCAGCACCTGTGGATCTGCCAGGCAGGTGCCGCGCCGGGCCGCTCGGTGCTCACCGCCGCGTGCCGCCCACGTCGGCGCGGAGCCCGGGCCATCCCCCATCCGGTGGGTTGCGGCCGTGTCGGGTGCGGAACAACCGGGCCCGCAACCAGGCCTTCCCACCCTCGACGATGGTGACCACCGTGACCGCGGTGCCGCCGAACATCGGTCGGTCGGCTGAGGGACCGGCGCGGCATCGCCGCCCGCTTCGACGAGACGTCCGAGGGCCACCTCGCCGGCCCCGGACTGCGCGCCCCGGCGATCCGGCTCGGAGGTCTCCGGCCGGCAGCCGGTTGATCGCGACATCACACAGGCTCTGGCAGGCCGTGCCGAGAACGGCGGCGCCCCACGTGATGCGTGCATATCACGTGGGGCGCCGAGGCCGGTCCGTGAGACCCTTGGGTGCCAAGTGACCACCGACCGAAAGCCACGTAGTGACCGCCACTGACCGCTCTCTGGAGCTCATCAACACCGCCGCGCAGGCGGCCGCCGACAAGCTGGCGCACGACATCATCGCCTACGACGTCAGCGACGTGCTGTCGATCACGGACGCCTTCCTGCTGGCCTCCGCCCCCAGCGACCGCCAGGTCAAGTCGATCGTCGACGAGATCGAGGAGCGGCTGCTGAAGGAGCTCGGCGCCAAGCCGGTGCGCCGCGAGGGCGACCGCGAGGCCCGCTGGGTCCTGCTCGACTACGTCGACATCGTCGTCCACGTGCAGCACAGCGAGGAGCGCGTCTTCTACGCCCTGGAGCGGCTGTGGAAGGACTGCCCCGAGATCGAACTGCCCGAGGACGCCAAGGCCACCCGCGGCAAGGCCGAGGAGCACGCGAAGCTGAAGGCGGCCGAGGAGGCGGCGGAGCCGGGCGGTGAGTGGTGATGAGCACCACCGACGAGGTGCCCGGCGACAAGAGCCGGGGCCGTCGCCTCATCCTGTGGCGGCACGGCCAGACCTCATGGAACGTGGAGCGGCGGTTCCAGGGCACCACGGACGTACCGCTCACCGAGACCGGTGTCGCCCAGGCCCGCCGCGCCGCCCGGCTGCTCGTCTCCCTCAGGCCCGACGCGATCGTCGCCTCCGACCTGCAGCGGGCCGCCCGGACGGCCGGCGAGCTCGCCGCGCTCACCGGTCTGGAGGTCACCCACGACGAGGGGCTGCGCGAGACCTACGCGGGCAAGTGGCAGGGCCTGACGCACGAGGAGATCCTCGAACGGTACGGCGAGGAGTACGGCGCGTGGAAGCGCGGCGAGCCGGTCCGCCGCGGCGGCGGCGAACTGGAGACCGAGGTGGCCGAGCGCGCCGCCCCGGTCGTGCTGCGGCACGCCGAGAAGCTCCCCGACGACGGCACGCTCGTCGTGGTCAGCCACGGCGGCACGATCCGCACCACCATCGGGCGCCTCCTGGGCCTGGAGGCCCGCCACTGGGAGAGCCTCGGCGGTCTGTCCAACTGCTGCTGGTCCGTGCTCGGCGAGGGAGCCCGCGGCTGGCGCCTGCTGGAGCACAACGCCGGCACCCTGCCGGAGCCGGTCCTCGGCGACGACGACTGAGCCGCGGTCGGGCCGTCGTCCGGGCCGTCGTCCCGGGCCCGGACCCGGATTTCACTTTCCGGCAGGTCGCAGGCTAAAGTTCTTCTTGTTCGCCCCGCCGAGCGGGAAGAACAGCAAGGGGCTATAGCTCAGTTGGTAGAGCGCCTGCATGGCATGCAGGAGGTCAGGAGTTCAATTCTCCTTAGCTCCACGGATCGGCAACTCCGCGGGTCGACACACTGTCGAGTTGTCAAGGATCGTCGATGAGATCCCGTCCCCTCAAGGGCGGGATCTTTTCATTGCGCCCGCACCTGCGTCCGCACCTGCGTCCGGACCTGCGCCCGCGCCGTCGCTGCGGCCGACGCCGTGGGCGGCCACAGGGCCTCCCTGCGCTCCAGCAGCACCGCCGTGCGCCGCGCCGTCTCCTCGTCGTCCGGCGTGTAGACGACGATCCGGCACTCCGGCATGCCGTTGACCGACAGCGACACCGACGTCATCCGCAGCTCGCCCACGTCCGCGTGCCGGAAGACCTTCACCCGCCGTCCCGGCTGCGCCACGTCGCCGGTCTCCCACAGGCCCGCGAACAGCGGGCTCGCCGCGGACAGGTCGCGTATGAAGTCCTCCCAGGCCGGCTCCCCGGCGTGCAGCCCGTAGGCGGCGCGCAGGGTCGCCACCATCACCGGCAGCTCCCGCTCCCGGTACAGCAGCGGGCAGCTCTCCTCGTCCGCCGTGAACAGCCTCCACAGCGCGTTGGGAGGATGACCGGCCGGTATCGGCTCCGGATAGAACAGGTCCCGGTAGACGGAGTTGGCGGCCAGGATGTCGTACCGCGAGTTGTAGACCACCGCCGGGCGCGGGACCAGGGCGTCGATGATGCCCCGGATCTCCGGTCCCACCGTCTGCGCGAGCTCCTCCGGCGCGGGCGTGTACGGCACCTCCGCCAGGTGGTAGAGGTGCTCGCGCTCCGGCGGGTCCAGCCGCAGGGTGCGCGCCACGGCGTCCAGGACCTGCCCGGAGGCGTTGATCGGCCGGCCCTGCTCCAGCCACGTGTACCAGGTGACGCCGACGCCCGAGAGCTGGGCGACCTCCTCGCGGCGCAGCCCCGGCGTGCGGCGCCGCAGCCCCGGCGGCATCCCCACGTCGGCCGGTGTCACCCGGGCCCGCCTGCTGCGCAGGAACGCGGCCAGCTCGGGTCGCCGTCGCTGTGCCGTCCCCATCCTCACACCCCCCTCGTCACGACCATCGTCGGTGCCCGCCGCGTCGGCTGCCAGGTGCTGTCAGTACCAGCATCGGCGGGCTCTCGGCACCCGTACCGGAGTCTCGCCAGGCTCAGCGGCATGACGACGACTCCCAGGACCACCTCCGGGACGGATACCGGTACGCGGCCGGATCCCCGTCCCGCACCCAGTAAAGCCCCCGCCACTGACAACCGGCCCCGGGCGGTGCTCGCGCTCGTGCTCGCGGCCCAGTTCATGGCGCTGCTCGACGTGTTCATCGTGAACGTCGCGGCCCCCACCATCGGCACGGAACTGCGGGCCTCCGGAGCCGACCTGCAGCTGGTGATCGCCGGATACGCCATCACGTACTCGGTCCTGCTGATCACCGGCGCCCGGCTCGGCGACCGTCTCGGGCACGGCCGGGTGCACCTCGCCGGGCTCGCCCTGTTCACCGCCGCCTCGCTCGCCTGCGGGCTGGCCCAGGGATCCACCGAACTGATCGTCTTCCGGCTGGTGCAGGGAGCCGGCTCGGCGCTGATGATCCCGCAGGTGCTCAGCCTCATCCAGCGCACCTTCACCGGCGAGGCCCGGGCCCGGGCGCTCGGCGCGTACTCGGCGGTCCTCGCGGTCGGCGCCGCCGCCGGGCAGGTGGTCGGCGGGATCCTGGTCAGCGCCGACCTGTTCGGCACCAGCTGGCGGCCGGTGTTCCTGGTCAACGTGCCGGTGGGCCTCGTCCTGCTCGCCGTCGGCCGGCGCGTCCTGCCGCGCGGCGCGGGAGCCGAGCGGGCGCGCGGGCTGGACCTGCCGGGCCTGGTGCTGCTCGGCGCGGCCGTGTCGCTGTTCACGGTGCCGCTGGTGCTCGGCCAGGAGGAGGACTGGCCGCTGTGGTCCTGGCTGTCGCTGGCCGCCGCGGCCGTCCTGTTCGCCGCGTTCTGCCGCTACGAGTCCCGGCTCGCCCGGCGCGGCGGCGCTCCGCTGATCGCTCCCCGGGTGCTGCGCCACCCCGGCATGAGCCTGGCGGTCTTCCGCGTCTTCGCCGTGATGGCCGTCAACGGCGGCTTCCTGTTCGCGCTCACCCTGCACGTCCAGGGCGGCCTCGGCTACAGCGCCCTGCGCTCCGGTCTCACCTTCGCGCCGACCGCGGTGGTCTTCGGGCTGGTCGGGCTGACCTGGCGGTCCTGGCCGGCGTCCTGGCAGCGCCTGCTGATCCCCGCCGGGTTCGTGGTCACGGCGCTGTCCGTGGCGGGCGCGGGGCTGGTGCTCAAGGGCGGCGACGACGGCGGCGCGCCGCTGTACGTCGCGTACGCCGGCGTCGGCGCGGGACTCGCGCTCGGTTTCAGCCCCACCCTGACCCGCGCGCTGGCGACCGTACGGCAGGAGGACGCTGCGGACGCCAGCGGACTGCTGGCGACGGTCACCCAGCTCGGACAGCTGACCGGAGTCGCCGCGTTCGGCACACTGTTCCTGAACCGGCTTGAGTCACTCGGGGCCTTCACGGCGTATACCTCTGCGGAGGCGCTTCTGGCGTGCATGTTCGCGCTGGCCGGGACGGCCGCGGCGGGTGCCGTGTCCGGACTGGTACTGAGGCGTCGCTGACCGTATCGGTCCGGCCGTGGCAGAATCAAACGGCCGGAAGGGGGCGCGACCCGACGGGAGGGAGCAGTGATGCCTGCGAGCATCCTCGAGGAGGTCGGCCACCTACTCGAAGCGGCGTCGACACGGGACACGGTCACCCGGCTCAGCTGCCCTTCCTGCGGTTCCGTGCACGTCGCCCAGGTCCTCGGCGACAACGGCGGGATCTCCTACGTGTGCACGGCCTGCGGCCACAGCTGGAGCTGAGCGATGGGTGCACACCGACGGAAGTGCGACTGGTGCGGCAGCGGTACGCCGATCGTCCGCGACATGGAGCCGGTCAACCCCGACTACCAGTACTGGTGCGAGGAGTGCGCGCGGGCGCTGATCATAAAAGGCGACCCGATCGAGACGTACCGCGAACTCGAGGGCGAGCCGATCTACGGCCGGCTCCTGGAGGAGCACTGCACCCTCAAACGCTTCTACTCGTTCGTCACCGCCTGACCCCGGCGGGCGTCCGAAGGGGTGCCGACGGAAACGATTTGGTGTTGGCCGGGGTCGACCGTGTAATGTTGGCGTCGCCGCCGGGGAAACCCGGTGGGACACCGGCAAGGGGCTATAGCTCAGTTGGTAGAGCGCCTGCATGGCATGCAGGAGGTCAGGAGTTCAATTCTCCTTAGCTCCACAGCGATCGAGGGCGGGTCATCCGATGGATGGCCCGCCCTCGGTGCGTCTCAGCGCATTTCCGTCGTCTCAGTGCGTCTCAGCGCGTCTCAGCGCGTCTCCGTGCGTGCGGGAAACGAGACGGGACGGCGGGCCGGCACCAGCAGGGGTGGCCCGCCGTCCCGTTCGCGTCCGCCTCAGCGGCCCAGCGCCCGCCGCCCCCGGCCCTGCGAGAGCACCGGCAGGTTGCGGGAGGGGGCCCGGTCGCGCGGGGCCTCCTCCTCGATGCGCAGGGCGAGCGCGGGGCAGCGGCGCACCGCGCGCAGCGCCTTGGCCTCCGCGTAACGCGGCACCTGCGCCTGCGCCACGGTGGGGAAGCCGTCGGCGCCGAGCTCGAACACCTCCGGGAGGATGTCCGCGCACAGGCCGTGCCCCCGGCACAGCGTCCAGTCGACGTAGATCTTCTGACGGCTCGGGCCGGTCTCCTCGGGCTCCGCGCCGCCCGGGATGCCCGTGGGGGCCCTGCCCCCCTCGAACAGCGGCAGGACGCCCTCCACCGGCCGTCCGCAGCCGTTGCCGAGGACGTGCGCGGCGAGGTCGTCGGTGAACGCCTTGATGGTCGACTCCAGGAACATCGCGGAGCCGTCGGGATGCGAGCACGCCCCGCGCCGCTTGACGTTCTTGGCGACCTGCCTCAGCGCCTCCAGGGCGGCCGGGCCGCCGCCGTTGATGATGTCCTCCATGCCGCGCGCGGCCGCGGGCAGGCCGAGGTAGCAGGGACCGCACTGCCCCGCGCTCTCCTCCGCCAGCCACTGCGCCACCCGCAGCGACTCGCCCAGCGGACAGGTCTCCTGGCTGATCGGCAGGATCGCCCCGGCGCCCAGCGAGCCGCCCACCGCGTCCAGGGAGTTGCGGGAGACGATCGCCTCGTCGACGGTGGCCGCGTCGATCCACTTGCCGTGGTAGCCGCCGGTCAGCACGCCCTGCGGTACCGGCGGCGCGCCGGCCAGCTGCAGCACGTAGCGCAGCGGAACGCCCGTGGGGACCTCGATCACCATCGGGCGGGCGACCGCGCCGGAGACGGTCAGCATGACGGTGCCCGGCTCGTCGTACAGGCCGGTGTTGCCGTAGCGCTCCGGGCCGATGCGGGCGGCGATGGCGAGCTGCGCGAACGTCTCGGCGTTCGACAGCAGGGTGGGCGCTCCGCCGACGCCGTTCTGCGAGGCGCTGACCTTGCGGCCGGGCGGGATCGCCGGGCCGCCGTCGATGGAGCGGATCAGCGACGCGGCGGCGCCGGTGACCATCCGCACGGGGTTGCGCTGCACGAACGCGCGCAGCGCCGAGCGGCGGCTGTTGCTCAGCCCGCGTTCGGCGAGCGCGGCCTCCATGGAGCGCTGGGTGGACTCCCGGGTGACACCCACCACCAGCGTGCGGGCGCCCAGGGCCTCGGCGCACAGCAGCGCGCCGTCCAGGATGAGGTGCGGGGCACGGTTGATGAGCACCGTGTCCTTGCGGCAGGCCGGCTCGTCCTCGCTGCCGTTGACGACCACGACCGGCCGTACGCCGCGCTTGATCGCCGACTCGGCGACCGAGCGCAGCTTCTTGTGGAAGGGGAAGCCCGCGCCGCCGCGGCCCTTGAGGTTGATGCTCTCGGAGAGCTGCGCGAGCTGCTCGCCGCCCAGGGGTTCGAGCGGCCCGTGCACCTTCAGGTGCATGGGCAGGTCGAGCCGCTCGACAAGGTCGAAGCCCGAAGTGAGCTGCGGAAGGCCGACCACGCGGACTTCCGGGACGTCGGGCAGGGCCTCGTTCACCTATAGCCTCCGGAAGGCGTGTTCCAGGGTTCGCCCGAACCCGGTGCGTCGAACGACGCGCCGGGAGCCGGTTCGCCTGCGGGACCGCTGTTGTACGTGTTGTTGCTGTTGTACGTGTCGTACCGGGCGTTCGTCTCACCGGTGTCGTACACATCACTGCCCTGGTAGGCGGCCGTGCCCGCGCTGCCGTAGGCGGGGATGTTGAACCCGGTGTCCTGGAGCGGGTCGTAGGCCGACGGCGGCGCCTCGCCGACCGGCGGCGGCGACGGGACCGGCCAGCTGCCCGAGGTGCTGCCGCCGGTGTCCGCGCGGGGCATCGCCTGCGTCGGCTGCATGTCCGCCGACAGGTCCATGCGGGCGGTCTGGTCGGCCGGGAAGGACTGCGCCCCGCGCGGGGTGGAGACGGCGCGGTAGGCGGCCGCGAAGCCGTTCGCCGGCTCCGGGGTCATGGTGCGCGAGGCCGGGGCCTCGTACTGGGGAGTCTCGTACTGGGGAGTCTCGTACCGGGGGGCCGAGGCGGACGCCGCCGTCTCCGCGCGGGACGACGACCTCGGCACGCGCGCGTTGCCGTAGCCCGGCAGCGCGGAGGCCGCCTCGGCCATCCGGGCCCGGCTCGCGTCCAGCTCGTCGCGGCCCGCGCGCTCCTCGGTGCCCAGGAAGGCGGCGATCCGGTCGGCGACCCTGCGCTTGAAGGGGCGCGGGGCCGCGCGCAGGGCCAGCGCCGCGGCGACCGCGACCAGGCACAGCTCGTAGGACACCATGAAGAACGTCTTGGCCGGGCGGCCCGCGAACAGGCCGTGGATCAGCGCCGCGCACCAGGCGGGGTAGGCCAGCATGTGCATCGCGCGCCAGCGTGCGGCCACCGGCGCGGGGGAGGCGAACTGGTTGCGCAGGGCGCCGGTGACGCCCACGAAGATCATGAGCAGGCCGGCCAGGGAGCCGAGGCCGATGAGTCCGGCGCTGCCCTGGACGCCGAGGCTGAAGGGGATCAGCGCGGCGATCAGCTGGGTGTGGTCGAGCGCCAGCTTGATGGTGATGTGCACGAGCAGGAACGCGATGGAGGCGACGGCGGTCACCCGGTGGATGCCCTGTGCCACGATGCGCTGGCGGATGTTCAGGACGAGCCGGTCCTGGGCCACCAGCCCCCAGATCACCGAGCAGGTGAGGCTCACCAGGGACAGGACGCCCGCGCCGAAGTTGAGGAAGTCCTGGAGCCAGCCGCCTCCGAACAGCACGACGACGGGTATGAGCAGCAGTACGACAGCGGTCGCCATCCCGTAGGCCGACCGGCCCGGTTTGGGGAGCGAGCTGTTGCTACGACGAGGGTTCATGGGGGCAACTCCGAGCAGTTTCGGGAAAGCGGTCCCGCTGCCGAACTTTAAGTGGCGCCATACCGGTGGGTACGAGGTTTGGGCTATTGCGTTGTCGTGCGGGCGGTGGGTGGTCGCTGTGATGTCCTGTAGTTGTCGTTACGCGAAGTAACCTCTGGCTCCGGCGCCGGGCGGCACGGGGGCCAAGGAGGCATACGTATGTACGTCGCAGTCTGCTCAAGGGCTGCGGTACCCTAACGCCATGCGTGCCGTACGCCTTCTGCTTAGCGAGCCGCGCTGATCAGTCCCGACCGCCGGGCGAATCGGATGGTCGGCATCGGCGCGGCGTCCCCTCCTGTGCGAGGGGATTTTTCGTTTCCTGGGAAGCGCAGCCGCCGGCAGAGACGATCGATGGAGCTTTGAGGATCATGAGCGAGACGAACCCCGCTGCCACCGCTGCGACGTCAGCGGAGGTCGCGCCACACCGCTACACGGCCGCCATGGCCGCGGAGATCGAGGCACGCTGGCAGGACTTCTGGGACGCCGAGGGCACCTACGCGGCGCCGAACCCCGAGGGCGACCTGGCCGGCGACCCCGAGGTCGTCGCCCGGCCCAAGAAGTTCATCATGGACATGTTCCCCTACCCGTCCGGCGCCGGCCTGCACGTCGGCCACCCGCTGGGCTACATCGCCACCGACGTCTTCGCCCGCTTCCAGCGGATGACCGGCCACAACGTCCTGCACACCCTGGGCTTCGACGCCTTCGGCCTGCCCGCCGAGCAGTACGCCGTGCAGACCGGCACGCACCCGCGCGTGTCCACCGAGGCCAACATCGAGAACATGAAGGCCCAGCTGCGCCGGCTGGGCCTGGGCCACGACAAGCGCCGGTCGTTCGCCACGATCGACCCGGACTACTACAAGTGGACCCAGTGGATCTTCCTGCAGATCTACAACTCCTGGTACGACGACGAGGCGGACAAGGCCCGCCCGATCTCCGAGCTGATCGCCCAGTTCGAGACCGGTGAGCGCACCGTGCCCGGCCACACCCGCGCGTGGCACGAACTGAGCGCCGCCGAGCGCGCCGACGTCCTGGGCGAGTTCCGGCTGGCCTACGCCTCCGACGCGCCGGTCAACTGGTGCCCCGGCCTGGGCACCGTGCTGGCCAACGAGGAGGTCACCGCCGACGGCCGCTCCGAGCGCGGCAACTTCCCAGTCTTCAAGGCCAAGCTGCGCCAGTGGAACATGCGGATCACCGCGTACGCCGACCGGCTGCTGGACGACCTGGAGGAGCTGGACTGGCCCGAGGCCATCAAGCTGCAGCAGCGCAACTGGATCGGCCGCTCCGAGGGCGCCCGCGTCGACTTCCCCGTGGACGGCGAGCGGATCACCGTCTTCACCACCCGCCCCGACACCCTGTTCGGCGCGACCTACATGGTCCTGGCGCCCGAGCACCCCCTGGTGGAGAAGTTCACCCCGGAGGCCTGGCCGGAGGGCACCCACCAGGTGTGGACGGGCGGTCACGCCACGCCCGCCGAGGCCGTCGCCGCCTACCGCGCGCAGGCCGCGTCCAAGTCGGACGTGGAGCGGCAGGCCGAGGCCAAGGACAAGACCGGCGTCTTCATCGGCGCGTACGCGACCAACCCGGTCAACGGCGAGCGGATCCCCGTCTTCATCGCCGACTACGTCCTGATGGGCTACGGCACCGGCGCGATCATGGCCGTGCCCGCGGGCGACCAGCGCGACTTCGAGTTCGCGCGCGCCTTCGAGCTGCCGGTCCACTGCATCGTCGAGCCGACCGACGGCCGCGGCACCGACACCTCGACGTGGCAGGACGCCGTCGCCTCCTACGACGCGAAGATCATCAACTCGTCCAACGACGAGATCTCCCTGGACGGCCTGGGCGTCGCCGACGCCAAGGCCCGCGTCACCGAGTGGCTGGAGCGCCGCGGCATCGGCGAGGGCACCGTCAACTTCCGGCTGCGCGACTGGCTGTTCAGCCGCCAGCGCTACTGGGGCGAGCCCTTCCCGATCGTCTACGACGAGGACGGCGTCGCCCACGCGCTGCCCGAGTCGATGCTGCCGCTGGAGCTGCCCGAGGTCGAGGACTACAGCCCGCGCACCTTCGACCCGGACGACGCCGACACCCAGCCCGAGACCCCGCTGTCGCGCAACGAGGAATGGGTCCACGTCACCCTGGACCTGGGCGACGGGCGCGGCCCGCGCAAGTACCGCCGCGAGACCAACACCATGCCCAACTGGGCCGGCTCCTGCTGGTACGAGCTGCGCTACCTGGACCCGCACAACGAGCGCGAGCTGGTCGACCCCGAGATCGAGCGGTACTGGATGGGCCCGCGGGAGGGGCAGCCGCACGGCGGCGTCGACCTGTACGTCGGCGGCGCCGAGCACGCCGTGCTGCACCTGCTGTACGCCCGCTTCTGGTCCAAGGTGCTGTACGACCTGGGGCACGTCTCCTCCGCGGAGCCGTTCCACAAGCTGTTCAACCAGGGCATGATCCAGGCCTACGTCTACCGCGACAGCCGCGGCATCGCGGTGCCGGCGGCCGAGGTGGAGGAGCGCGACGGCGCGTACTACTACCAGGGCGAGAAGGTCTCCCGGCTGCTGGGCAAGATGGGCAAGTCCCTGAAGAACGCGGTCACCCCGGACGAGATCTGCGCCGAGTACGGCGCCGACACGCTGCGCCTGTACGAGATGGCGATGGGCCCGCTGGACGTCTCCCGGCCGTGGGACACGCGCGCGGTGGTCGGCCAGTTCCGGCTGCTGCAGCGGCTGTGGCGCAACATCGTCGACGAGACCACCGGCGAGACGACGGTCGTCGACGCCGAGGCCGACGAGGAGACCCTGCGCGCCCTGCACAAGGCGATCGACGGCGTGCGCCAGGACCTGGAGGGCCTGCGCTTCAACACCGCCATCGCCAAGGTCACGGAGCTGAACAACCACCTGACCAAGGCGGGCGGAGCGGTGCCGCGCCCGGTCGCCGAGCCGCTGGTGCTGATGGTCGCCCCGCTGGCCCCGCACATCGCCGAGGAGCTGTGGCGCCGCCTGGGCCACACCGACTCCGTCGTCCACCAGGACTTCCCGGTGGCCGACCCGGCGTACGTCGTCGACGAGACCGTGACCTGCGTGGTGCAGATCAAGGGCAAGGTCAAGGCGCGGCTGGAGGTCTCGCCGGCCATCTCCGAGGAGGAGCTGGAGAAGGTCGCGCTGGCCGACGACAAGGTCGTGGCGGCGCTGGGCGGCGCCGGGATCCGCAAGGTCATCGTGCGGGCGCCGAAGCTGGTGAACATCGTTCCCGCGTGACCGTTCCCGCGTGATGGTCCGTGCGTGACCGTTCCCGCGTGGTCTTCCTCGCGTGATCTTCGGCTGGTGATCGGCCGAACGCCTCATCCGGGTGGTCCCCTACGGGCAGGTTCGGGGTTCTTCTGGAACTCCGGGCCTGCCCGTAGCGTTTACCGTGGAAGAGCGGCGCGGTGCGCGCCGTGACGCCGGAGGAGGAGCGCAGTGGAAGCAGTGATCGCAGTCTTCGCCCTGCTTTTCGTGCTCCTCGTGGTGCTCGGCGCCTACGCCACGGTGAAGGCGGTCGGCGCCGCCAAGCGGGGCGTGGACCGCACCCTCACCCAGGCCCGGCGCACGGTCGAGGACCACGCGCTGCGGGCCAAATCCTTCGCTCAGCCCGGTCCGGCCGGCGAGCTGGCCCAACTCCGGCTGAAGCTGCGGGCGTCGATGCGCGCCACCCGGGACGCGCTGCAGGCGGGCGTGCCCGAGGACGCGTCACTCAAGGAGGCCCTGGGCCTCTTCGAGCGTCTCAGCGCGTACGGGCACGAGCTGGACGACGAGCTGAGGCGCCTGGAGTCCGAGCCGGACCGCAAGCGGCTCGTCGAGCGACTTCCCGCCCTGCGCGAGCGCGCCGAACGCGTCATCGGCTCGGCGGACTCCCTGCGTTGGGCGGCCCGCGACCGGGCCCGCCGCTTCGCCGACGACGAACTGGACGCGCTGAGCGCGCAGATCGACGTCGAGGCGGGCGCCCTGCGCCACTGGACCGAGCCGGAACAGACCCCCGCCTCCGCTCCCGCCTCCCGGCCCCGGACCCCGGCCGCCGACGGCCCGTCGGCCCGGCAGACCTCCGCCGAGCCGCCCGCCCCGGCCCAGGCCCAGGAGTCGGCCCGGCCCGCCATCACCCCTCCGGTACGGCCTCCCGTCCACCCCTGGCAGAAGAAGGCCCGCCCGGAGACGACGACGTGATCCGGTCAAGGTACGCCCAGGTGAAAAGGGTCGAGCTGCCGCTCGGGCAGCACGCCAGGTAACCTCCAGCTCATGTCCCGCCATGTCGCGATCGTCACCGATTCAACGGCCTACCTGCCGCCGCGGACGATGGAGCGCCACGGCATCACAGCGGTCCCCCTGACGGTGGTCCTGGGCGACCGGGCGCTGGAGGAGGGTACGGAGATCTCCACCCGCTCCCTGGCCCTGGCGCTGCAGAAGCGACGCCCCGTCACCACCTCGAGGCCCAGCCCGCAGGTCTTCGCCGAGACCTACCGCAAGGTCGCCGAGTCCGGGGCCACCGGTATCGTCTCCCTCCACCTGTCCGCCGAACTGTCCGGCACCTACGACGCGGCCGTCCTCGCGGCGCGCGAGGCGCCGGTCCCGGTGCGGGTGGTGGACACCGGCATGATCGCGATGGCGCTGGGCTTCTGCGCGCTCGCCGCGGCGAGGACCGCGGAGGGTGGCGGCACGGTGGACGAGGCGGTCACGGCCGCGGAGAAGCGGGCCTCGGGCACGTCCGCCTTCTTCTACGTCGACACCCTCGACTACCTGCGCCGCGGCGGACGGATCGGCGCCGCCCGAGCCCTGCTCGGCTCCGCGCTCGCCGTGAAACCGCTGCTTCAGCTGCGGGACGGCCGTATCGAGCCGCTGGAGAAGGTGCGGACGGCGTCGAGGGCGATCGCCCGCCTGGAGGAGATCGTGACCGACCGCGCCGCCGGCGCCGAGGTCGACATCGCCGTCCACCACCTCGCCGCCCACGACCGGGCGGAGGCCCTGGCGGACCGCCTTCGGGCGCGGGTGCCCGGCCTGGCCGACCTGCATGTGAGCGAGGTCGGAGCGGTGATCGGGGCGCACACGGGGCCCGGACTGCTGGGGGCCGTGGTCTCGCCCCGGTGATCGGGCCGCGTCACCGCCTCCGCCGACGCCGCTGCCGCTCCCTTTCACCCACGTGGGTGGCCGAGTTGTCCACAACCGGGCGGTAGTCCACGGATTCCGGGCAAGATCATCGCGCGGTGGGGGAGGTGCCCGATCCTCGACGCATGGCACTTCGATCACGTTCACGCACAGCGACCGCGACCAGTGGCCCGGGGCGGAGCCCTGCCTCCGACGGCCGGGTCCGCCATCGCCGAGCACCCGGCCCCGGCGCCGCCCGGCACCGGCGCGCCTCGGCGGACGAACTCCGCCGACGTGCCGGGGCGCTCTTTCCCGAACGCGCCGGCGCGGCAGGGGAGTCGGGGAGCGGACCGCCGGGCGTGCGGGGGTGGGGAGGGGACGCCCGGAGCGGTGAGGCGCCTGCGGATGCGCCACCAGGGGCACCTGGGGAGGGCCCGCCGACACCGGTCGCGCCCGCGGAGACGAAGGCGGAGGCGGACACGGAGAACGCGGCGGACGCGGCGGAGGCGGCGGAGGCGGACGCGGGCGGGGACTGGCGGGGGCGGGCCGGGGCGGCGCTGCGGGAGCGGATGCCGCTGTGGGTGCAGACGCGGTGCGGGCTGGAGCGGCGCAGCGTGTTCGCGCTCGCGGCGTTGCTCGTCCTCACGGCCGTGCTCGCCGTCCAGCACTTCTGGGCCGGCCGTACGCAGTCCGTGCGGGCGCCCGAGGTGGTGCGGGCGGTGGCTGCCGCCGGGGAACGGGCCACCGGAGGCGTACGCGCGTCCGGCGGCCCGGCGGGGGCGGCGCCGAGTGCCCGGGGACCGGCCGGCGCCGAGATCGTGGTGGACGTCAGCGGCAAGGTGCGCGACCCGGGAATCCACCGATTGCCCGCCGGCGCGCGGGTCGTGGACGCTCTGCGGGCGGCGGGCGGGGTACGCCCGGGCACGAGGACCGAAGGGCTCAACCAGGCCCGCTTCCTGGTGGACGGCGAGCAGGTCGTCGTCGGCGGGCCCGGCGGGCCGGTCCCCGCGCCGGTGCCGGGCGGCGGTCCGGCCGGGCCGGTGGGGGCGGCAGCGGGGACGGGGGCGGCCGGTGCGCCGGTGTCCCTCAACACGGCCACGGCGGACCAGTTCGACGCCCTGCCGGGCGTGGGACCGGTGCTGGCCCGGCACATCGTCGACTACCGCACCCAGCACGGCGGCTTCCGCTCGGTCGACGAACTGCGCGAGGTCAACGGCATCGGCGACCGCCGCTTCGCCGATCTGCGCAACCTCGTACGGCCATGAGCCCCGCCCCTGACATCCCGCCCGGGTGCGCTTCCGGCGCCGGGATGGGCGGCCGCCGGCGCCCGGTGTCCCGTCGAGCCGTTCACGCCGGTTCCGGGCGACGGCTCGGGGACGCCCACCCGCGCCAGGAAGGGCCCGCGGACCTGCGGCTCGTACCGCCCGCGGTCACGGTCTGGGCCACGGCCGCGCTGCTGCTGGACGCCCGGTGGGGGTGGGTCGTCGGCGTCGTGGCCGTCTGCCTCGTGGCGGCCGGTCTGCTGCTGCCGACACGGAACGCCGTCCGAGCACGTGCCCGGACTTCGCGTGGTGCCTGGCCGCGCGTCTCGCTCGCCGCCGTTCTGCTCTCTGCCGCCGCGGCCGCCGTCTCGGCCGGGTCGCACGGCGCCGATCCGCGGCGCGGGCCGGTGCCCGCGCTGGCGCGGCAGTACGCCACGGTGACCGCCGAGGTGGAGGTCGCCTCCGATCCCCGGCTCACCCGGCCCCGGATCACCGGGGACCGTGCCGCTCCGGCCGCCGTGCTGATCGAGGCCGACCTGCGGCGGGTGACCGAGGCGGACGGGACGGCGATGACGACGCGGACACCGGTGCTGCTCGTCGTCGACGTCCGAACGGGAGGCATCCGAACGGGAGGCATCCGAACGGGCAGCAGAAGCATGGGAGCCGCCGACGCCGCTCACGCGTCGCCGTGGCTGGGCCTGCTGCCCTCCACCCGCGTCCGTGTCACGGCGCGGGTGGTGCCCCCGCTGGCGGGCGGCGGCAGAGTAGCGGGCGTGCTGCGGGTACGGGGGCAGACCGTGCCGGACGTGGTGGGGGAGCCGTCGCGGGCGCAGCGGTTCGCCGGGCGGCTGCGCGCCGGGTTGCGCGAGGCGACCGACGCGCTGCCGGCGGACGCCCGGGCGCTGCTGCCGGGACTGGTCGTCGGGGACACCTCGCGGATCACCCCGGAACTCGACGTGGCGTTCAAGGAGACCGACCTGGCGCACATGCTCGCCGTGTCCGGGAGCAACCTCACGATCATCCTCGCTCTGCTCGTCGGGCCGCCCGGCCTGGCCCGGCTGGCGGAGCGGCGCGGGCTCGCGCCCCGCCTCGGCATCCCCCTGCGGACGACCGCGCTGCTCGGCGGGGCGCTCACGCTCGGATTCGTCGTCGTGTGCCGGCCGGACCCGAGCGTGCTGCGGGCGGCGGCCTGCGGAGCGGTCGCGCTGCTCGCGCTGGCGACCGGCCGCCGCAGGTCCCTGATCCCCGCGCTGGCGACGGCCGTTCTGCTGCTGCTGCTGTACGACCCGTGGCTGGCCCGCAGTTACGGCTTCCTGCTCTCCGTGCTGGCCACCGGCGCCCTGCTCACCCTCGCGCCGCGCTGGAGCGAGGCACTGCGGCGACGCGGACTCCCGCCGAGAGCGGCCGAGGCGCTGGCCGCGGCGGGCGCCGCGCAGGCCCTGTGCGCACCGGTCGTCGCCGTGCTGTCGGCGCGCGTGAGCCTGGTGGCGGTGCCGTGCAACCTGATCGCGGAGCTCGCGGTGGCGCCGGCCACGGTACTGGGGTTCGCCGCGCTGGCGGTGGCACCGGTGGCGTTGCCCGTCGCCAAGGTGCTGGCGTGGTGTGCGAGTTGGCCGGCCGGGTGGATCGCGGGCGTGGCCCGTACGGGGGCGGCGCTGCCCGGCGGGGGAGTGGACTGGCCGGGGACCTGGGGCGGTGCGGCGCTGCTCGGCCTGGTCACGCTGGGCGTCCTGGTCCTCGGCCGGCGGCTGCTGAGGCATCCGTGGTGGTGCGGGGCCCTGGGGCTGCTGCTCGCCCTGGTGGTGGTGCAACCGCCGCCGCTGACCAGGGTGATCACGGGCTGGCCGCCGCCGGGATGGCGGCTGGTGATGTGCGACGTGGGGCAGGGGGACGCGATGGTGCTCGCGGCGGGAGCGGGCAGCGGCGTCGTCGTGGACGCCGGGCCCGACCCCACGCTCGTCGACCGCTGTCTGCGCACGCTCGGCATCACGAGGATCCCGCTGGTGGTGCTGACCCACTTTCACGCGGACCACGTCGCCGGGCTGCCGGGCGTGTTGCGTGGCCGGTCGGTGGGCGGGATCGAGACGACCGGCTTGGAACAGCCCGCCGATCAGGTGGAGTTCGTGCGGAAGGAGGCGGATGCCGGGCGCATCCCGCTGAGCCGCGCCGTCGCCGGGGAACGGCGGCGCACGGGACCGCTGTCCTGGCAGGTGCTGTGGCCCCCGGCCGGCCCCATGCCCGACCCGGACGGGCCGAACGACTCCAGTGTCACGCTGCTGGTCCGTTCGGCGGGGCTGCGTCTGCTGCTGCTCGGCGACCTCGAACCCCCGGCGCAGCAGGCGCTGTCGAGGTCGCCGGAGGGCGCGCTGCTGGACGGGGTGGACGTGCTGAAGGTCGCGCACCACGGTTCGGCGTACCAGGACCCGGAGCTGATACGCCGGGTGGCGCCGCGGCTGGCGCTCATCTCCTGCGGCGCGGACAACCCGTACGGGCATCCGGCGCCCAGCACGGTGGCGGCGCTGCGGGCCGGGGGCGCGGTGGTGGTACGGACGGACCGGGACGGGGCGCTCGCGGTGGCCGGGACCGGCACGGGGCTGCGGGTCGCGGAAGACTGACGGCATGTCGCTCTCGCCCCTGTGCCGCGTCCCGGCCGTGCGCCGGGCGGGGTGGCGGAGAATGGGCTCGTGAGCGACGTGAGACATGTGCTGGTGCTGCCCGACCGCGACGCCGCGCAGGAGGCGGCCCGGGCGTTGGGGGAGCGGTTCGGGACCGACGAGGAGCCGGAACTGGTACGGGACGCCCTGGCCGGCGAGGACGATGCCGAGGACGCGCAGTGGCTCGTCGTTCTGCGGGACGCGGAGTCGCGGCTGGACGCGGCGGAGCTGGACGCGTTCGCCGGGGAGTGGGACGGCTGGCGCGAGGAGCCGTAGGCCGCCGGGCCGCGGCGCGGACACGGGCCATGGCGACGACGTGGACCATGACGACGACGTGGACCATGGCGACGACGTGGACCATGGCGACGACGTGGACCATGGCGACGACGTGGACCACGGTGACGACGTGGACCACGGTGACGACGTGGGCCGCGAGGCGGACGCGGGCCCTGGGGCCGACACGGGCCGGGGGGTGGTGCGGGTCACGGGGTGGACGTGAGCTGCAGGGCGGTGCGGGCCGCGAGGCGGACCCGGGTCCCGGGGCCGACACGGGCCAACACGGGCCGCGAGGCGGACGCAGGCCATGGGGCAGTGACACAGTGCCCCGACCTCGATGTCGGTGCCGCGTGACATGCTTGTCGCGATGGCCAGGAAGACTGCGAACGACGACCCTCTCGCCCCGGTGACCCTTGCCGTGGGCCAGGAGGACCTGCTGCTCGACCGTGCCGTGCAGGAGGTGGTGGCCGCTGCCCGGGCCGCCGACGCCGACACGGACGTACGGGACCTCACCTCGGACCAGCTGCAGCCCGGCACGCTCGCCGAGCTGACCAGCCCCTCGCTCTTCGCGGAGCGCAAGGTCGTGGTCGTGCGCAATGCGCAGGACCTGTCCGCCGACACGGTCAAGGACGTCAAGGGGTACCTCGGAGCGCCCGCCGAGGAGATCACCCTCGTGCTGTTGCACGCGGGCGGTGCCAAGGGCAAGGGCCTGCTCGACGCGGCCCGCAAGGCGGGCGCGCGGGAGGTGGCGTGCCCGAAGATGACGAAGCCGGCCGACCGGCTGGCCTTCGTCCGGGGGGAGTTCCGGGCGACCGGCAGGTCCGCCACACCCGAGGCGTGCCAGGCGCTCGTCGACGCGATCGGAAGCGACCTGCGCGAGCTGGCGTCCGCGGTCTCCCAACTGGTCGCCGACGTGGAGGGGACCATCGACGAGGCGGTCGTCGGGCGGTACTACACCGGGCGGGCCGAGGCGTCGAGCTTCACGGTCGCCGACCGCGCAGTGGAAGGGCGGGCGGCCGAGGCCCTGGAGGCGCTGCGCTGGGCGCTGGCGACGGGCGTCGCGCCGGTGATGATCACCAGCGCCCTCGCGCAGGGCGTGCGGGCGATCGGCAAGCTGTCCTCCGCGCGCGGGGGACGGCCCGCCGATCTGGCGCGGGAGCTGGGCATGCCGCCGTGGAAGATCGACCGGGTGCGCCAGCAGATGCGGGGCTGGACCCCGGACGGGGTCGCGGTCGCCCTGCGCGCGGTCGCCGACGCCGACGCCGGGGTCAAGGGCGGCGGCGACGACCCCGGCTACGCCCTGGAGAAGGCGGTGGTCACCATCGCCCGCGCCGCGCGCAGCCGACGGTAGAAGCCCGGGCCCACCGCCGAGCCGAAGCCGCCGAGCCGCAGCCGCCGAGCCGCAGCCTCCGGGACGGACGAAGGCCCCGCCTCCCTGCCCCTGGGGAAGGGGAGAGGAGGCGGGGCCTTCGGTGAAGCCGGTGAGTCCGTACCCGCGTGGCGAACGCAGGCCGCGTACGGACTCGGGATGCCGGACGGGAGCGGATGAGAGAGGGCCCGCTCGATTCCCTCCGGCGGTCAGATCAAGAGTTGGTGTCAGCCCTTGAGGGACGCGACCTTGGCAGCCAGCGCCGACTTCTTGTTGGCGGCCTGGTTCTTGTGGATGACGCCCTTCGAGACGGCCTTGTCGAGCTGACGCGCGGCAGCGCGCTGGTACTCGGTGGCCTTCTCGACGTCACCCGCGGCAGCGGCCTCGCGGGCCTTGCGGATCGCGGTCTTCAGGGAGGACTTGACGGCCTTGTTGCGCAGCCGGGCCTTCTCGTTGGTCTTGATCCGCTTGATCTGGGACTTGATGTTCGCCACGAATGAGCCTTTTCAGGTTCAGGCACGGGGCCGCAGGGGTCCCGTGCCAGGTGATTTCTTGGGAGTGCCTCGCGCTGAGAGGGCATGAGACACAGCGACCCAGGCTACCAGCGGCCGCCCGAGTGGCCCAAACCGGTCGTCGGTCCGCGCGCGTGGGACCATGGAGGCTACGTATCGATCCGACCCGAGGCATAAGGCGCCTCAAGAGACAGGACCCTGCGTGCCCGCGACCCCTAACAATGTGCCCGAGCCGAGCCGTACCGCCCCGGCTCTGATCCGCAATTTCTGCATCATCGCGCACATCGACCACGGCAAGTCCACGCTCGCCGACCGGATGCTCCAGCTGACCGGCGTCGTCGAGCAGCGGCAGATGCGCGCCCAGTACCTCGACCGCATGGACATCGAGCGCGAGCGCGGCATCACGATCAAGTCCCAGGCCGTGCGCCTGCCCTGGGCTCCCACCGACGACCCGGGCAACACGCACATCCTCAACATGATCGACACCCCGGGGCACGTCGACTTCACCTACGAGGTCTCGCGGTCGCTCGCCGCCTGCGAGGGGACCGTCCTCCTCGTCGACGCCGCCCAGGGCATCGAGGCGCAGACCCTCGCCAACCTCTACCTGGCGATGGAGAACGACCTCACGATCATCCCGGTGCTCAACAAGATCGACCTGCCGGCCGCGCAGCCGGAGAAGTTCGCCGAGGAGCTCGCCAACCTCGTCGGCTGCGAGCCCGGTGACGTGCTGAAGGTCTCCGCCAAGACCGGTCTGGGCGTCGAGGCGCTGCTCGACAAGGTGGTCGCCGAGATCCCGGCCCCGGTCGGCGTCGCGGACGCCCCCGCCCGCGCCATGATCTTCGACTCCGTGTACGACTCCTACCGCGGCGTCGTGACGTACGTCCGTGTCATCGACGGACAGCTCAACAAGCGCGAGCGCATCCGGATGATGTCGACGGGCGCCACCCACGAGCTGCTGGAGATCGGCACCAACTCGCCGGAGATGCTGCCCGCCGACGGCCTCGGCGTCGGCGAGGTGGGCTACCTGATCACCGGTGTGAAGGACGTCCGCCAGTCCAAGGTCGGCGACACCGTCACCAGCCAGCACAAGGGGGCCACCGAGGCGCTCGGCGGCTACAAGGACCCCAAGCCGATGGTCTTCTCCGGCCTGTATCCGCTGGACGGCTCCGACTACCCCGAGCTGCGCGAGGCGCTGGACAAGCTCCAGCTCAACGACGCCGCGCTGGTCTACGAGCCGGAGACCTCCGCCGCCCTCGGCTTCGGCTTCCGCGTCGGCTTCCTGGGTCTGCTGCACCTCGACGTCATCCGGGAGCGCCTGGAGCGCGAGTTCGGTCTCGACCTGATCGCCACCGCGCCCAACGTGGTCTACCGCGTGATCATGGAGGACGGCACCGAGACGGTCGTCACCAACCCGAGCGAGTTCCCCGAGGGCAAGATCGACGAGGTGTTCGAGCCGGTCGTGCGGGCCACGATCCTCGCGCCGACCGAGTTCATCGGCGCGATCATGGAGCTGTGCCAGACCCGGCGCGGCACCCTGCTCGGCATGGACTACCTCTCCGAGGACCGCGTCGAGATCCGCTACACCCTCCCGCTCGCCGAGATCGTCTTCGACTTCTTCGACCAGCTGAAGTCCAAGACGCGCGGTTACGCCTCGCTGGACTACGAGCCCACCGGCGAGCAGTCCAGCTCGCTCGTCAAGGTCGACATCCTGCTGCACGGCGACAAGGTGGACGCCTTCTCCGCGATCACCCACAAGGACCAGGCGTACGCCTACGGCGTCCGGCTCGTCGCCAAGCTCAAGGAGCTCATCCCGCGGCAGAACTTCGAGGTGCCGGTGCAGGCCGCCATCGGCTCGCGGGTCATCGCCCGCGAGACCATCCGCGCCATCCGCAAGGACGTCCTCGCCAAGTGCTACGGCGGCGACATCTCCCGCAAGCGCAAGCTGCTGGAGAAGCAGAAGGAGGGCAAGAAGCGGATGAAGATGGTGGGTTCGGTGGAAGTTCCGCAGGAGGCCTTCATCGCCGTGCTGAGCAGCGATGACAGCGCGGGGCCGGCCAAGGGCAAGAAGTAACCGCCGCCCGTCGCCGCCGACACGGCAAACCGGGCGCAACAGGGGCCCGCCGCACGAAAGCGCGGCGGGCCCCCGCGCGTGCGTGGCGTCGTTCTCCGTACGAAGTGACAGTCCGCCGCCCCTTACGAACCGGGCGGTCGGGCCGTACTCTGATCCCTGCTCAATAGTTACTCGTGAGTTAAACAACGCGTCGCGGGTAAGAACCAGCCGTACTGAGTCAGCCCTACTGAGCCGGCCCCACTGAGCCGGCCTGTACTGAGCCAGCCGCACCGTCGCGGGTCCCGGAGGATGTCGTGAGCGACACACAGACACTGATCGAGAACCGTCCGCCGTCCGTGGCGGCCCTCTTCCTGGAGCGTGTGGCGGCCACTCCGGACGCCGAGGCCTACCGCTACCCCGTTCCGTCCGCATCGGGCACGGGTCCCGACGACTGGAAGTCGCTGACCTGGGCGCAGTCCGCCGAGCGGGTGTACGCCATCGCGGCCGGGCTGATCGAACTCGGCGTGCAGCCCGAGCAGCGCGTCGCGCTCGCCTCCTCCACCCGCCTGGAGTGGATCCTCGCCGACCTCGGCATCATGTGCGCCGGGGCGGCCACGACGACCGTCTACCCGCAGACCAACGCCGAGGAGTCGGCGTTCATCCTCTCCGACTCCGAGAGCCGGGTGCTGATCGCGGAGAACGCCGAGCAGCTGGCCAAGGCGGAGCAGAAGCGTGCCGAGCTGCCCGAGCTGACCCACGTCGTGGTGATCGACGCGGACGGCGTCGAGACCGGCGACCGGGTGCTCACCCTCGCCGAGCTGGAGAGCCGCGGAGCGGCGTACCTGGAGAAGAACCCGAACCTGATCCGGGAGCGCGTCGGCAAGATCACCAAGGATCAGCTCGCCACCCTCATCTACACCTCCGGTACCACCGGCCGGCCCAAGGGCGTCCGCCTCCCGCACGACAACTGGTCGTACATGGCCAAGGCGATCTCCGCGACCGGGCTGATCAGCGCCGAGGACGTGCAGTACCTGTGGCTGCCGCTCGCGCACGTCTTCGGCAAGGTGCTGACCTCCGGCCAGATCGAGGCCGGCCACGTCACGGCCGTCGACGGCCGCGTCGACAAGATCATCGAGAATCTGCCGGTCGTGCAGCCGACGTACATGGCCGCCGTGCCGCGCATCTTCGAGAAGGTCTACAACGGGGTCGCCGCCAAGGCCCGCGCGGGCGGCGCCGCCAAGTACAAGATCTTCCAGTGGGCCGCCGAGGTCGCCCGCGAGTACGCCAGGACCGCCCAGGACAACTTCCGGCGCACCGGCACCGCCGCCGTCCCCTTCGGGCTCGGCGCCAAGCACAAGGTCGCCGACGCCCTCGTCTACGCCAAGATCCGCGAGGCCTTCGGTGGCAGGCTGCGCGCCTGCGTCTCCGGCTCCGCCGCCCTCGCCCCGGACATCGGCTACTTCTTCTCCGGCGCCGGTATCCACATCCTGGAGGGCTACGGCCTGACGGAGTCCTCCGCCGCCTCCTTCGTCAACCCCGGCGAGGCCTACCGCACCGGCACGGTCGGCAAGCCGCTGCCCGGCACGCAGGTGCGCATCGCGGACGACGGCGAGATCCTGCTGCGCGGCCCCGGCATCATGCAGGGCTACCACGGGCTGCCCGAGAAGACCGCCGAGGTGCTGGAGCCGGACGGCTGGTTCCACACCGGCGACATCGGCGAGCTGTCGCCCGACGGCTACCTGCGCATCACCGACCGCAAGAAGGACCTCATCAAGACGTCCGGCGGCAAGTACATCGCGCCCGCCGAGGTCGAGGGCCAGTTCAAGGCCGTGTGTCCGTACGTGTCCAACATCCTCGTGCACGGCGCCGACCGGAACTTCTGCACGGCGCTCATCGCCCTGGACGAGCCGTCCATCCTGGAGTGGGCGAAGGGCAACGGGCTGGAGGGCAAGCCGTACGCCGAGGTGGTGGCCGCGCCGGTCACCGTCGAGATGGTCCAGGGCTACGTCACGCAGCTCAACGAAGGGCTGCAGCGCTGGCAGACGATCAAGAAGTTCCGCCTGCTGCCGCGCGACCTCGACGTCGAGCACGGCGAGATCACGCCGAGCCTGAAGCTGAAGCGGCCGGTCGTCGAGCGGGAGTACAAGCACCTCATCGACGAGATGTACGCCGGCACGCGCGAGGCGTGAGACCGGCGCACGGCGGGGCGGGCGGAGCGTTCAGACGGTCCGCCCGCCCCGCCGTGACACGTCGATCACCTGATCGGGGCGGTCAGAAGGCGCGGCCCGGATGCTCGGACCCGCTCGGGATTGCGCTCCGCTTCGAGCACATGCGGAGCAGTTTCCGTACTCATGCCGACCTACTTCGGTAACCCGCTGCTTACGGACGCATTCGTTCTGTCACTCTGTCCGTGTCGACTGAGGCGTATGCGTGCTGATCGCTCGGGGAGCTGGACATGGAGGTCGTTCCGAGGCGACGGGAGACCGCTTCCGGTGTCCCCGATGTCTGCGGTGTCCCCGACGCGTCGGCGCGCCGCGGCGGGCGCCGGCCCGCGGAGGACGTCGCTGCGGGCGCGACCCTGCCCCCCGGCCCCGACGCGCCGCGCTCCGCCCGCGACCTCGTGCGCGCCGCGCTCACCGAAGCGGCCCGGGCCGGGCGGCCCGGCACCGGACACCTCACCGAGCGCCTCGTCGAGGACGTCCTCGTCGTCGTCAGCGAACTCGTCACCAACGCCGTCGTGCACGCGGGCACCGAGGTCGAGGTGGTCTGCCGGGCGGAGGAGGCGGCCGGCGCCGTCGTCGTGGAGGTCTCCGACCGCCACCCCTCCCGCGCCCCGCGCGACCCGGTCACCGAACCGGCGCACGAGACGGAGTACGGCCGCGGCCTGCACCTGGTCGCCACCCTCGCCGAATCCTGGGGCGTCACCTTCCGCAGGGGCACCAAGACGGTGTGGGCGCGGCTGCCCGCCGACGGCAGCGCCGCTGAGGGCCGGACCGGCGAGCCGGCCGACCGGCCCGCCCCGCAGCACGATCTCGCCGTCGCCGGTTTCCTCGCCCCCGAGCCGCCCCTGTTCCCCATCCCGCTCCGGATCCCGCTCCCGGCGCGGTTCCAGGTGCAGCTCCCGGCCGCGTCCCCGCCCCCGCTGCCGGCCGCGCCCCCGCTGCCGGCGGCGCTCCGGGCGGTGGACGTCCGGCGCGCCGAGCGCGACCGGGACTGGCTGGGCCGCGGCGCCCTGTCGTTCCTCGCGGAGGCATCCGACCTGCTCGCCGGGCAGCTCGACGAGAACCTGGTCGCCGCGCTCGCCGGCCAGCTGATCGTGCCGCGGCTCGCCGACTGGTGCGCGGTCTGGCTGGAGGACGAGCTCACCGGCCGCGCGGGCCGGGCGGCCGACGGGACCCCCGGCGCCGGGCCGCGGCTCGCCCGTGTCTGGCACAGCAGCGAGAACCGCATCGAGGAACTGCGCCGGGTCCTGGAGAAGACCCCGCCCCGCCGCCGGGAGGCCCCCGGGAAGTCGGGGCCCGCGCCCTACGCCTGGCCCGGCGAGGCGCTCGGGCCGGGCGAGGCGGCCGGCACGGCACTCGCCCACCCCCTGATCGCGGGCGGCCGGCCGCTGGGCACCCTCGTGATCGGACGCGCCGGACTGCTCAGCTTCCCCGATGAGATCACCGGACTCGTCGAGGACTTCAGCCGCCGGGTGGCGCTGGCCGTCGGCGCCGCCCGCCAGTACGCCCGCCAGGCCACCATCAGCCGCGTGCTGCAGCGCGGCCTGCTGCCCACCGCCGTCGCCGAGATCCCCGGCGTGCGCAGCGCCCTCGTCTACGAGCCCTGCGACAAGGGCGGGCCCAGCGGCGACTTCTACGACCTCTTCCCGGCCGGCGACGGCCGATGGTGCTTCGCGGTCGGCGACGTGCAGGGCAAGGGCCCCGAGGCCGCCGTCGTCATCGGTCTCGTCCGGCCCTGGCTGCGGCTGCTCGCCCGTGAGGGCTACCGCGTCGCCGACGTGCTGGACCGGCTCAACCGGCTGCTCCTCGACGACACGATGGAGGCCGCCGACGCCGCCGCCCGGGCCCTGGTGCGGCCGCCCGGCCCCGGCGACGGCCCGCAGACCCGCTTCCTCTCCGTCCTGTACGGCGAGCTGATCCCCTTCGAAGGCGGCGTCCGCTGCACCCTCGCCTCCGCCGGGCACCCGCTGCCGCTGCTGCTCGGGCCCGACGGCGCCGTCCGCACCGTCGCCCGGCCGCAGACGCTCATCGGCGTCGTCGAGGACGAGACGTACACCAGCGAGACGTTCGAACTGCGGCCCGGCGACAGCCTGCTGTGCGTCACCGACGGCGTGACGGAGCGGCGCTGCGGCTCGCGCCAGTTCGACGACGCCGACGGGCTCGCGACGGCGCTCGCCGGGTGCGCCGGGCTGAGCGCCCACCTCATCGCCGAGCGCATCCGGCGGCTGGTGCACGAGTTCGGCGGCGGCGCCCCGGAGGACGACCTGGCGCTGCTGGTGCTCCAGGCGGAGTAGCGGAACCGAGCGGCACAACAGGCGAACAGCGGATGCCCGCGGCAACCGGCCCACGACCCGCGGCCCACGGCGTCGGCCCACGGCCCGCGGCAACCGGCCCACAGCGTCGGCCCACGACCCGCGGCCCACGGTCCGCGGCAAGCGGCCCACGGTCCGCGGCAACCGGCCCACGGCCCACGACCCACGGCGTCGGCCCACGACCCACGGCGTCGGCCCACGGCCCGCGGCAACCGGCCCACGGCCCGCGCACCGGACCGGCCCCCGCGCGGGTACGGGACAATGGAGCACATGCCTTCCGCACTCCCCGACGGCGAGCCCGTCCCCGCCGACGGCGCCCTGCCCGCGCCCGCGCTCGCCGGGGCCGCCGACCGCCCCCTCGGGTTCTACCTGCACGTCCCGTACTGCGCGACCCGCTGCGGCTACTGCGACTTCAACACCTACACCGCGACCGAGCTGCGCGGCACCGGCGGCGTCCTCGCCTCCCGCGACAACTACGCGGACACGCTGATCGACGAGATCCGGCTGGCCCGCAAGGTGCTCGGCGACGACCCCCGGGAGGTCCGCACGGTCTTCGTCGGCGGCGGCACCCCGACGCTGCTGGCCGCCGCCGACCTGGTACGGATGCTGGGCGCGATCCGCGACGAGTTCGGCCTCGCGGCGGACGCGGAGGTCACCACGGAGGCGAACCCGGAGTCCGTCGGCCCGGAGTACCTGGCCGCACTGCGGGAGGGCGGCTTCAACCGGGTCTCCTTCGGCATGCAGAGCGCCCGGCAGCACGTCCTGCGGGTCCTCGACCGCACCCACACCCCCGGCCGCCCGGAGGCCTGCGTCGCCGAGGCCCGCGCGGCCGGCTTCGCGCACGTCAACCTCGACCTGATCTACGGCACCCCGGGCGAGTCGGACGACGACTGGCGGGCCTCGCTCGACGCGGCGATCGGCGCGGGTCCCGACCACGTCTCGGCGTACGCCCTGATCGTCGAGGAGGGCACGCGGCTCGCCCACCGCATCCGTCGCGGCGAGGTCCCGATGACCGACGACGACGTGCACGCCGACCGCTACCTGATCGCGGAGGAGACCCTGTCGGCGGCCGGCTTCGGCTGGTACGAGGTCTCCAACTGGGCCACCTCCGAGCAGGCCCGCTGCCTGCACAACGAGCTGTACTGGCGTGGCGCCGACTGGTGGGGCGCGGGACCGGGGGCCCACTCGCACGTCGGCGGGGTGCGCTGGTGGAACGCCAAGCACCCCGGCGCCTACGCGGCGGCCCTGGCGGCCGGGCGCTCGCCGGGGGCCGGCCGCGAGCTGCTGTCCGACGAGGACCGGCGCGTGGAGCGGATCCTGCTGGAGCTGCGGCTGCGCGAGGGAGTCCCGCTGTCCCTGCTGAAGCAGGACGGCCTGGCGGCCTCCCGGCGCGCACTGGCGGACGGCCTGCTGGAGAGCGGGCCGTACGACGAGGGACGGGCGGCCCTCACCCTGCGGGGACGACTGCTGGCGGACGCGGTGGTCCGGGACCTGGTGGACTGATCAGCCGGCGGAGTGAATCACTGCGGAACGCCGGTCCGGTCCCTGACCTGGTTCGTAGGCTGCCGCTGACAGGACGCGGCGGATGTGGAGGGCCACGGGGATGACCGCTGTGGACGAGCGCGGGATGACCAGGTACTTCGAGGAGCTTGAGCCTCCCGAGGGCGTGAGAGCCGAGCTTCTCCGGGGGGAAATCGTGATGATGGCCAGCCCTGATCTGGTGCACAACATCATCGTGATGTTGATCGGCAGGCAGATCCCGGGCGACCGGTGGTATGCCATCCAGACCCAGCACGTCGACATCGTCGACGAGGCCAGCGAGCCCGTCCCGGACCTGGTGGTCGTGGAGCCCGAAGTGCTGCCCGCCTCGGGGCGACTGCTGCCGGCCCAGCTCATCAGCATGGTCGTGGAGGTCGTCTCGAAGACCAGTGTCGACAGGGACTTCAGGACGAAGCGGTCGATCTACGCGGCCGGCGGTGTGCCCGTCCACCTCATCGTCGATCCGGTCATGGCGCAGTGCGTCCTGCTCACGAAACCCGTCGGCGAGGGCGAGAAGGCAGACTACAAGGGGCAGGAGAAGACGAAGTTCGGCGATCCGCTGAGCATCAGCGCTCTGGGTATCGAACTCGACACGAGTGGGTTCGGCACGCTGCCCGACGTCAGGCCCCATCCGTGGCCGCTGCCGTGACGAAGTCGATCAGCTCCTCCACCCGCCCCAGCAGCTCCGGCTCCAGGTCCTTGTAGGACGTCACCCGCGCCAGGATCGCCTGCCACACGGCGCCCGTGTTGTCCGACGGCCAGCCCAGCGCCCGGCACACGCCCGTCTTCCAGTCCTGCCCGTGCGGCACGCGCGGCCAGCCCGCGATGCCCAGGGAGGACGGCTTCACCGCCTCCCAGACGTCGATGTACGGATGGCCGACGACCAGCGCGTGCTCGCTGGTCACCTGCTGTGCGATCCGCCACTCCTTCGACCCGGGGACCAGGTGGTCGACCAGGACGCCCAGCCGCGCGTCCGGGCCCGGCGCGAACCCGGCCACGATCGACGGCAGGTCGTCCACGCCCTCCAGGTACTCCACCACCACGCCCTCGACGCGCAGGTCGTCGCCCCACACCTTCTCCACCAGCTCCGCGTCGTGCCGTCCCTCGACGTAGATGCGCCCGGCGCGGGCCACGCGCGCGCGTGCGCCGGGCACGGCGACCGAACCGGACGCCGTACGGGTGGGCCGCAGCGGGCCGGAAGACGGCTTGACGAGGGTCACCGGGCGGCCCTCCAGCAGGAACCCGCGCGGCTCCATCGGGAACACCCGGTGCTTGCCGAAGCGGTCCTCCAGGGTCACCGTGCCCGCCTCGCAGCGGATCACCGCCCCGCAGAAGCCGCTCGCGGGCTCCTCGACCACCAGGCCCGGTTCCGCCGGGACCTCCGGCGCGGGCCCGGTCTTCTTCCACGGAGGGGTCAGGTCCGGAGAGTACTGGCGCATTCGAACGACGATAGGAGAACCGTCCCGCCGATCACCGCGACACGCCGAAACGGTCCGCCAGCGCGTCCCGCTGCGCCCGGACGAACGCCGCGTCGACCACCGCCCCGTGACCGGGCACGTACAGCGCGTCCTCGCCGCCGAGGTCGAGCAGCCGGTCCAGCGCGGCCGGCCAGTGCGACGGCACGGCGTCCGGACCCGCCTGCGGCTCGCCCGACTCCTCGACCAGGTCCCCGCAGAACACGACCTCCGGCGTGCCCGGGACCAGCACGACCAGGTCGTGGGCGGTGTGCGCCGGGCCCACGTTCGCCAGCAGCACCTGCCGGCCGCCGCCCAGGTCGAGCGTCCACTCGCCGCTGACGTGATGGCGGGGCGCGGCGAGCGCGTCCACCGCCTCCTCGGCCAGCCGCGCGTCCAGCCCGCACCGCACCGCGTCCGCGCGCAGCTCCTCGCGTCCGCGCCGCCCGGTGAACACCGCGTCGGCGCCGACCGCCCCGAACACCTCCGCGCCCGCGAACGCCGCCGCCCCGAAGACATGGTCGAAGTGGGGGTGGGTGAGAGCGAGATGGGTCACACGGTGACCGGCCAGCCGCTGCGCCTGCGCCCGCAGCCGCGCCCCCTCCGGCAGGCTCGACCCCGCGTCGACCACCAGCGCCGTGCCGGCCCCGACGACCAGCCCGGCCGTGCAGTCCCAGCCCGGAAGCCGGCACCGCCCGACCCCGGCCGCCAGCCGCTCCCACCCGAGCTCTTCCCAAGTCACCGTCATACCGCGACGCTAGTGCCTGTCTGACGACGGGGATCGTCGGACAGGCCCGGCCGTACGGACCCGCCCCGGCAGGACCGACCTTGCCCAGTCAGTACCCCGCCGCCGTACACTGGGCCGGGGAACGCTGGCACTCGGACACGCAGAGTGCCAGGCAAGGCGTCAGGGGACGACTTTCTGGAGGTGTGCGCCATGCTGAGTGAACGACGGCTCCAGGTATTGCGCGCCATCGTCCAGGACTACGTCGGCACCGAGGAGCCGGTCGGGTCGAAGGCCCTGACCGAGCGGCACAACCTCGGCGTGTCCCCGGCGACCGTGCGCAACGACATGGCGGCCCTGGAGGACGAGGGGTACATCGCCCAGCCGCACACCAGCGCCGGGCGCATCCCCACCGACAAGGGCTACCGGCTGTTCGTCGACAAGCTCGCGGGCGTCAAGCCGATGAGCGCCCCCGAGCGGCGCGCGATCCAGAACTTCCTCGACGGCGCCGTCGACCTCGACGACGTCGTGGCGCGCACGGTGCGGCTGCTCGCGCAGCTCACCCGGCAGGTCGCCGTCGTGCAGTACCCGTCGCTCACCCGGTCCACGGTCCGGCACGTCGAACTGCTCTCGCTCGCCCCCGCGCGCGTGATGCTCGTGCTGATCACCGACACCGGCCGGGTCGAGCAGCGTATGGTCGACTGCCCGGCGCCGTTCGGCGAGGCGTCCCTCGCGGACCTGCGGGCGCGGCTGAACAGCCGGGTCGCGGGCCGCCGGTTCGCGGACGTCCCGCGGCTGGTGGAAGACCTCCCCGAGGGCTTCGACGTCGAGGACCGCGGCACCGTCTCGACGGTGCTGTCCACCCTCCTGGAGACGCTCGTCGAGGAGAACGAGGAGCGGCTGATGATCGGCGGCACCGCCAATCTGACCCGCTTCGGACACGACTTCCCCCTCACCATCCGGCCCGTCCTGGAGGCCCTGGAGGAGCAGGTCGTCCTCCTCAAACTCCTCGGCGAGGCAGGCGATTCGGGCATGACCGTGCGCATCGGGCACGAGAACGCCTATGAAGGACTCAACTCCACGTCCGTGGTCTCGGTCGGCTACGGTTCGGGCGGCGAGGCAGTCGCCAAGCTCGGCGTGGTCGGACCGACCCGCATGGATTACCCGGGAACGATGGGAGCGGTACGCGCAGTGGCACGGTACGTCGGACAGATCCTGGCGGAGTCGTAAGTGGCCACGGACTACTACGCCGTTCTCGGCGTGCGCCGCGACGCGTCGCAGGAAGAGATCAAGAAGGCCTTCCGGCGGCTCGCACGCGAGCTGCACCCGGACGTCAACCCCGATCCGAAGACCCAGGAGCGGTTCAAGGAGATCAACGCCGCCTACGAGGTGCTGTCGGACCCGCAGAAGAAGCAGGTCTACGACCTCGGCGGCGACCCGCTCTCGCAGTCCGGCGGCGCCGGCGCGGGCGGCTTCGGCGCGGGCGGCTTCGGGAACTTCTCGGACATCATGGACGCCTTCTTCGGCACGGCGTCCCAGCGCGGCCCGCGCTCGCGCACCCGGCGCGGCCAGGACGCGATGATCCGCCTGGAGATCGACCTCGACGAGGCGGCCTTCGGCACCACCAAGGACATCCAGGTCGACACGGCGATCGTCTGCTCCACCTGCAACGGTGAGGGCGCCGCGCCGGGCACCTCCGCCCAGACCTGCGACATGTGCCGCGGCCGCGGTGAGGTCTCCCAGGTCACCCGGTCCTTCCTGGGCCAGGTCATGACCTCCCGCCCCTGCCCGCAGTGCCAGGGCTTCGGCACCGTCGTGCCCACCCCCTGCCCGGAGTGCGCGGGCGACGGCCGGATCCGCTCCCGCCGCACGCTGACCGTCAAGATCCCGGCCGGCGTCGACAACGGCACCCGCATCCAGCTCGCGGGCGAGGGCGAGGTCGGCCCCGGCGGCGGCCCGGCCGGCGACCTGTACGTCGAGATCCACGAACTGCCGCACCCGATGTTCCAGCGGCGCGGCGACGACCTGCACTGCACGGTCACCATCCCGATGACCGCGGCCGCCCTCGGCACCAAGGTCCCGCTGGAGACCCTCGACGGCCTCGAGGAGGTCGACATCCGCCCGGGCACCCAGTCCGGCCAGTCGATCCCGCTGCACGGCCGGGGCGTCACCCACCTGCGCGGCGGCGGCCGGGGCGACCTCATCGTCCACGTCGAGGTGCAGACCCCCACCAAGCTCGACGTCGAGCAGGAACGCCTGCTGCGCGAGCTCGCCAAGCTGCGCGGCGAGGAACGCCCGCAGGGCCAGTTCCAGCCGGGCCAGCAGGGCCTGTTCTCCCGGCTCAAGGACGCCTTCAACGGGCGCTGACCACACGGGACGCCCCTGGCCCCGGCCAGGGGCCCGTCCCGATTCGGACTTGCTCACGGGACGTGACAACATGCGGTCATGTCCTCCGCACTGACCGATCTCTGCCCCCATCCGATCGTGCAGGCCCCCATGGCGGGCGGCGTCTCCGTGCCCCACCTCGCCGCCGCCGTCTGCGCGGCCGGCGGGCTCGGTTTCCTCGCCGCCGGGTACAAGACCGCCGACGGCATGTACCAGGAGATCAAGCAGCTGCGGAGCATCACCGACCGGCCCTTCGGCGTGAACCTCTTCATGCCGCAGCCCGACCACTCCGACCCCGCCACGGTGGAGCTCTACGCCCACCAGCTGGCCGGCGAGGCCTCCTGGTACGACACCGAGCTCGGCGACCCCGACAACGGCCGCGACGACGGCTACGACGCCAAGCTCGCCGTGCTGCTCGACAACCCGGTGCCGGTGGTCTCCTTCCACTTCGGCGTGCCCACCCGCGACGTCCTCGACTCCCTGCGCCGCGTCGGCACCTTCACCATGGCCACCGCGACCACCGCGGAGGAGGCCCTCGCCGTGCAGCGGGCCGGCGCCGACGCGGTCATAGCCCAGGGCGTCGAGGCCGGCGGCCACCAGGGCACCCACCGCGACGTCCCGGAGAACGACCGCGCCGGCATCGGCCTGCTGTCCCTGGTCGCCCAGATCCGCGAGACCGTGAGCATCCCGGTCGTCGCCGCCGGCGGCATCATGCGCGGCAGCCAGATCGCCGCCGTCCTCGCCGCCGGCGCGTGTGCCGCCCAGCTCGGCACCGCGTTCCTGGTCACCCCGGAGTCCGGGGCGAACGCCGTGCACAAGCAGGCGCTGACCAACCCCCTGTTCGTCCGCACCGAGCTGACCCGCGCGTTCTCCGGCCGCCCGGCCCGCGGCCTGGTCAACCGCTTCCTGCGGGAACACGGCCCGTACGCGCCCGCCGCCTACCCCGACGTCCACCACCTCACCGCGCCGCTGCGGAAGGCGGCAGCGAAGGCCGGCGACGCGCAGGGCATGGCGCTGTGGGCCGGGCAGGGCCACCGGATGGCCCGGGAGCTGTCCGCGGGACAGCTGGTGGAGGTGCTGGCCGCCGAACTCGCGGAAGCGAGAGCGGCGCTGTCGGAAGGCGGTGTGCGATGACGGCTCCGGTGTTCGTGCTCGATCCGCTGGTCCTGCCGGACTTCCGCGGCGGGGAGTACGTCCTCGACGGCCCGGAGGGACGGCACGCCGTCTCCGTGAAGCGGATGCGGCCCGGCGAGGACGTCATCCTCACCGACGGCCGCGGACGCTGGACGGAGGGCGTCGTCAAGGCCGCCGAGGGCAAGGACCGCCTCGTCGTCATGGACCTGGAGAGCGTCTGCGAGGAGCCGCAGGAGCAGCCCCGCATCACCGTCGTGCAGGCCCTGCCCAAGGGCGACCGGGGCGAGCTGGCCGTGGAGACGATGACCGAGACCGGCGTCGACGCGATCGTGCCGTGGACGGCCTCCCGCTGCGTCACCCAGTGGAAGGGCGAGCGGGGCCTGAAGTCCCTCGCCAAGTGGCGCGCCACCGCCCGGGAGGCCGGCAAGCAGTCCCGCCGGGTCCGCTTCCCGGAGGTCGCGGACGCGGCGACGAGCAAGCAGGTTGCCGCACTTCTCGCCGAAGCCGACTTCGCCGCCGTGCTGCACGAGGACCGCGCCTACCCCAGCGAGCCGCTCGCCACCGCCGAACTCCCCGCCGAGGGCGAGATCGTGCTGGTCGTCGGCCCCGAAGGGGGCGTGTCCCCCGAGGAGTTGGCGCTGTTCGAGCAGGCCGGGGCGAAGACGTACCGGCTGGGCCGCAGCGTGCTGCGCACCTCCACCGCCGGCACGGCGGCGACCGCCCTGCTCCTCGGCCGCACCGGCCGCTGGTCCTGACCGCCCCCTCCTGACCGCCCCAGGGAGATCCCGTGGAACTCGCCCAAGTCCGGCTCCTCGTCAGCGACTTCCCCGCCTGCTACCGCTTCTACGCCGATGTCCTCGGGCTGAAGCCGCAGTCGGGGGCGAGCCGGGGACCGTACGAGAAGTTCAGCCCGGCCGCCGGCTCCGCGGGCATCGCCCTGCAGGACCGGGCGATGATGGCGGAGATCCTCGGCGAACTGGGCGGACCCGCGAACGGACACCGCTCCCTGGTGGTGCTGCGCGTCGACGACCTGAACGCCTACTGCGAACAGATCACCGTCCGCGGGGCGACCCTGCTGCACGGCCCGGCCCCCATGACGGACCGCATGCGCGTGGCCCATCTCAAGGACCCCGAGGGCAACGTGGTGGAACTTCAGGAGTGGCTCCTGCTGCGCACCTGACGGCCGCACTTCGGAGCGGCCGCGGGGCGACGCGCGGCCGCCCCGCAAGAGCCGCCCGGGGGCGCGTTCGTGGCCGTATGCGCTCTACCGCGCCGGCCCGGTCGGTGGCAGGCTGCCCTTCATGGGGGCATTGAGGCGTAACTGGCGCCGGCCACGCGGGTCGCGGGCGGCGGCCGTGGCCGGGATCGTGGTGGCGGGCGTCGGCGGGCTCGTGGCCTGCGATCCGGGCGGACTGAGCTCCGCGGCGGTCGCGTACACCACCGACCAGACGGCGACCAAGGCGCTGGAGCGGCAGAAACTCGACGTGCAGTGGCTGAGCTGCACGGCCAACTACGGCAACGACGCCAAGAGTTCCACGCCCACGGCGAGCCGGACCAGCGTCGCGAACGTCGACTGCCAGGGCCGGACCGAGGACGGCCGGGAGATCACCGTCACCGGCACCGTCACCCGCGCCGTGAACGGCGCCTGCGTGCGCGGCGACCTCACCGCCAAGGTGGGCGGCAAGGTGCGGTTCCACGTGAGCGGGCTCGGCAACTGCGACGCCACCCCGTCCCCCGTCGGCAACAACCCGGCGGGCGGACAGCCCGGGCCCACCGCCACCGTCACGGTCACCCGGACCATCTGGTGCGAGAGCGACCCGCAGTGCCGGCCGGTCGAGGGCAAGTGACGGCCCGGCCGGGCGCGCCGGCGAGTGATCCAACAACCCCCTGTCGCGCGGCGCCGCGGCTGCATAGAGTGATCGGGTGACACAGCCCGCAGCGCCCGCGTATCTCCGCCACCCCCATCTGCACGGCGATTCGGTCGCGTTCACCGCCGAGGACGACGTGTGGCTCGCCCCGCTCGACGGCGGCCGGGCGTGGCGGGTCAGCGCCGACAACATGCCGGTCGGCCAGCCGCGCATCTCGCCCGACGGCACGACCGTCGCCTGGACCTCCACCCGCGACGGCGCCCCCGAGGTACACGTCGCACCGGCCGACGGCGGCCCCTCCACCCGCCTGACGTACTGGGGCAGCTGGACCGCCGTGCGCGGCTGGACACCCGACGGGCGGATCCTCGCGATCAGCGCCGAGGGACAGGCGAGCGCGCGCCGCACCTGGGCCCGCGCGATCCCGCTCGACGGCGGACCGGCCACCACACTGCCGTACGGGCCGGTCGGCGACGTCGCGTACGGGCCGAGCACCGTGCTGCTGTCGGCGCCCATGGGCCTGGAGGCCGCCCGCTGGAAGCGCTACCGCGGCGGCACGGCGGGCAAGCTGTGGATCGACCGCGACGGCGACGGCCGGTTCGTGCGGCTGCACGAGGACCTCGACGGCAACATCGAGTGCCCGGTCTGGGCGGGGGACCGCATCGCCTTCCTGTCCGACCACGAAGGCGTCGGGGCGCTGTACTCCTCCCTCGCCGACGGCTCCGACCTGCGCCGCCACACCCCCGTCGAGCACGGCTTCTACGCCCGGCACGCCTCCGGCGACGGCACCCGCGTCGTCTACTGCTCCGCCGGCGAGCTGTGGATCCTGGACGACCTCGACGGCGCCGAGCCGCGCCGGCTCGACATCCGCCTCGGCGGGCAGCGCACCGACCTGCAGCCGTACGCCGTCAACGCCGCCCGCTGCTTCCGGTCCGCCGCCCCCGACCACACCGCGCGCGGCAGCGCGGTCTGCGTGCGCGGCGCGGTCCACTGGGTCACCCACCGCTCCGGCCCGGCCCGCGCGCTGGCCGCCGAACCCGGCGTCCGGGCCCGGCTGCCGCGCGCCTTCCGCACCGACGGCGAGGAATGGGCGGTGTGGGTGACGGACGCCGAGGGCGACGACGCCCTCGAGTTCGCCCCGGCCACCGGCCTCGCGCCCGGCGCCACCCCGCGCCGGCTCGCCGCCGGGCAGCTCGGCCGGGTCCTGGAGCTCGCGATGGCGCCCGACGGCAGCCGCGCCGCGGTCGCCTCGCACGACGGACGGCTGCTGCTCGTCGAACGCGACAGCGGCGAGGTGCGCGAGGTCGACCGCAGCGCGGACGGCGAGGTGTCCGGGCTGGCCTTCTCGCCGGACTCGGCGTGGCTCGCCTGGTCCCACCCCGGCCCGCGCCCGCTGTCCCAGCTCAAGCTCGCCAACACCGCCGACCTGTCGGTCACCGAGGCCACCCCGCTGCGCTTCCAGGACTACGCCCCCGCCTTCACCCTCGACGGCAGGCACCTCGCGTTCCTCTCCAGCCGCTCCTTCGACCCCGTCTACGACGAGCACGTCTTCGACCTGGCGTTCGTGGTCGGCTCCCGCCCGTACCTGATCACCCTGGCCGCGACCACGCCCTCGCCGTTCGGCCCGCAGCGGCACGGCCGCCCCTTCGACGCGCCCGACAAGGACGAGACCCCCGACAGCGAGGGCGTCCCCGCCACCCGCATAGACCTCGAGGGCCTCGCCGACCGCATCGTGCCCTTCCCGGTCGAGGCCGCCCGCTACTCCGGCCTGCGCGCGGCGAAGGACGGCGTGCTGTGGCTGCGCCACCCGGTGCAGGGCGTCCTCGGCGCCTCCCGCGCCACGCCCGAGGACACCGACCCCGGCAGCGACCTGGAGCGCTACGACCTGCTCCAGCAGCGCGTCGAGCACCTCGCCTCCGACGCCGAGGACTTCGAGGTCAGCGGGGACGGCAAGCGGGTCCTGCTGTGGACCGGCGACCGCCTGCGGGTCGTGCCCAGCGACCGGCGCGCCTCGGGCGACGAGGACAGCGACAGCAACGTCACCGTCGACCTCACCCGGATCAGGCAGACCGTCGACCCGGCCGCCGAGTGGCGGCAGATGTACGAGGAGACCGGCCGCGTCATGCGGGACCACTTCTGGCGGCCGGACATGGGCGGCGTCGACTGGGACGGCGTCCTCGGCCGCTACCGGCCCGTCCTGGACCGCGTCGCCACCCACAGCGACCTGGTGGACCTGCTGTGGGAGGTACAGGGCGAACTCGGCACCTCGCACGCCTACGTCGTGCCCCGCGGCGGCTCGGGCGGCCCCCGCCAGGGACTGCTCGGCGCGGACGTCTCCCGGCACGAGGACGGCAGCTGGCGCGTCGACCGCGTCCTGCCCGCGGAGACCTCCGACCCGGACGCCCGCTCCCCGCTCGCCGCGCCCGGCGTCGCGATCCGCGCGGGCGACGCGATCGTCGCGGTCGCCGGCCGCCCGGTGGACCCGGTCACCGGTCCCGGCCCGCTGCTGGTCGGCACGGCGGGCAAGCCCGTGGAGCTGACCGTCTCGCCGGCCGGCGGGGGCGAGCTGCGGCACGCGGTCGTGGTGCCGATCGCGGACGAGACGCCGCTGCGCTACCACGCCTGGGTGGCCGGCCGCCGCGCCCACGTCCACGAACGCTCCGACGGCCGCCTCGGCTACCTCCACGTCCCCGACATGATGGCCCCCGGCTGGGCGCAGATCCACCGCGACCTGCGGGTCGAGGTCGCCCGGGAGGGTCTCGTGGTGGACCTGCGGGAGAACGCCGGCGGTCACACCTCCCAGCTGGTCGTCGAGAAGCTGGCCCGGCGCGTCGTCGGCTGGGGCGTGCCGCGCGGCATGCGGCCCTACAGCTATCCCATGGACGCGCCCCGCGGCCCGGTCGTCGCCGTCGCCGACGAGTGGTCCGGCTCCGACGGCGACATCGTCAACGCGGCGATCAAGGCGCTGGGCATCGGCCCGGTGGTCGGCACCCGCACGTGGGGCGGCGTCATCGGCATCGACAGCCGCTACCGGCTGGTCGACGGCACGCTGATCACGCAGCCCAAGTACGCGATGTGGCTGGAGGGCTACGACTGGTCGGTGGAGAACCGCGGCGTCGACCCCGACATCGAGGTGGTGCAGCGCCCGCAGGACTGGCAGGAGGGCCGGGACGCCCAGCTCGACGAGGCGATCCGGACGGCGCTCCAGGCGCTGGAGACCAGCCCGGCGAAGACGCCGCCCGGCCTGCCGACATGACGGTGCCGGCGACCGCCCGGCGGGCGCCGGATCACCCGCAGCGGGCGACGATACGATGCCTCACGTAAAGCGCCGCCGACACCCGGAGGGACCATGGCAGGGGAGCCGCAGGACGACTGCCTGTTCTGCAAGATCGTCGCGGGGACCGTCCCCTCGACCGTCGTCCGCGAGACGGAGACGACCGTCGCCTTCCGGGACATAAACCCGCAGGCCCCCACGCACATCCTGGTGATCCCCAAGGCGCACTACCGGGACGCCGCCGCGCTCGCCGCCGGCGCGCCGCAGCTCGCCGCGGACGTGCTGCGCGAGACCCAGGCCGTCGCCGACGAGGAGAAGCTGGACAGCTACCGCGTCGTCTTCAACACCGGCAGCGGCGCCGGCCAGACCGTCTGGCACGCCCACGCCCACGTCCTCGGCGGCCGCGGCCTGCAGTGGCCCCCCGGGTGAGGCGTCGTGTCCGTCCGTGAACTGGTGGTCCTCGGCACCGCGAGCCAGGTCCCGACCCGGCACCGCAACCACAACGGCTATCTGCTGCGGTGGGACGGCGAGGGCCTCCTGTTCGACCCCGGCGAGGGCACGCAGCGCCAGATGCTGCGCGCCGGGGCCGCGGCGCACGACCTGAACCGGATCTGCGTCACGCACTTCCACGGTGACCACTCCCTCGGCCTCGCCGGCGTCATCCAGCGCATCAACCTCGACAAGGTCCCGCACCGCATCACCGCCCACTACCCGCGCTCCGGGCAGCGCTTCTTCGACCGGCTGCAGTACGCCACCGCCTACCGCGAGACCGTCGCCCTGACCCAGGCCCCCGTGGACGCGGACGGCGTCCTCGCGACGACACCGGCGTACACGCTCGAGGCGCGCAGGCTCTCGCACCCCGTCGAGTCCTACGGCTACCGGCTCGTCGAGCCCGACGCGCGCCGCATGCTGCCCGACCGGCTGGCCGCGCACGGCATCAAGGGCCCGGACGTCGGCCGCCTCCAGCGCGAGGGCGTGCTCGGCGGCGTCCGCGTCGAGGACGTCAGCGAGACGCGGCGCGGGCAGCGGTTCGCGTTCGTCATGGACACCCGGCTGTGCGACGGCGTGCACGCCCTGGCCGAGGGCTGCGACCTGCTCGTCATCGAGTCGACGTTCCTCGACGAGGACGCCGGCCTCGCCGCCGAGTACGGCCATCTGACCGCCGGGCAGGCGGCCCGGGTGGCGCGGGACGCGGGGGTGCGCCACCTCGTGCTCACCCACTTCAGCCAGCGGTACACCGATTCCGACGAGTTCGAACGCCAGGCCCGCGAGGCCGGCTTCGAGGGCGAGCTGACCGTGGCGCACGATCTGCTGCGTGTCCCGCTTCCGAAGCGCAGATGAAGCCCCCGTACGATGCTTTGATGCCCCTCCCGAAAGCAGAGCTGCACCTTCACATCGAAGGCACCCTGGAGCCCGAGCTGGCCTTCGAGCTCGCCGCCCGCAACGGCGTCGACCTGCCCTACGCGGACACCGACGAACTGCGCGAGGCGTACCGGTTCCAGGACCTCCAGTCCTTCCTGAACCTGTACTACGAGCTCATGACCGTCCTGCGCACCGAGCAGGACTTCGCCGACCTCGCCGACGCCTACCTGGCCCGCGCCGCGGCACAGGGCGTGCGGCACGCGGAGATCTTCTTCGACCCGCAGGCGCACCTGGCCCGGGGCGTGGAGATGGGCACGGTCGTCGAGGGGCTGTGGCGGGCGCTGGGCGGCAGCGAGGCGGCGCACGGCGTGTCGACCCGGCTCATCATGTGCTTCCTGCGCGACGAGCCGGCCGAGTCGGCCATGCGGACCCTGGAGGCCGCCCGGCCGTACCTCGACCGGATCACCGGCGTCGGCCTGGACTCCGCCGAGGTCGGCCACCCGCCGGCGAAGTTCCGCGAGGTGTACCGGGCCGCCGCCGCGCTGGGCCTGCGGCGCGTCGCGCACGCCGGCGAGGAGGGACCGCCGGAGTACATCACCGAGGCGCTGGACGTGCTCGGCGTGGAGCGCGTCGACCACGGCCTGCGCTGCGTGGAGGACCCGGCGCTGGTCGAGCGGCTGGTGCGGGAGCGGGTCCCGCTCACCCTGTGCCCGCTGTCCAACGTCCGCCTGCGCACCGTGCACACCCTCGCCGACCACCCGCTGCCGGCCATGCTCGACGCCGGCCTGCTGTGCACGGTCAACTCCGACGACCCGGCCTACTTCGGCGGCTACGTGGGCGACAACTTCGACGCCGTCCGCACCACTCTGGGCCTGCCCGAGGACCGGCTGCGCGAACTGGCCCGCAACTCCTTCCTCGCGTCCTTCCTGGACGACGACGAGGAGCGCCGGGCACGGTACCTGGCCGAGGTGGAGGCGTACCGGTTCTAGGGCCCGCGACATCGGGGTGATCCAGACGACAGGCCCTGGGTTCCTGCCCCTCGGGGCTCAGCGCCACTGCACGGTTCCGCCGCCCGCCGGGACCGTCGCCTCGATCTTCGTCCTGGTCTCCCGCATCACCGTCACGATCCGCGCCTCGTGCTCCGGCGTCAGCCGGGCCACCGGCACCGAGCAGCTGACCGCGTCCCGCGCGGGGGAGTCGTAGCGCAGGGCGAAGCCGAAACCCACGATGCCGGGGACGCCCTCCTCGCGGTCGATCGCGTATCCGCGGGCGCGGACCTCGGCGAGGTCGGCGGCCAGCGACTCGCGGCCGGTGTGCGTGCGCGCCGTCAGCGCCTCGTACGGCCCCCGGGGCAGCTCGGCGTCGGGGCGCTCGGCCAGCAGCGCCTTGCCCAGCGCGCCCGCGTGGGCCGGCAGCCTGCGGCCCACCCTGCTGATCGTCCTGAGGTACTCGTGCGACTCCCGGGTCGCGAGGTAGGCCACGTCCCGGCCGTCCAGCCGCCCCATGTGGATCGTCTCGCCGAGCGCCTCCGACGCCTCGTCGAGGTACGGGCGCACGGCGCGCACCCGCGGGTCGGAGTCGAGGTAGCCGGTGCCGGTGAGCAGGGCGCGGATGCCGATGCCGTAGAGCGAGCCGGTGACGTCGGTGCGCACCCAGCCCCGGCCGGCGAGGGTCTGCAGCAGCGCGTACATGGAGCTGCGCGGCACCTCCAGGGCGTCCGCCAGCTCCTGCAGCCGCGCCGGCCGGTCGCCGCGCGCGGCGAGCAGTTCCAGCAGCTCCACCGTCCGCGCCGCCGACTTCACCTCGCGGACGCCCCCGGCGCCTCCCGCGCCGCCTGCTGTCTCCGGCATGCGCCGATCGTAACGGGGCGGGACCGCGCCGTTGACGGCCGCTGTCCGGCTGTCTAGCCTTCATCTCCATACGTGGATGTCGTCTACATAGGGAGATGAAGCGCCCCGGTGAATCTCACCATCGCGGACGTCCGCCTCACCCCGGTCCTGGTCGCCGACCCGCCCCTGCTCAACACGCAGGGCGTGCACCAGCCGTACACGCCCCGGCTGATCGTCGAGGTCGAGACCGCCGACGGGATCACCGGCGTCGGCGAGACGTACGGCGACACCAAGTACCTGGAACTCGCCCGCCCGCTGGCCGCCCGGCTGACCGGCCGCCGGATCACCGACACCAACGGCCTGCCCGCCGTCGCCGACGCGGTCGCCGTGGACGCCTCCCGTGTCTCCGGCCGGGTCGACGTCGGCGGGCTGCGCGGCGTCCAGACCGCCGACAAGCTGCGCCTGTCCGTCGTCTCCGCCTTCGAGGTCGCCTGCCTCGACGCCCTCGGCAAGGCGCTCGGCCTGCCCGTGCACGCCCTGCTCGGCGGCAAGGTGCGGGACGCCGTCGAATACAGCGCCTACCTCTTCTACCGGTGGGCCGCCCACCCCGACGGCGTGGCCTGCGAGCAGGACGACTGGGGCGCCGCCGTCGATCCGGCCGGGGTGGTCGAGCAGGCCCGCCGGTTCACGGAGCGGTACGGGTTCACCTCCTTCAAGCTCAAGGGCGGCGTCTTCCCGCCGGACGAGGAGATCGCCGCCGTCCGCGCCCTGGCGGAGGCCTTCCCCGGGCACCCGCTGCGCCTCGACCCCAACGGCGCCTGGTCCGTGCCGACGGCCCTGCGGGTGGCGGACGAACTGGCCGATGTCCTCGAATACCTCGAGGACCCGGTGCTCGGCACGCCGGCCATGGCCGAGGTCGCCGCCCGCACCGGCGTGCCGCTCGCCACCAACATGTGCGTGACGACGTTCGACGAGATCAAGGAGGCGTTCACCGCGGGCGCCGTCCAGGTCGTCCTCTCCGACCACCACTACTGGGGCGGCCTGCGCGCCACCCGCCGGCTGGCCGCCGTCTGCCACGCCTTCGGCGTCGGCGTGTCCATGCACTCCAACACCCACCTGGGCATCAGCCTGGCCGCGATGACCCACGTCGCCTCCACCGTGCCCGGCCTGCACCACGCCTGCGACACCCACTACCCCTGGCAGTCGGAGGACGTCCTCACCGAGCGGCCGGCCTTCGACGGCGGCAAGGTCACCGTGCCGGACCTGCCCGGCCTCGGCGTCGAACTCGACCGCGACCGGCTGCGCTCGCTGCACCGGCGCTGGCTCGACGACGACGGCGCACTGCGCGACCGCGACGACGCGGCCGCCATGCGCGTCGCCGACCCCGGCTGGGCCGCCCCGTCCGTCCCCCGCTGGTGACCTTCCCCGCCGGTGACGCCGGCGGCGCCCGGCCCCGCGCGGCGCGCGCCGCCCTCACTGTCGGTCCCGTGGTGCACACTGTCCTGATCCGCACCATGCCAGGGAGTGCACCGTGACCGCGACCGACGGAAAGGGACCCTCGCCCTTCACCCGGGCGACGCAGAGCTGGGCCCACCTCGACCCCCTCGCCGCCCTGCGCACACCGGAGGACCCGCCCTGGGACGTGTACCTGACGGGCACCGTCTTCCTCGACATCATCTTCACCGGGCTCGACTCCGCGCCGGTGCGCGGCACGGAGTCCTGGGCGCGCGGGATGGGCTCCAGCCCCGGCGGCGTCGCCAACATGGCCACCGCGCTGGCCCGCCTCGGCCTGCGCACCTCCCTGGCGGCGGCCTTCGGTGACGACCACTACGGGGAGTACTGCTGGGACGTCCTGCAACAGGGCGAGGGCATCGACCTGTCCCCCTCCCGCACCGTGCCCGGCTGGCACTCCCCGGTCACCGTCTCGATGGCCTACGAGGGCGAACGCACGATGGTCTCCCACGGCCACGAACCGCCGCCGGAGGAACCCGCCCCCGACTGCCCGCCCCGCGCCCGTGCCGCCGTCGCCTCCCTCACCCCCGGCCGGAGCGCCCCCTGGATCGCGCAGGCCGCGCGCAAGGGCACCCGCGTCTTCGGCGACGTCGGCTGGGACGACACCGGCGCCTGGGACCTGGCCGGCCTGACCGACCTCCGGCACTGCGAGGCGTTCCTGCCGAACGCGGAGGAGGCCATGCGCTACACCGGCACCGGCTGCCCGCGCGCCGCCGCGCACGCCCTCACCGAATACGTGCCGGTCGCCGTCGTCACCCTCGGCGCGGAGGGCGCGTACGCGGTGGACCGGCGCACCGGCGAGAGCGCCGAGGTGCCCGCCATCGCCGTGGAGGCCCTCGACCCCACCGGCGCGGGGGACGTCTTCGTGGCCGGCTTCGTCACCGGCTCGCTGGCGGGCTGGCCGCTGGCCGACCGGCTCGCCTTCGCCGGCCTGACCGCGGCCCTGTCGGTCCAGGATTTCGGCGGCTCCCTGTCGGCCCCCGGCTGGTCGGAGATCGGGGCCTGGTGGCGCAAGGTCCAGTCGGTCGAGGGCCAGGACCCGGCGGCCCTGCGCCGGTACGCCTTCCTGGAACGCCTCCTGCCGGCGGCGGCGAGGCCCTGGCCGCTGCAACGGGCGGTACCGACAATCGGCTTCGGCCGCTCGGGCTGACGCCGCGAGGGGTGCCGTCCGGCGGGGGTGCGGCGCGGGGCGGGTGCCGTCCGCCCGGCGGGGCCGCGGTGCGGGGTGCCGCCTGCCCGCCCAGGCGGGGTGGCGTCGCGGGGTGCCGTCTGGCCAGGCGGGAGCACGGCGTGCGGCGGAGCATCGACCGCCTGTCCGGGGAGGGCCAAGCCCATTGCGGGGTGCCGCCTGCCTGGATGAGGGCGAGGCGTCGTCGGGGTGTCGTCCGCCCGGGCAAGGGCGCGGCTTGCGGCGGAGTGCCGTCCGCCCAGGCGGGGACGCGGCGTGTCGCGGGGCGCCGTCCGCCTGCCCGGGTAGGGCCAGGCGCGTCGTGCGGCGCTGATTGCGCGGGTGCGGGCGAGGCGTCGTGGGGGTGCGGGCGAGGCGTCGTGGGGGTGCCGTCCGGCCCGGGCAGGGACGAGGTGTGGGGCGGGGCGCCGTTCACCCGGGCGGGACGCGGCGCGGCGCGTGGGGTGCCGCTTGCACGGTGAGGGCCAGGGGGCGCGGGGTGTCGTCCGCCCGAGCGGGGACGCGGCGTGTCGCGAGCTGCTGTCCGCCCGGGCGGGGGCGGCGCGTGGGGTGCCGCCTGCCCGGGTGACGCGGTGTGTCGTGGGATTGTGCCCGCGTGGGGCGGGGGCGCGGGCTCAGCCCGCGGTGACCGTCGCGCGCAGGGAGCCGTCCGGTGCGGCGACCAGTACCGGCGTCGCCGCCCCGCCCAGATCCCGGACCGCGGCCAGATCCGCGGCCGACGCGGTCTCCGCCTCCGTCACCACGGCCGCCGCCTCCAGGGACTTCGCCCCGGACGCCACCGCCATCGCCACCGCCGTCTGCAGCGCGCTCAGCTTCAGCGACGCCAGATCCACCGTCCCGGCGACATAGGTACGGCCGGTCTCGTCCCGCACGGCCGCCCCCTCGGGCACACCGTTGCGGGCCCGCGCGGAACGGGCCAGGGTGACGATCTTGCGGTCCTCGGGGTCAAGCGCGTTGCTGTCGGTCATGCCCCGAGCATACGAACAACCCCGCCGGTCATCAGCCCACGGGGTGGCCACCGGCCCGCGCCGCCGCCGCTCAGGGGCGGTCGAGGCGGAGCCGGTCCGCGCGCGGCAGCCCCGCCACCACCAGGTCGTAGGAGTCCTCCACGAGCTCCCGGACCAGGCGGTCGGGCAGGCCGCCGTCGGCCGTGACCGTGTTCCAGTGGCGCTTGTTCATGTGGTAGCCGGGAACGACCAGGCCCTCGTGCTCGGCGCGCAGCCGGACCGCGTCCTCCGGGTCGCACTTCAGGTTCACCGTCAGCGGCCGCGCGTCCAGGCTGGACAGGGCGAACATCTTGCCCAGCACCTTGAAGACCGACGTGTCCGGGCCGAACGGGAAGTCCTCCACGGCGGCGTTGAAGGACAGGCACAGGGTGCGCAGCTGCCGCGGGGTCACTCCGGCTTCTCCTCCTCGGTCGGCCCGGCCGGGCCGACCGGCTCCACCAGCACGGTCACGATCTTGTTCCGGCGTCCGGCCGCCGCCTCCGCGGTCAGCCGCAGCCCCCGGCCGTCCGGCAGCTCGACCACGCTCGACGCGCCCGCGATCGGCACCCGGCCCAGCGCCTTGGCGAGCAGGCCGCCGACCGTCTCCACGTCCTCGTCGTCGTACTCGTCGAGGCCGTACAGCTCGCCGAGGTCGGTGATGTCGAGGCGGGCGGTGACCCGGTAGCGGTCGTCGCCGAGGTCCTCCACCGGCGGCAGCTCACGGTCGTACTCGTCGGTGATCTCGCCGACGATCTCCTCGAGGATGTCCTCGATGGTGACGATGCCCGCCGTGCCGCCGTACTCGTCGACGACGACGGCGACGTGGTTGCGCTCCTTCTGCATCTCCCGCAGCAGATCGCCCGCGTTCTTGGTGTCCGGCACGAAGAACGCCGGCCGCATGGCCGTGGACACCAGCTCGTTCTCGGCGTCGCGGCTGATGTGCGTCTTGCGGGCCAGGTCCTTCAGGTACACGATCCCGACGATGTCGTCCTCGCTCTCGCCGGTGACCGGTATGCGCGAGAAGCCGGAGCGCAGCGCCAGGCTCAGCGCCTGGCGGATCGTCTTGTACCGCTCGATCACCACCAGGTCGGTGCGCGGGACCATGACCTCCCGCACGAGCGTGTCGCCGAGTTCGAAGACCGAGTGCACCATCCGGCGCTCCTCGTCCTCGATCAGGGACTCCTTCTCCGCCAGGTCCACCAGCGCCCGCAGCTCCGCCTCGGAGGCGAAGGGGCCGCGGCGGAAGCCCTTGCCGGGGGTGAGCGCGTTGCCGATGAGGATCAGCAGCGACGGGATCGGGCCCATGATCCGGGCCAGCGGCACCAGCACGTACGCCGCCGCCGTCGCCGTGTTCAGCGGATGCTGGCGGCCGATGGTGCGCGGGGAGACGCCGACGGCGACGTACGACACCAGGACCATCACGCCGATCGCGGCCAGCAGGGCGCTGGTCGTGCCCCGTATCTCCCGGAGGCAGGCGTACGTCACCAGGGCGGCCGCCGCCATCTCGCAGGCGACGCGGACCAGCAGCGCCACGTTGAGGTAGCGGGTGGGGTCGGCGGCGACCTGCGCCAGCTTGGCGCTGCCCCGCCGGCCCGAGCGCACGGCCTCCTCGGCGCGGAAACTGGACACGCGGGCCAGGCCCGCCTCCGCGCAGGCGGCCAGCCAGGCGACGACGACCAGCGCGATCGCGCCCGCGACGATCTGTGGGCTCATGACACGGTCGGGGCCGGGGACGGGCCGGTCAGGCCCCTCTCCGCGCGCCACCCGTCCACGATGGCGGCCTGCAGGCCGAACATCTCGGCCTTCTCGTCCGGCTCCTCGTGGTCGTACCCGAGGAGGTGCAGCACGCCGTGGACGGTGAGCAGGTGCAGTTCCTCGTCCATGGAGTGCTGCGTGGGCGCCTCGGCGCCCTGCTTGGCGGCGACCTCGGGACACAGCACGATGTCGCCGAGCAGGCCCTGCGGGGGCTCGTCGTCGTCCTTCGACGGCGGACGCAGCTCGTCCATCGGGAAGGACATGACGTCCGTCGGCCCCGGCAGGTCCATCCACTGCATGTGCAGCTGCTCCATGGCGTCGGCGTCCACGACGATCACCGAGAGCTCGGAGAGCGGGTGGATGCGCATCCGCGCGAGTGCGTAGCGGGCGATGTCGAGGATCGCCTGCTCGTCGACCTCGGTTCCGGACTCGTTGTTGACGTCGATCGACATGGTGCTGCTCGGTCTACTTCCCCTTGTGCCCGGACTGCCTGCCCCGGCCGCCCTTCTGGGTGCCGTTCTCGGTGCCGTGCTTGCTGTCGTACTTCTCGTAGGCGTCGACGATACGGCCCACCAGCTTGTGCCGTACGACGTCGTGCGACGTCAGCCGGGAGAAGTGGACGTCCTCGACGCCCTCCAGGATCTCCTGCACCTGACGCAGACCCGACTTGGTGCCGTCCGGGAGGTCGACCTGCGTCACGTCACCCGTGATCACGATCTTCGAGTCGAACCCGAGCCGGGTGAGGAACATCTTCATCTGCTCGGGGGAGGTGTTCTGCGCCTCGTCCAGAATGATGAAGGCGTCGTTGAGCGTGTTGTGGGTCAGCAGGTAGTCCTGGGTTACGTACAGGGAATCCTCGGCGGCCACCTGAATGCAGACGGTCTCCTCCCGGCCCGCGGGTTCGATCGAGTCGATGAAACGCATGGGGCGTCCACCGCCACCGGCCGCCAGGTACTTGTCGCGCTTGCGGGCGAGCCGGAAGGGTTCGATGCCTTCGGGCAGGCGGATGTCGACGACGTGGGCGTCGCGTCGGTGCTCGACCTCTCGGCCGTTCGCCAGCCCCGGCCTGCGGCCCTCCGCCGCCCTGCGGCGGCTGTACGCGACGCCACCCAGCGACCGTACCAGCGAGATCACGTCGTCGCGGAGCAGGATCGAGGTGGTCGTGTACTGGATCCGGCAGGTGCGGTCCTTCTGCGTGACCGGGCCGCCGTCGGAGTCGAGCAGGCCCTGAAGCACGGCCAGCCGGACCTCGGCGGAGTTGTTCAGGTAGTCGTCGGGCACGAACTTGGTGTGCGAACGGGTGCGCAGGAGATCCAGCTCGCGCAGGACGCGCGTGACGGGGTTCTCCAGGGTGATCACATCCCCGTCGGACCTGGTCCGGTTCAGGACGTAGTCGGGGCCGCCCGTGTGCCGCACGGTGACGTCGGGCAGCGCGGTCGCAAGCGCCTCTGCCAGCTCCGGATCCTCCGTCGCGAAGGACGGCGTCGTGGAACCGGTGAGGCACCCGTCGCCCAGCAGCAGTCCCAGGGCGTACGGGTCCATGGGGACTTCTCGCTCGGGGAGGCAGACAGGCGCCGTCAGCAGGGGCAGTTCGTAGCGGCGGGCATGCGCCGCGCGGAGGTTGCCGATCATGTCCTGTGTCTCCAGGACTCGCCACGGCTTGTCGCGACGCCTGTCCGAGGCCGTGCGGACCGTCCACAGGTGCTCGCCGCAGCACAGAGTCCAGGCCCCGTCCTGTGCGGTGACGCGGTAGATCGCCTTCTCGCCCTGCGGGTAGACGCCGAGGACCGGTGTCGGATCGCCGTTGGAGCCGATGACAAGGTCACCGACCTGAAGATCGCCGATGGGGCGCCAACCGTCCGGGGTGAGGACGTTCGTGAAGACCGGCTGCGCTCTGCCGCGCATATAAGCCAGCGGGGCCACCTCGATCGTGCCCGCGGCCATCAGGCGGGGGATCGAGTCCGGGTCCAGCATGTCGTGCAGCGCGTCGTACAGCGGGCGCAGGTAGGGGTCGATCTTCTCGTAGAGGGTGCCGGGCAGGAAGCCCAGGCGCTCGCCCGCCTCGACCGCGGGGCGGGTCAGGATGATGCGGTTGACCTGCTTGGACTGCAGGGCCTGCACCGCCTTGGCCATGGCGAGGTAGGTCTTGCCGGTGCCGGCGGGGCCGATGCCGAAGACGATCGTGTGCTTGTCGATCGCGTCGACGTACCGCTTCTGGTTGAGGGTCTTGGGGCGGATGGTGCGGCCGCGGGAGGACAGGATGTTCTGCGTCAGTACCTCGGCCGGGGTCTCGTGGCCGTCGCTCGTCCCGTTCTCGCTCGCCTTCAGCATGGCGATCGAGCGTTCCACTGCGTCCTCCGTCATCGGCTGCCCCGTGCGGAGCACCAGCATCATCTCGTCGAACACGCGTGAGACGAGGGCGACCTCCACCGGATCCCCGACCACGCTGATCTCATTGCCCCGGACGTGGATGTCGGCCGCCGGGAAGGCTTTCTCGATCACGCGCAGGAGGACGTCGCCGGATCCCAGGACCGTCACCATGGGGTGCTGGGCGGGGACGGTGAACTGTGCTCGTGCCTGTTCCTGCGCGGAGGTGTGAGCTGTGGGTGTCTCAGTCATGGGCCGGCTCTGTAGGCCTGCGATTCCTCCTCGTCACGGCCGCCTGGCTGAGGGCGGCCTCGCGATTCCAAGGGTACGACGCGCTACTGACAACGCCGTAGGGCTTTTCGGCACCGGAACGGCGGCCGGCGGCCCGGGCCGCCGGCCGCGGTGTGCCGGGTCCCCGTCCGGGCGGAAGTGGTCCGGAATCCGCCCTTGCCGTACTCGGCCCCGGGCGCATCAATGGGGACGACAGTTCCGGCGGGCCGTCAGGTCCGCCCCGGCGGTCACCCCCGCGGTCACCGCCGACGGCCACCGCCCGCGCAGCGTCCCGCACCACGCTCGCCGACGGCCCGGCCGGATTCCTCCCGTCCATCCCCATGGCATTCCCAGACTCGGGAAGGGAACCGGATCCCATGAGAGCGAAACGAATCGGAACAGGTGCGGCACTGACGGCGGGGGCCCTCGCGGTCGCCGGACTGGCGTTCGCGCCCGGCGCGATGGCGGTCACCCCGGGGTCGGCGACGATCACCGCCGACTGCGGCGCCTTCGGCGGCGGCGACGCCACCCTCACGGCCACCCAGAGCGGCACCTCGGCCACCCTCACCCTCTCGTCCACGGCGATCACCACCCCGCTCGCGCTGTCGGCGAACTCGATCAAGTCCACGCTCACCATGACCAAGGCGGGCGGCGGCACGTCCGTCTTCAGCGGCACCGTGAACCCGGCCATGGCCGCCGGTTCCGCGGTCACCGTCGGTCCGCTCCCCGGCACCGTGGCCTCCGGCGACACCCTGGAGGCCTACGGCGGCTCGCTGAAGATGGTGATCTTCGGCATCACCGTCACCTGCACGGCGACCGCCAACCAGTCACCCGGCCCGTTCGTGTTCGACTGACGTCCGGCTGATCCGCGACTGACGTCCGCGACTGACGTCCGCGACTGACGTCCGCGACTGACGTCCGCGACTGACGTCCGCGACTGACGTCCGCGACTGACGTCCGCGACTGACGTCGGGCTGATCTCCGGGTGATACCCCGGGCCCCCGCACCGGCCTCCCGATGCGGCAGGAGAACGCGAGACGGCGACGCGTCCGACGACGCGTCCGACGGACGTATCTGACAGCTCGTCAGTTTTCCTGCCGTATCTCCATTGACTTCTCACCTCGTCTCCACATCAATGGCCCCCTGCCCGGGTGCAGACGAGCCGCTGCGCCCGCATCCCTTCAGGAGGGGGCAAGGATGGGTTCCAAGGGTCGAAGCCCCTGGAGGTCCAGGGGATCCCGAAGACGGCGTCTGGTCCCGCTGCTCGGCGCGGCCGCCCTCGCGGTCACGGCGAACGGCGCGCTGGCCTGCCCGGCCGGCGCGGCGGGCACCGACGTGGACTACGCGACGCACTGCATCCCGCCGGCGATCGCGGGACTTCCGCCGATCGACGGCACCACCACCGCGAACGTCTCGGTGGACAAGGAGAACGCCGAGGTGGGCGACACGGTCACCGTGACCTACACGGTGGTCGCGCCGGCCGCCGGCAACCCCACCGACCTGGCCCTGCCGGCCGACATCATGACGCCCACCGGCAAGGTGACCCTCGGCGGCGCCCAGAGCGGCGACGTCACGGTCACCGGCCCCAAGAAGAACGACCCGGTACCGGGCAAGGGGGCCTTCCCCTCCTTCTCGATGACCGGGACGTTCACCGTGACCCACGCGGGCACGATCACGCTCTCGCCCGGTGACTACAACATCCACACCAGCTACATCATGGAGCTGGACACCCCGTGCACGGTGACGAACCCGCCGGCGCCGGTCTCGGAGAGCGTCACCGCGACCGACGCGACACAGCCCAACACCCGTGCCATCAGCCTGGGTTCGGCGTCCGGCAGGCCCGGCGACAGCGTGACCGTCACCGGCAGCGACTTCACGCCGGGCGCCACCGTCACCCTCGCCGGGCGGTCCGGGGCGGCCCAGACCGCGGACACGGCGACGGTGACCGCCGGCGCCACGGGCACCTTCAGCGGTTCGCTCACCGTCAACGACAGGACCACGACGGGGATCGTGGCGTACGAGGGCAGCGCGTGGAGCGACGACAAGGGCGCGGGACCCGCCGCGTACACCGTCGTCGACGACACCCCGGTGCCCGCCGGGAGCCAGAAGCTGACCACCACCGTGAAGGCGGGGACACTGTCCATGTCCCAGGCCGGGGACGCCGTGTCCCTCTCGGCGGTCGACTTCGGCCGGGGCGGGGCCTCCACCGGGAGCCTGCGGACGGTGACCGTCAAGGACTTCCGCGGCGGGCCCGCGGGCTGGTCCCTGACCGGCAAGGTCACCGACTTCACCGGGCCCGGCGCCAGGATCGACGCCGGGAAACTGAGCTGGACACCCGCCTGCGCCACCAAGGCGGGCAGCCCGAGCACCTGCCAGGCCGGTTCCGCGGGCACGGTGGGCGGTTCGGGGGCGACCCTGGCCTCGACGCCCGACTCCAGGCTCACCGGCGGTGAGTTCACGGCGGACGCCCGGATCTCCCTGGACGTACCGGCGTTCACACCCCCGGGGACGTACTCCGGCGTGCTCACGCTCACGCTCACCTGACCGTACGCACCGTCCGCCGTACGCACCGTCCGAGCACCGTCGTGGGGGGGGGGGGGGGGGGGGGGGCCGGCCGGCCCCCCCCCCCCCCCCCCCCCCCCCCCCCCCCCCCCCCCCCACCGCCGCACCCGTCGCGACGTCCGTGGGGGTCCGCACCCATGCGCAAGCCGTACGACCGCCTCCTGCCGCTCCTGCCGCTCCTGTCCCTGCTGCTGAGCGTGCCGCTCCTGACCGTGACGGCCGCCGTCCCCGCCCGCGCCGCGGACAACGGGAGCTGGTCGGTCCACCCCGCCGCCTCCGCCGTCGCCGCGCGGCCGTACTTCTATCTCTCCGCCGACCCCGGACAGACCCTCGAGGACGAGGTCGTCGTCGCCAACAGGACGGGCCGGCCCCTGACCTTCCGGCTCTACGCCGCCGACGCCTACAACACCGCCCGCGACGGCGGGTTCGCGGTGCGCACGGTGAAGGAGCGGATGCGGGGCGTGGGCGCGTGGGCGAGGCCCGCTGAGTCCCGGGTGACGGTCCCCGGGCACAGGTCCGTCACCGTGCCGTTCACGCTGCGGGTGCCCGAGGGCGCCGAGCCGGGCGACCACCCCGGGGCGATCGTCGCGCTGGACGAGAGGGTGGAGAAGGGCGGCGGCTCCCTGGCGCTCGGGGTGCAGCGGGCCGTCGGCGCCCGGATCTACCTCAGAGTCGGCGGCCCCACGTTCCCCGCGATCGCCGTGGAGGACGTGCGCGTCAGCCACCACCAGCCGCTCGTGCCCGGCCTCGGTGACAGCACCGCGACGATCTCCTACACCCTCCACAACACCGGCAACGTCACCCTCCGCCCCGAGGTGGAGCTGAAGGCGCGCGGCCTGTTCGGCCGGACGCTGCTGACGCGGAAGGCGACCCGCGTCCCCGCCGAGCTGCTGCCGGGCCGGCGGGTCCGGCTCACCGAGCCCTGGCGCGGGGCGCCGCAGCTGGACTGGGGCGACGTCACGCTGACGGCGCGCGCGAACGGCACCCGGGAGTCCGGCGGCGCGTCGTTCCTGGCGCTGCCCTGGCTGGTGGTGGCGCTGGCGTTCGCCGCGGCGGTGGCGGGCGGCGCGCTGCTGGCGCGGGCCCGCCGGGGCGGCGGCCCGACCCGGCCGGCGCTCCGGCGCCTCGCCGCGCCGCTCAGAGGGCGTCGGGGCCGCGCTCGCCCGTCCGCACCCGCACGACCGTCTCCACCGGCACCGCCCACACCTTCCCGTCCCCGATCTTCCCCGTCTGCGCGGCCTTGACGATCGCCTCGATCACCGCGTCGGACTCCGCGTCCTCGACGACGACCTCGATGCGGACCTTGGGCACCAGGTCGACCTGGTACTCGGCGCCGCGGTAGACCTCGGTGTGGCCGCGCTGACGGCCGTACCCGCTGGCCTCGGTCACGGTCAGCCCGTGCACGCCGAGCTCCTGCAGGGCGGTCTTCACCTCGTCGAGGCGGTACGGCTTGACGACCGCGGTGATCAGCTTCATCGGGATTCCTCCGTGGACACCCCGGCCTTCGGGCCGGGGTGGGGGTACCTCCCGCTTGCGGGGGAGAATCGGACTCCTGCGGAGCATGGCAGGGAAAGCCGGTTCGCCGCCAGGGCGGACCGGCGTCCACCGTCCACCGGCCGACATCCGCCGCTCACACGAAATCTGATACCGGGTGAGACGTGACGCAGCAGGTCAAGCGGGCGTTCAAGTACCGCTTCTACCCCACCGGCGGGCAGGCGGCCGAGCTGTCGCGCACGTTCGGCTGCGTCCGCCTCGTGTACAACAAGGCGCTGGAGGAGCGCACCCGGGCCTGGTACGGCGAGCAGCGCCGGATCTCCTACGTGCAGTCGTCGGCCGCGCTGACGCAGTGGAAGAAGACCGGGGAACTGGCCTTCCTGACGGAGATGTCCTCCGTCCCGCTCCAGCAGGCGCTGCGCCATCTGCAGACCCGCACCACACCGGTCACCGGAGAAACAGCACGCTCCGCCACAAAGTCGGCATCCATGTGACAAACACAACTACCGCACGCAGAACCAAGTGCGGCCCTCCGGCCAACACCATCACCACAGGCGACAACCCAACCAAAGGAGCGGCTCGGCTGGCAAATCGGGCGCAGGAGGTGCCGATGCGTGACGTCATTCAGTTCTCGGACGTTCCGACTGAATACCAATTCGACGGGTGGCGCCAGGCCGTGTCCGAGACCTGTGTGCCGCCGGAGGCCACCACATCAGTGGGAAAGTCGTTCTCCGGCACCCTCACTTCTCGGGCGTTCGGCCCGACCCACATCAGCCAGGTGGGGGGCAACGCGGTCACCGTGCGACGTACTTCGCGTGCGATCGCGAGCAGCGACCCGGGTCATTACGAACTCGGACTGCAGGTGGAGGACTGCGGACTCGTCGGTCAGGACGGCCGCGTCGCGGAGCTTAACCCTGGAGACTTCACCGTCTATGACACCAGCCGACCTTACCAACTGGTCTTCGGCGGCAGCTGGCGCATTCTCGTCGTTATGTTCCCGCGGGAACTACTCGCAGTGCGCCCTATCATCGTGAACGAGCTGACCGCCCGTCAACTGTCTGGGCACGCCGGGATGGGATCGGTCGCCTTGTCATTCCTCGGTGCGCTCGGCCGGCAACTGCAGACGAACGCCATTCATGGCAGCATCCACATCTCCGACGCCATCCTGGACATGCTGGCGGCGACGTTCACCGAGTTCCACGGCGACAAGACCGGACCCGCTCACCAAGGCACGCCGCGGACCCTGCTGATGCGGATCGAAACCTATATCAACGCCCGGCTGAAGGACCCCACTCTCACGATTTCCCAGATCGCTGCTGCTCATCATGTATCGGTTCGCTACGTGCAGAAACTGTTCGAGAGTAAGGGAACCACGGTCAGTGAGTGGATCCGCAGCCGACGTCTCGACAAGTGCCGACGGGATCTGTTCGATCCCGCCCTGCACACACGGCCGGTCAGCGCCATCGCGGCCGGCTGGGGCATGACCGATGCGGCGCACTTCTCACGCGTATTCAAAGCCGCCTACGGTTGCAGTCCACGCGACTACCGGCTACGACTGCCTGGCGACTGAACGGGGCAGAGACCACCCACCCCAACGCACGTGCAGGTCGTGATTGACGTCAGCAACCGCCGAGGGCACCGGCCGACCGATTTTCGATGTACCGATTTCTGGCTGACTATGGAAGAGAGTATTCTATCGTTCCCGGGCCTCGGTGTCCGCGAGCCGGCGAGGCGGCCTGACTACCGCCCACCCAGTGCTTTCATCGGAAATTCAACGCCAGGTCGGCAATCGCGTCAATGTCATATTTGGTGGAATTTCCCATCACCAGCGCGCCCACACGTTGCGACGGGTACATGCGCATCAAATTGAAGAATCCTGCCCCGCTTCCAAGATGTTCGACGAACGGTACATCCGAAGCCCGGCGACGTGCCGGAGCGAGCCACCCCAAGCCAGAATCGAAACGTCGGCCATGGATTGCAATCCGACGCATCTCTGCTGTCATTTCTGCAGAAATGACGCGCACGCCATCTATCATTCCGTCCGATAGATGCATTCTAAGCAACCTGGCGGCATCTTCAGCATTTCCCAAAAGTCCCCCATATGCTGCCCCATCTACAAGGAACGGATTGAGGCTCACCCAACGACCCGTTGCCGCGCCGAGCACCCACCGAGGCAAGAGAAGGTGCATGGGGTTCAAACGATCATGGTATCCAGTAGCTGCGGTGCCACTGGATCCGTACGAGAATCTAGTGGAAGGCATTCCGATAGGCCGTATCACTTGCCCGTGAACGGCATCTTCGAAAGGCAATCCGGTGGCTCGGGTGATTACCGAGCCCAGTATGAGCGCACCAATGTTAGAATAACTTGACTTACTTCCCGGCTCAAAGCGCAACTTGTCATTTCTCGCCAGAATCCGGTTCAGGAGAATCTCAGGCTTTGGCCCCTCTTGTTCAGCTCGATGAATCCACTTGATGGGGATTGGGTTGGGTAGTCCCGCACTATGCTGGAGCAGGTGGCGAATGGTGATTTTCCTCGCCCAGTTCACCGGCTGCAAGGACTCCAATGCCGGCACCAGGGGGAAAACTGGACCATCCAACTCTATGGCGCCCGCCTCAATCAATCGGATTATCGCTGTGGCAGTGGCCACCTTGGTCATTGAAAACCACGGGAACTCTGCACTGGTCGTCATCTCTCTGGACTCGGCCAAACTTGCCATTCCCACGGCCGACCGGGCGCGAATCCCTTCGGGTCCAACCACGATCAACACTAGTCCCGGCGATCGCCCCCTTAGCGCAACCCTCACCATCTGATCAAGTTCAGTCATTTCGGTTTCCCTTCATGCAAAGCTAGCCCGAGTCATCACCCTAACGACGGCAAATACCGGCAAAAGTCGGAGTTCCGACAATTGTAGTTTTCGCAAGAGTGAGCCGTTTCCAACTTGGCTGAGCGGCTGACCAGTTGGCGTGGGGGTGATGTTCCGGAAGAGGTGAAGCTCCTGGTAGATGGGTTGTCGACCAA
>NZ_JBIRUY010000040.1:0-91711 GCF_044335305.1 Streptomyces sp. NPDC020490 | reverse complement strand
GCTCCGCTGCAGCACCACCCGCATCACCGACCTGGTCAAGGCCGTACTCGCCCTTCACCTGGCCACGTCAAGCTGAGGTTGGAAAAGCCTCAAGGACGCCGCCCACGCCGAGGTGGGGGCCTCTTACGTCGCAAGCTCGGTGCGCTGGACGCCCCTTTGCCGCCCGGCTCAGAACTGGAGGTCCGCCCGGCTGGGCCGGGACAGCCCGCCGGTGGGGCCCTCATGGGGCCAAGATGGGTCCGGAAGGACGGTGAAACTCCGTGAACGATCACCGCAGCCTGAGTAGCCTCATGTCCGCTGACCTGCACAGACGGCAAATGCAGGGACAGAAAGTGAACCTTGGGGTAGCGCCCTGGCGTTCTCGTAATGCGTAGGTCTCGGGTTCGAATCCCGAAGGCGGCTCCATTCGAGGCCCAGTTCAGACCTTATCTGAACTGGGCTTTTTCGTTCAGCGGATGCGGCGGCGACGTGGCGCGCGGGCCGCGCGAGTGTCAGCGGTCTCAGTTCTGGTCTCAGTGGGGCCTTGAATCGGAGCCGCGGGCGGGGGCACGGAGAACCCGCCCACGCGCCGCACGGCGTCCTTCCCGGGCGTGGCGACGTTCTCACCGACTATGCCGCAGCGGTGGGCGATTTTCAGGGCGCGGTGCAGGGCGCGGTGCAGGGCGCGGCGCAGGGCGCGGCGCAGGGGGCGGCGCAGGGGGCGGTGTACCCGCACGATCTGCGACGGAGCACGGCCGACGTCGAGCAGTGCCCGGTACGTCCGGTCCAGGTGCTCAGCCGCAGCTTGTCGATGCGGTGCCGGCCGGCGCCGGGGATGATGCCGTTGCGGGTCTTCGACCGGTCATCGAGGCCACCGTGACCGTTCGCCCGGCCGGGCTCCACATCAGGGGCGTCTTCCGGCGGCCGCCCGATGGAGTCGGAACACAATCGCCTGGCGCCGACCGCCGCGCCGTGACGCAAATTGAGCATCCATTACTCCCGAAGAGTGTTGAGTGACGTGCCTACTGTCAGAAGATGATCAATAAAGTGACATCCACCCGTGGCCGCTTCATCAGGATTCTTGCGGTGGCGCTGGGTTTGTCCGCCCTGTCGTCGTGTGGGTTCACGCTCTCCTCCGATGACGGGGATGCGTCGCGAGGGGAGACATCGAAGAAGCACCGGACGATCGTGGGTGCCGAGAATGCCGGTGGTCTGAAGCGGGACCGCGACCACGAGATGCTGAAGAAGGTCTCCGTGGATCCCGGCAAGGTCACAAAGGACTCCACCGTGGTGGTAACCGCGTACACCGGGGAGCAGGCAGCCGATCCGATCCTCTTCGTGGGCGAGGCCGACATCCCGGAAAGCACCGCTGAGCGGCGGGAGTACCTGTACGGGCAACTGATCCCGCTTCTGTCCCAAGAGTCTGCCGGCAAACGGCCCGAGGCGCATGCGGTCGACGCAGGCACACTGGGCGGATCGGTGGAGTGCATGATGGTGGACCCGAAGCGCGAGAACAGCATCTGCGGTTGGGCAGATTCCCATACAACCGGCGTCGCCGTCATACCCGACATGAAACTTGACGAGGCCGGTCGGCTCTTTGCTTCCATGCGCGCGGACATTGAGAAGTGACAGTCACGACCCTTGCCTGATCAGCCTGCCGGTCTCCGCGGCCGAGCTCATGATCAGGGACGGGGCCGGACACCGGTGGCATCCGGGTCCTGGCCCCCGCGCATCGAGGATCCGCACCAGGGAGTCCGCGATCTGGGTGATGAGGCCTCCCGCAGCCTCGAATCCTCCGCCGAGGTGAGCCGGGTACTGCGGCTCACCTCGGCGTGGGCCGGGGCGGCGAGGGGTGCCGTCCCGGGGGCCGGTGGCCGGGGCGGCGCGCTACTCCAGCAGGGACTGGCCGATCCAGCCGTCCGTCGGGCAGCCGGGGGGGATGGCGAAGACGGCCGAGCCGATCGGGGTGGTCCACTGGTTGAGGAGGTCCGCGGCGGCGAGTCTGCGCTGGATGGGCAGGAACTGTTCGCCGATGTCCCGCTGGAACGAGGCGAACAGCAGGCCGGTGTCGGGGCGTCCGTCCGCGGCCGGGGCGTCGTCGTAGTTGTAGGGGCGGCGGAAGATGCGCGCCCGGTCCTCGGTGACGCGGGCGCGCCGTATGTGGGCGAAGTCGGAGATGACGGGGAAGCCGAGCTCGTTCTTCGCGTCGAAGTCCGGCAGGTCCTTCTCGGCCTTGCCGGTGAGCGGGGCGCCGGTGGCCAGGCGCCGGCCGACGGTGAACTCCTTGGCCTTCGTGTCGGCGGCGTCCCAGGTCTCCAGCTCGATGCGGACACGGCGCAGGACGAGGGTCGTGCCGCCGTCCTTGAGCCACGCGGGGCCCGAGTCGGTCCACACGGCCCCGGCGAAGACGTCGCCGCCGGGGGCCGGGTTGGCGGTGCCGTCCAGCTGGCCCATGAGGTTGCGCTGGGTCACGCCGTCGTCCTCGACGCCGCGCCCGCGGCGGAACCCGCGCTGTGCCCAGCGCAGCCGGGCGAAGCTGCGGGCATCCTTGATGAGCATCCGCTGGGCGTGCGCGACGGTGAGCGGGTCGTCGGCGCAGATCTGGACCAGCAGGTCGCCGCCGCAGAAGCGGTCCTGGAGCCGGTCGATGGAGAAGCGGGGCAGCGGCGCGAGCGACGCGGGCCGCTGGTGCTCCAGTCCGGCTGCCGTGAACAGGCCCGGCCCGAAGCCGAACGTGACCGTCAACCGGGCCGGCAGCGAAGCCAGTTCACCTTCGGTGTCGGCGAGTGCGGGCTCACCCCGGGTCAGCCGTGCGGCGTCGTCGGTGAGCAGCCGCATCATCCGGCCCAGTGCCGCGCGGTCCACGCCCTTGGCCAGGTCGAAACCGAGGAACACGGCGTGCGCCTGGGCCGGGGTGGCGATCCCCGCCTGGTGGCGGCCGTGTAACGGGACGCGCTGCGTGCCGTAGGCCGGGGCCTGCTGCCGCGCCGCGGCGGGGGCGGGGCCGGCCGAGCGGTCGCCGCCGGTGGCCGCGGCGCTGATTCCGGCCCCCGCCAGGGCCCCGCCGACGGTGAGCGCGCCGCCCGCCAGCAGCCGGCGGCGGCTGACCGCGCCGGCCCCGGCACCGTCGGCCGGGGAGACGGTGGTGTCGTCCATGGCGGGGGTCAGCCCTTCTTCATGCCGGGGCTGTAGTTCTCCTTGCCGCCCGCGAACGCCTTGGCGACCGCGGTGAAGCGCAGGCTCCGGCCGTCCTCGAGCGTGAGGGTCACGGTGACCTCGTCGCCCGGTTTCACCTCCTTGGCCAGGCCCATCAGCATCAGGTGGTCGGCGCCGGGCTGCAGTTGGTGCTTGCCGCGGGCCGGGACGGTGAAGCCGCCCTCCTTCGGGCGCATCACCATCTTGCCGTCCACGTCGGCGACTTCGTGCAGCTCCGTCTTCTTCGCCGCGGTCGAGGTCGCGGACACGACCGTGACCTTGCTGCCGGTGGTGTTGACCAGGGTGCCGAAGACGCCCGTCATGGCGGAGTCGGTGGCCTTCACCCACGGGTCCTTCACCGTCACCGCGGCCGCCGGGGTCGCCGCGGCCTTGGCGGAGGCCTTGGCGGAGGCGCTCGGGTCCGAGGACGACGACCCGCTCGTGCCGCAGCCGGCGAGGGCGGTGAGGCATACGGCCGTGGCCGCCGTGGCGGACGCGAGGGCACGCAGGCGGGCGGCGCGGGCCACCGGCGTCGTCTTGGGGGTGATGGTGTGCATGGTGTCTGTGCCTCCGGCTCGGTTGCGGCGTCACTCCCGCAGTCACACAGGGAGTCGGGCCGCGTCGGCGGCGAGTTCCCGGGCCGTGTGTGACGTGTCCCGCACACGCCGCGGCGCGGAAAGCGGCGCCGGCCGGGAACTCGTCGGGGGCCGGATCCGACGTACTGGGATGTGAAGCGCCGAAGCCTCCTCGTAGAAACCAGAGCTGTGCCGCTCGTCGTCCCGGTCCTGCTGCTGGCCGTGGTGTCGGTCCTGTGGCCGGCCGCGCCGGCGTGGGCGCACGCGCGGCTGCTCGACTCCAGTCCGGCGGCCGGGTCCGTGACGGCGAAGGCGCCCACGGTGATCACGCTGAGTTTCGACGGGCCGGTGAAGCAGCCGTACACCGCGGTCGTGGTCACCGGTCCGGACGGGGCGTCGTACGGCGACGGCGCGCCGAGCGTGGTGGACGGCGACGTACGGCAGAAGGTGGGGCCCCTGCCGACGGGCCGGATCCAGGTGACCTGGCGGACCGTCGCGGCGGACGGAGCCCCGCTCCAGGGCCGTTTCGCCTTCACCAGCACGGACGCGTCGGCTGCCGCGGCCGCCCGGCCCGGGCCCACGCCGGCCGCTTCCACACCCACGCCGGCCGCTTCCACATCCACGCCCACGGCGGCGTCCTCGGCCTCGTCGTCGGCGCGACCGGTGGCCTCCGCGGGCTCCGGAGCCGCCGCCGACTGGCCGTGGTGGGTGGCGGGCGGTGTGCTGGTCGCTTCGGCGGCGGCGTTCATGGCCGTCGGCGCCCGGCGCTCCGCGCCGCGGCCCACGACACGGCCGACCGACCGGCGTCCTTGAGAAGTCCTTACCGTGAACGGTTAGCATCGCGCCCGGTGTCGTCGGCGGCCGGGACGGAGTGGGACATGGCGGACACGGGGGCGTCGGGGATCGCGGTCGCCGTCGTGACCATGGGCAACCGGCCCGCCGAGGTCGAGGCGCTGCTGGAGTCCGTGGCCAAGCAGGACCTGGCGCCCGCGCGGATCGTGGTCGTCGGCAACGGCTGCCCGCTGCCCGACTACGGCGCGCGGCCGGCGCTGCCCGGCGAGGTCATCCTCCTCGAACTGGACGAGAACCTCGGCTGCCCCGGCGGGCGGAACGCGGCCCTGCGCGCGCTGCGCGAGTTCGGCGACATCGACGTCGTCGTCGAGTTGGACGACGACGGTCTGCTGGTGGACGCCGGTGTGCTGCGGCGCGTACGGGAGTTGTTCGACGTGGACCCGCGGCTCGGGATCGTCGGCTTCCGCATCGCGGACGAGAACGGGGAGACGCAGCAGCGGCACGTGCCGCGGGTGGGTTCCGCCGACCCGATGCGCGGCGGGTACGTCACCCACTTCCTCGGCGGCGGGCACGCGCTGCGTACGACGATGCTGGACGAGGTGGGGGACTGGCCCGCCGAGTTCTTCTTCGCGCACGAGGAGACCGACCTCGCCTGGCGGGCCGTCGGCGCGGGGTGGCGGATCCTGTACGCGCCCGAACTGCTGCTGCGGCACCCGAAGACCTCACCGGCCCGGCACGCCATCTATTACCGCGTCAACGCGCGGAACCGGGTGTGGCTCGTGCGGCGCCGGCTGCCGTTCGTCCTCGTCCCCGTCCACCTGGGGATCTGGATGCTGCTCACCCTGGCACGGACCCGGTCGTGGGCCGGGCTGCGTGCCTGGTTCGGCGGATTCGTGGAAGGGCTGCGGGAGCCGGCCGGTGAGCGGCGGCCCATGCGGTGGCGGACGGTGTGGCGGCTCACCCGGCTGGGCAGGCCGCCCGTGATCTGACCGGGGGAGGAAGACCCGGCGGTTCGGCCCCGCCGCCGGTCACTTGGCGTCGGCGTAGCACTCCACCACCGCCGTCGTGAAGGGGAACCGCACCGGCGTCTCGCCGAACGTGAGCCGTCCGGCCAGGTCCGCCGCCTCCCGGATCGCCGTCACGACCGCCTCGGCCTCCTCCTCGGGGCAGTGCACGATCACCTCGTCGTGCTGGAAGAAGACCAGCTCGGCCGCCATGCCCGCGCAGGCCTGCCGCAGCGCGGCGAGCAGCAGCAGCGCCCAGTCGGCGGCGCTGCCCTGGACGACGAAGTTGCGGGCGAAGCGGCCCCGGGCGCGGGCGTCGCCGGAGGAGTGCCCCGGAGCCCACTGCCGTCCGTCGGGGTCGTCCTCACCGACGGGGATGCCCGCCTCCTCCGCCGCGTCCCCGCCCGCCCCGGCCGCGGGCGGGCAGGTCCGCCCCAGCCAGGTCCGCACGAGTCGGCCCTCCTCGCCCGCGCGGGCCGCGTCGTCGACGTACGCCACCGCCCGGGGGAAGCGGCGTCTGAGCGCGGCGAGGTTCTTCAGGCCGTCGCCGGAGGTCTGGCCGTAGACCGCGCCGAGGACCGCGAGCTTGGCCTGCGCGCGGTCGCCGGAGAACGCCCGGTCGGAGACGGACTGGTACAGGTCCGCGTCGCGTCCGGCGACCTCCATCAGCGCCGGGTCGCGTGAGATGGCGGCGAGCACCCGCGGCTCCATCTGGTCGGCGTCGGCGACGACCAGCCGCCAGCCGGGGTCGGCGACCACGGCACGCCGGATGACCCTGGGGATCTGCAGCCCGCCTCCGCCGTGGGTGACCCAGCGTCCGGTGACCGTGCCGCCCGCGAGGAACTCGGGACGGAACCGCCCGTCGCGCACCCAGTCCTGCAGCCAGGACCAGCCGTGGGCGACCCAGATCCGGTACAGCTTCTTGTATTCCAGCAGCGGTTTCACGGCCGGATGGTCGACGGACTCGAGCTCGTGGCGGCGGGTGGATCTGACCTTGACGCCGGCCCGGGCGAAGGCCTTGACGACCTCCGCGGGCAGGTCGGGGCGGACGCGGCGGCCGAACGCGGCGGACACCTCGTCGGCCAGCTCGGCCAGCCGCCGGGGCTCGCCGCCGCCCGCGTACCGCTCGCCGAGCAGTTCGTGCAGCACCCGGCGGTGCACCTCGGCGCTCCACGGCAGTCCGGCGCGGTTCATCTCGGCGGCGACCAGCATGCCCGCCGACTCGGCCGCGGTCAGCAGCCGCATCCGCTCGGGGTGCGCCGCCGCCTCGTGCCGGCGCTGCTGCCCGGCGTACACCTCGACGAGGTCGGCCAGCGGGAGGCGGACGGACTGCGGCTCGAAGAGGGGGGACTGGGCGCCCGGCTCGGCGGAGCGCTGCGGCGGATCGGGGGGTACGGGGCCGCCGCGCAGCCGGGCCAGGGCGGCGGCCGCCGAGCGGGGTTCGCCGTATCTCCCCTCGTGGCCGAGGAGGAGGGTCTCGGCGTCCTCGACGTCGTAACACCGCTCCACGCGCACGCCGGCGGCGAGCAGGCGCGGGTAGACCTCGGCGGTGGACCGCCACACCCACCGCGTGACCTCCGGCCGCTCCCGCACGGCCCGCGCGAGGTCCGCCTCCCTGCGCACCGGTCCGGCGGGCAGCCCGTCGGGACCGAGGGGGGCGACCTCCGCGCCGCCGTCCTCGGCCGGAGCGAGCGCCCACCGGTCGGTCATGCCTGCGAGTGTCGCAGGCGGGTCTGACAACGCGGGTCCGACGAGCCGGGGCGAGTGCAGGGCGGGGCCGGCATGAGGCGGGGTCGGCACAAGGGCGGGTCGGCACAAGGGCTGGCCGGCACAAGGGCTGGCCGGCACAAGGTCGGGCCGGCACAAGGTCGGGCCGGCAACGCGGGCTCTCGCCGCGATGCCGGCCCGTTGTTCCGGGCGGTCCCGCTCGGTCCCGCTCGGTCCCGTTCGGCTCAGCTCGTCTCCTTCGGGGCCTGCGCGTACCGCGCGAGCGCCTTCGCGACCTCGGCCTCCACCGCCGGCTTCCCGATGCCGAGGTCCGCCAGCACCCCCGTGCCGTTCTCGAACTCCAGCAACGCCAGCAGGATGTGCTCGGTGCCGACGTAGTTGTGGCCGAGGCGAAGGGCCTCGCGGAAGGTGAGTTCCAGCACCTTCTTGGCGGCGGAGCCGTAGGGGATGAGATCCGGGACCTCTTCGGCGGCGGGCGGGAGGGCGGCGGTCGCCGCCTGCCGTACGGCGTCGAGCGGCACGCCCTGTGCCGTGATCGCCTTGGCCGCGAGTCCCTCCGGCTCGGCCAGCAGGCCGAGGAGCAGGTGCTCGGGACGGCCCTCGGGGGTGCGGGCCGCGACCGCCTCGTTGTGGGCGGCCATCACCGCGTTGCGGGCGCGCGGGGTGTAGCGGCTGAAGTCCTGGTTCTGGTCGGCGTCCGCCGACTCCTTCGGCACGAAGCGCTTCTGGGCTGCCTGCCGGGTGACGCCCATGCTCCTGCCGATGTCCGTCCAGGAGGCGCCGGACCGGCGGGCCTGGTCCACGAAGTGCCCGATCAGGTGGTCGGCCACCTCGCCGAGGTGGTCGGCGGCGATCATCGCGTCCTGGAGCTGTTCGAGGGGCTCGCTGTGGACCTTCTTGATGGCGGTGATGAGTTCGTCGAGGCGTACGGATGACGTGATGCTCGGGTTCGTCGTCATCTGTCAACCGTAGGTTGACGGCCTAAGAGTGTCAACCTCGGGTTGACGATTCTGTGCGGTGTGCGCGTGCGCCGGAACCGTGGGGGGAGTGGGCCTGTCGGTGGGGCGTGTCAGGATCGAGGGGTGAGCAGCACGACCACCGGTACTGTCGACCGCGCCTTCCGGGCCGCCCTCTACGACGACAGCGACACCGCCCTCGACACGGGCGCGTCGGTGCTCGCCGCCGACCCCGCGGCGGACGCCGAACTCGAACGCCGGGGGAGGGAGTTCGTCGCGGCGGCCTGGCAGCGCGGGTGGCAGCCCGCCGACGTCGTACGGATCGTGCGTCGCGAGCTGGACGACGTCCACATACGCCTGGTGTCGTCGCTGATCCGTGCGCAGGCGCCGGACGACCGCCCGCGCGGTCCGCGTTGGGCCGCGCAGTTGGCGGACCTGGCCGCCGAAGCAGCCGAAGCGGGCGAAACAGTCGAAGCAGGCGAAGCCGAAGCGGTCGGCTCCGCCGACGCCGCCGGGCCGGGCGGGGTCCTCCGCCCTCCGCCCCGCACCGACCGCTTCTCGCACGCCACCGCGCTCCTGCAGCTGTACCGCCTGCTGCTGCGCCTGCCCGCGCTCGAACCGCTCGACGAGCGGCAGCCCGCCCCCGGGCAGCCCCGGCCGGAGTCCCGCATGCTCGCGCGCGTCCGCGCGCTGCTCGCCAAGGCGGAGGCGACGGCCTTTCCCGAGGAGGCCGAAGCGCTCACCGCCAAGGCGCAGGAACTCACGGCCCGCTACAGCCTCGACGAGGCGCTGCTGTCGGCGGCGGCGCCCGCCGGGGACGCCCCCGGCGCCTGCCGCGTCGGCGTCGAGCCGCCGTACGAGCAGGCCAAGGCGGTGCTGCTGGACGCGGTCGCCACGGCCAACCACTGCCGTGCCGTGTGGAACGAGGCGTTCGGCTTCTCCACCGTGGTCGGCTTCGAGGCCGACCTGGAGGCGGTCGAGCTGCTGTTCACCTCGCTGCTGGTGCAGGCCCAGTCGGCGATGACGACGGCGGAGGCGGCCCAGCGCAGGGGCGGCCGCAAACGCACCAAGACCTTCCGCCAGTCCTTCCTCGCGGCCTACGCCCACCGCATGGGCACCCGCCTCGCGGCGGCCGCCGGGACCCAGGTGACCGACGACCTGCTCCCCGTCCTGGCCTCGCGCGAGGTCGCGGTCGGCGACCGGCTGGACCGGATGTTCCCGGAGACGACCACGACCCGGCTGCGCGGAGCCGGCGACGCGGCCGGCTGGACGGAGGGCACCGAGGCCGCGGACCGGGCGCGGGTGGCGGACCGGCCGCGGCTGCCGTGAGGCGGGACGTCGGTCGCCGGCGTGCTGTCGGTCGCCGGCCTGTTCTCAGTCGCCGGCCTGCTGGTAACCGGTCACCGAGGCGTCCGGCCCGCCCGCGTCGCCCTTGACGGCGACATCGCCGTACGACCAGGTGAAACTGTGGTCGGCGGAGGAGCCGGGCAGGGTGAAGGTCGCGGTCTTCACCGGCAGGCTCTTGGCGCCGCCCGCCTCGCCGCGCACGTAGGTGAGGGTGAACGAGGCGGTCGCACCCTTGGCGAGGGTCAGCTTCTGCCCCTTGGCGGCCTGGTCGGCCGGTACCGCGGCGGTGCTGCTCCCGGCGTGCAGGCCGACGCCGGGGAAGCCGGTCAGGGTGCACTCGGTGCCGCGGTTGGTGAGGGTGACGGTGACGTTGCCGGTGTCCCCGGCGGCCGGGGCGGGGCTGGCGGCAACCTGCACGCCGAGGCCGTCGAGCGTGCAGGCGCCGCCGGCCTTCGGTGTGCCCTTGTCGCCGCCGTCGCTCCCGCCGTCGTCGCAGGCGGTCAGCAGCAGGGCCGCGGCGAGAGCGGCGACGGTGATCGGGGTGGCGCGCATGTGGGTCCTTCGGTGCTCAGGGGCGTGACGTGCTTCGGGGCGGCGTGACGCCGGTGATCGCGTCCAAGGATCATCGCCCACGAGCCCACGAGCCCACGAGCCCACGAGCCCACGAGCCCACGACCACGCACCGGTTGCCCGGGTGGGTGTCCTACGACCCGAGAGTCGCCGTCGGCAGACCCGAAGGCAGCGTGCCGCCCTCCGACTTGGTGTACGTCTCCTGGCCGAGACCACCCGACCAGGTGATCTTCAGCGACGTCTTGTTGACGGAGTCGACCGTCCCCGTCGCCCGGTCCTTGCTGCCGTCCGTGCAAGTGAGCCGGATCGTCCGCGCGCCAGACTCCTTGCCCGCGGTGCCGCTGCACACCGTCCCGCCGGTCGAGAACAGCCCGGCCTGCCGGCCGTTGACCACCAGCGCCACCGCCTTGCCGCCGGTCGTGGCCAGCCAACTGCCCTGCAGTTCGTCGGAGGTGGCCGTCGTCCCGCCGCTGCCGCCTCCGGTGTCCGCGGTGGCCGTGGCGGACGCGCCCGAACCGGACGAGGAGTCGTCCGAGGAGTCGCCGTCGCCGCCGCACGCGGTCAGCGTCAGCACGCCCACCAGCCCCGCGGCCGCTGCCGCGATCCGCACCGGCGACACCGGCCGGCGTGACACCGTGCGCGACGAACGCGGGAAGCGCGAGAAGATCGCCGAAGTCACTGCAAGCTCCAAGCTGTAGCGGGTTGGCCCGAACGCCCGCAGCAAGCTACCAGTGCACGCCGCCCCCGTGTCTCCGCGCTCTTCGAGCGGTCGCGCGAACCCGTCACGCGGACGCTGCAACAGGAAGGCCCCGGCGAGCGTCTCTTCCTAGTACACGAGGAACGCGGGTGCGCGCGAAGCGCGGCCCCGACGACCCGCACGCACGACGGGACAGGTCACGGGCGGGGACCGAGACCGCAGGTGATGGGAACCCCGGACGGTGCGCTGGATCAGAGGGACCACCGCGCGGGGCGCGTCCGTAACCGCAGCAGCAGCTCGCGTGCACGTGCATCTGCTCGCGCAGCTGCACGTGAACGCAGCTATGATCCGGATCAGTTGACCACTGCATCTTCGGCCCCAAAGGCCACGGCACCACCAGGAGCAACCTGTGGACCAGGACGTGTACAACGGCATGGCGGCCACACAGCTGGACGGGGTGGCCTGGCAGAAGAGCCGGCACAGCAACTCGCAGGGCTCCTGTGTGGAGTTCGCGCGGCTGCCCGGCGGCGACGTGGCAGTGCGCAACTCGCGCTTCCCCGAAGGGCCCGCGCTCGTCTACACGCGCGCGGAGATCGAGGCGATGTTGCTCGGGGTCAAGGACGGCGAATTCGATCACCTGATCGTGGGCTGACCGTCACGGGATTGCCCGGGCGCCCGCGGTGACCGCAGCGTCCGCGGTGACCCGGTACCGCCCGGCGCGACCCTTGGTGATCGGGACGTCACCCTCCGCCACGCGCGTAGAACCGCGGCGTCAGAAGACGCCGCGGTCCGTCATGCGCCGCGCAGCCGGTATGGCGGGTGCTGCGGGTGCCGCGTGTGGCGCCGGCGACAGCATGAACAGCGCCCAGACGACCTTGCCGCCGAACGCGCCCGCCAGCGGGTGCCAGCCCCAGCTGTCGGCGAAGGAGTCGACGAGGAGCAGCCCGCGGCCCGACTCCGCGGAGAAGTCGTCCGCGTCGCCGGCCACCGGGGCGCCGTCGCTGAGGTCGCGCACCGCGCACACCAGCCGCCCGGACCACCGCATCAGGTGCAGCCGCACCGGCGCCTGCTGCCCCGCCGTGCTCGCCGCACCCACGCCTGTCGCACCCGCACCCGCATCCGTACTCGCCCCCGCCCCCGCCCCCTCCGGCAGCGCGTGCCGCAGGGCGTTGGTCACCAGTTCCGAGACCACCAGGCAGACGTCGTCGTAACGGTCGACGGCGCCCCATTGGTCGAGTGTCGCGCGGGTGAACCGCCGTGCCTCGCGCACCGCTTCGTAGCGGGCGGGAAGGGCGCAGGAGGCGGCGTCGGACGCGGCCGTGGCATCCAGCGGCGGAAGGCCCTGCCGTAACGGCTCGAGCATGGTCGATCCATTCGTCCCCATGCGAGGCACTCCCGGGAATTCGCGGTCGTTGCGATGCAGCGGTGGCGCGAGTCCATGGTTTCGGATGCGCAGGGTAGATGCAAGGGCAGATGCACGTGCACGTGACCGAATTGGATATCCACGTACCGCTTACTGGCCATTTTTTCCATCACCTTCCCTCCCTTCCCTTGCCACAACCTTCCTCCTTCCTGCGCAGAATCTCTGGGTTCCTTCCGTATCTGTAATCGGACGAGTACTGCTCGGAGTGTTTTAGTGGCAGACTGCGGCCCCTGAACACGGTTGGGGAGGCTGGCGAAAGTGAGCGCGGGAGAGCCCGGATCGGTGGTGCGGCGCATGCTGCTCGGCTCGCAACTCAGGCGGCTGCGTGAGTCCAAGGGGATCACGCGGGAGCAGGCGGGGTACTCGATCCGCGCCTCGGAGTCGAAGATCAGCCGGATGGAGCTGGGCCGGGTGAGCTTCAAGACGAGGGACGTGGAAGACCTGCTGACGCTGTACGGCATCACGGACGAGGCGGAGCGCACCTCGCTGCTCTCCCTCGCCCGGGAGGCCAACGTCGCGGGCTGGTGGCACAGTTACTCGGACGTGCTGCCGAGCTGGTTCCCCACCTATGTGGGGCTGGAGGGCGCGGCATCGTCGATCCGCGCCTACGAGGTGCAGTTCGTGCACGGGCTGCTGCAGACCGAGGCGTACGCCCGGGCGGTCGTCGAACGCGGCATGCGGGGCGCGAGCGAGGCCGACATCGAGAAGCGGGTGGCGCTGCGCCTGGAGCGGCAGAAGTACCTGGTCGCCGAGAACGCCCCCGAGTTCCACGTCGTGCTCGACGAGGCCGCCCTGCGCCGCCCCTACGGTGACCGCGAGGTGATGCGCGGTCAGCTCCAGCACCTGATCGAGATCTCCGAACAGCCCAATGTGCGGCTGCAGATCATGCCGTTCGGCTTCGGCGGTCACTCGGGCGAGAGCGGCGCGTTCACGATCCTGTCCTTCCCCGAGTCGGACCTGTCGGACGTGGTCTACCTCGAGCAGCTCACCAGCGCCCTCTATCTGGACAAGAACGAGGACGTCACCCAGTACGAGAGGGCCCTCAAGGAGCTCCAGCAGGACAGTCCCGGACCCGGCGAGAGCCGTGATCTTCTCCGGGGTCTCCTCCAACTCTCTTGAAACATAAGTACGATGACGTGTGATCAGACTGTGATGGAGATCTGTCGAAGATCTGGTGTCTGCTAGTGATTGAGGGATCACATGTCGTCCTACTTCAACGACCTGGCTCAGCAGTACATCGACGGTGAGTGGCGTCCGGGAACCGGTTCCTGGGACATCATCGACTTCAACCCGTACGACGGCGAGAAGCTCGCGTCGATCACGATAGCCACGGTCGACGAGGTCGACGAGGCGTACCGGGCAGCGGCCCGCGCCCAGAAGCAGTGGGCCGCGACCAACCCGTACGCGCGCCGCGCGGTCTTCGAGAAGGCGCTCGCGCTGGTCGAGGAACGTCAGCAGGAGATCACCGAGGTGATCATCGCCGAGCTCGGCGGCACGCACCTGAAGGCCGGTTTCGAACTGCACCTCGCCAAGGAGTTCCTGCGCGAGTCGATCCACCTGGCGCTGCGCCCCGAGGGCAAGATCCTCCCGTCGCCGGTCGACGGCAAGGAGAACCGCCTCTACCGGGAGCCGGTCGGCGTCGTGGGCGTGATCAGCCCCTTCAACTTCCCCTTCCTGCTGTCCCTCAAGTCGGTCGCGCCGGCCCTCGCGCTTGGCAACGGCGTGGTGCTCAAGCCGCACCAGAGCACCCCGATCGTCGGCGGCTCCCTGGTCGCGAAGATCTTCGAGGACGCGGGCCTGCCGGCCGGCCTGCTCAACGTCGTCATCACCGACATCGCGGAGATCGGCGACGCCTTCATCGAGCACCCGGTCCCGAAGGTCATCTCCTTCACCGGCTCCGACCAGGTCGGCCGCCACGTGGCCACCGTCTGCGCCGCGCAGTTCAAGCGCACGGTCCTCGAACTCGGCGGCAACAGCGCCATCGTGGTCCTCGACGACGCCGACCTCGACTACGCGGTCGACGCGGCCGTCTTCAGCCGGTACGTCCACCAGGGCCAGGTCTGCATGGCCGCCAACCGCGTGCTGGTCGACCGCTCGATCTACGAGGACTTCACCGAGAAGTTCGTCGCCAAGGTCATGAGCCTCAAGGTCGGCGACCCGCGCGACCCGGAGACCGTCATCGGCCCGGTGATCAACTCCTCGCAGGCGGATGCGCTTTCGGCGGTCGTGACGCAGGCGATCCAGGAGGGCGCGACGGCCCGGTCGCACGGCACGACCACGGGCAACCTGGTCACGCCGACCGTCCTGCTCGACGTACCCCTCGACTCGGCCCTGCTCCGGCAGGAGGTCTTCGGGCCCGTAGCCTTCCTCCTCCCCTTCGACGGCGAGGAGGAGGCGGTGCGCATCGTCAACGACACGCCGTACGGCCTGAGCGGCGCCGTGCACACCGGTGACGTCGAGCGGGGTGTGGCCTTCGCCAAGCAGATCGACACCGGCATGTTCCACGTGAACGACGGCACCGTGCACGACGAGCCGCTCGTCCCCTTCGGCGGCGAGAAGAACTCGGGCATCGGCCGGCTCAACGGCGAGACGACCCTGGACGCCTTCACCACGCTGAAGTGGATCTCGGTGCAGCACGGGCGCAGCCGCTTCCCGTTCTGACCCCTCCCTTCGGGGCATTCCCACCGGCCACGGGCCCTTGCGGACAGAACCTGACCGCAAGGGCCCGTAGCTTCGTCGGTGTCCGGGGAAAGCCCCCGGGCACCGACGAAAGGCGGCGGTCATGGTCACTCACGTCCGAGCTGAGGCACCGGGCGACGAGCGCGGGGCGCTCCTGTCCTTCCTCGCCGAGCAGCGCGGCGGGATCCGGCGGGCGGTACTGGGGCTGACCGAGGAGCAGGCCGCGAGCCGGCCCAGCGCCAGCGAGCTGTCCCTGGGCGGGCTGGTCAAGCACGTCGCCGAGGTCGAGCAGTACTGGATCGCCCTCGTCAAGGGCGAACCGCCGGCGGTCAAGCGTGACCAGTCGAACTGGGACGAGTGCTTCCGGTTGGCCGACGGCGAGACCCTCGCCTCCCAACTGGCCTACTGGGAGAAGGTCGCCGCCGAGACGGAGGCGTTCATCCGGTCCGCCCCGAGTCTCGACGAGACCTTCCCGCTGCCGAACGCCCCCTGGTTCCCGCCGGACGAGGCCGTCTCGCTGCGCTGGCTGTGCCTGCACCTGATCCGCGAGACGGCCCGGCACGCCGGCCACGCCGACATCATCCGCGAGTCGCTGGACGGCAAGACGGCGTTCGAGCTGGTCACCCTCGCCGGCGACTGAGGCCGTCGGACGGGGGCGGGGCCTAGTGATGGAACCCGGTGGCCGCCTGCCGGTCCCGGGTCAGGGGGCGCTGCTGCCGCCGCAGTTCCGGCAGCAGCCGGGTCAGGTCCTCCATGAACAGGTCGGCGAGGTCGGCGGAGAAGCCGTTGCGGCACACGATCCGCAGCACGGACAGGTCCTCGCGGTTCGGCGGGAAGGTGTACGCCGGCACCAGCCAGCCGCGCTCGCGCAGCCGCCGGGAGACGTCGAAGACGTCGAACGCCTCGACGTCCGGGGCCGTCGTGAAGGCGAAGACGGGCAGCTGGTCGCCCCGGGTCAGCAACTGGAAGTCGCCGAGCGCGTCGACCCGCTCGGCGATGCTCCGGGCCACGTCCCGGGTGGTCTGCTGCACCGCCCGGAACCCTTCGTGGCCCAGCCGCAGGAACGTGTAGTACTGCGCGGCCACCTGGGCGCCGGGGCGGGAGAAGTTCAGGGCGAAGGTGGGCATGTCGCCGCCCAGGTAGTTGACGTGGAAGACGAGTTCGTCCGGGAGCGCCTCCTTGTCGCGCCACAGCGCCCAGCCGACGCCCGGGTAGACCAGGCCGTACTTGTGCCCCGAGGTGTTGATGGACGCCACGCGCGGCAGGCGGAAGTCCCATACCAGGTCCTCGTCGAGGAAGGGCGCGATCATGGCGCCCGAGGCGCCGTCGACGTGCACCGGGATGTCGAGGCCGGTGCGCTCCTGGAGGTCGTCGAGCGCGGAGCACAGGTCCGCGATCGGTTCGTAGGACCCGTCGAAGGTGGAGCCCAGGATGCCGACGACCCCGATGGTGTTCTCGTCGCACAGCTCCGCCGCGGCCTGCGGGTCGATGTGGAAGCGGTCGCCGTCCATCGGCACCTGACGCGCCTCCACCTCCCAGAAGTTGCAGAACTTGTCCCAGCAGACCTGGACGTTGACCCCCATGACGAGGTTGGGGCGGGCCTCCCGTGAGGGGTAGCGGTCGGCGTTGCGCCGTGCCCAGCGCCGCTTGAGCGCCATCCCGGCCAGCATGCACGCCTCGCTCGACCCGGTCGTCGAACAGCCCACGGCCGCCGACGGGTCGGGCGCGTTCCACAGGTCGGCGAGCATCGCCACACAGCGCCGTTCCAGCTCGGCGGTGCGCGGGTACTCGTCCTTGTCGATCATGTTCTTGTCCCGGCAGTCCGACATCAGCACGCCGGCCTGCGGTTCCATCCAGGTGGTGACGAAGGTGGCCAGGTTCAGCCGCGCGTTGCCGTCCAGCATCAGCTCGTCGTGCACCAGCTGGTACGCCGTCGACGGCGACAGCGGGGTGTCCGGCAGCCGGTGCCTGGGCGGGGCGTCCGTCATGCCGCCGACCGGGTCGGCCTCCCCGTAGAAGGGGTTGACGGACATCGGACGCTCGTCGGGCTTGCCGGGACCTCGGTGGAGCGGCATGGGCGTGTCTCCAGACAGTCGGGTCGGACGACCGGGGGCGCGTGGTCGCTCCCCCGCACAGCGAGTTGGGCACCGCCGGATCACCATAGGCAGACCGGGCGGATGCGGCGGACGAAGCACGGCGGGGCGGAACGGGCGCCGCGTCCGGGAGGACCGGAGAACCGGCTTGGAGGACGGGAGAACCGACTTGCACCTCACGTGGCGTGAGGCCGCACGGTGGAGGCGTACCGAGAAGGGAGCGGAAGCGGTGAGCTACTCCGTGGGACAGGTCGCGGGCTTCGCCGGCGTCACGGTGCGCACCCTGCACCACTACGACGACATCGGCCTGCTCGTCCCCGGCGAACGCAGCCGAGCGGGCCACCGGCGCTACAGCGACGCCGACCTCGACCGGCTCCAGCAGATCCTGTTCTACCGGGAGCTCGGCTTCCCGCTCGACGAGGTCGCGGTCCTGCTCGACGACCTGGCCACCGGCAGAGGTGACCCGCGCGCACACCTGCGCCGGCAGCACGAACTGCTGACCGCCCGGATCGAGAGGCTGCAGAAGATGGCCGCGGCCGTGGAGCACGCCATGGAGGCACGCACGATGGGCATCAACCTCACGCCCGAGGAACGGTTCGAGGTGTTCGGGGACAAGGACCCCGAGCAGTACGCCGAGGAGGCGGAGGCACGCTGGGGCGACACCGCGCAGTACGCCGAGTCGCAGCGCCGGGCCGCCCGCTACACCAAGGAGGACTGGAAACGGCTGCAGGCCGAGGTCGACGACTGGAGCGAGCGCTACGCCGCCCTCATGGCCTCCGGCGAATCCGCCACCGGTGAGGCGGCCATGGAGCTGGCCGAGGAGCACCGCCTGCACATCTCCCGCTGGTACTACGAGTGCCCGTACGACATGCACCGCTGCCTGGGCGACATGTACGTCTCCGACGAGCGGTTCAAGGCGTTCTACGACGCCATGCGCCCGGGACTCGCCGAGCACCTCAGGGAGGCGATCACGGCGAACGCCGACCGCGCCACCCGGTGAAGCGCGGCCTCGGCCCTTGGTGAGCGGCGGCTACGGCATCCGGTGACCCGCGACTTCGGCCCCCGGCGAGCGGCGGCTTCGGCACCGGACGGAGTCGCCCAACGGGTCCTCGGCTTTGTACCGGCTCTCGCACAGGGGCATCCTGGAGGCACCGGTGGAACCCGGGGCGGACACATTGCGTTGATAGCTTTGTGCGGCCGCACAAGGATGCCGTACCCGCCCACCCCCTCAGGAGCCCGGAACCGTGACGACGCTGGCCCTCGGCCCGAACTGGCTGGATCCGAACTATCTGCTCGACACGTTCGGCATCTGGGGCCTGCTCCTCATCGTCTTCGCGGAATCGGGCCTGCTCATCGGGTTCTTCCTGCCCGGCGACTCGCTGCTGTTCACCTGCGGCCTGCTGATCACCGCAGGCACCCTGGACTTCCCGCTGTGGGCGGCCGTCGCGCTGATCTGCCTCGCGGCGGTGCTCGGCGACCAGGCGGGCTACCTCTTCGGCAAGAAGGTCGGCCCGTCCCTCTTCACCCGGCCGGACTCCCGCCTGTTCAAGCAGGAGAACGTCACCAAGGCGCACGAGTTCTTCGAGAAGTACGGCGCCAAGTCGCTGGTGCTGGCCCGGTTCGTCCCGATCGTGCGGACGTTCACGCCGATCATCGCGGGCGTCAGCGGCATGCGGTACCGCTCGTTCATCACGTACAACGTCATCGGCGGCGTCATGTGGGGCGCCGGCGTGACGCTGCTGGGCTCCTGGCTCGGCAACGTGGCCTTCGTCCACAAGAACATCGAGGCGATCCTCATCCTGATCGTCCTCGTCTCGGTGATCCCGATCATCATCGAGTTCCTGCGCGCCCGCTCCAAGAACAAGAACGCCCGGCCCGAGCCCGCCGCCGCCCAGCAGCAGCCCCAGCCCGCGCTGATGGACGACGCGACCACCCAGCTGCGCCGCGTCCCGCCGACGCCGGACCGCCCGCAGCAGGCCCAGCAGCAGCCGTACCGGGACCAGCCGTACCAGCAGGACTACGGACAGCAGCAGCCGTACCAGCAGGACTACGGCCAGGACTACGGCCAGGATTACGGCCAGGACTACGGCCAGGACTACGGGCAGCAGCCCTACGCCCAGCAGTACCCGCAGCAGACCTACCCGCCCCAGCAGCCCTACGGCGACCAGCGGGACCAGCGGGACCAGCAGCAGTACCCCTACAACGGCGGTTACTAGGAGAACGCGGCCGGACCCGGCGGCGCTAGAAGCCCCGGGTCCGCTTCGCCGCCCGCCGCTTCTCCGCGGACCCGATCCGCAGGAACAGCCGGGAGATCTCCGACCCGAGATTGACCCCGATGGCGATGGCCATGGCCAGCGAGGCCGCCGTGGCCAGCGACACCAGCCCCTTGTTCACGTCGTTCTGCGCGATCGCCAGCAGCCCGAAGTACGTCGCCGACCCCGGCAGCAGCGGCCCGATCGCCGCGGTCGTGTACGGCAGCGCCGAGGCGAACCGGTACCGCGACAGCAACTGCCCGAACAGCCCCACCAGCCCGGCCGCGGCGGCCGTGGAGGCCACCGGGGACAGACCGCCGGCGTAGTGCATCGCGCCGTACACCGACCACGCGACCCCGCCGTTCAGGGTCACGGCGAGCACGGTGGACCGCTCCTGCTGCAGCAGCACCGCGAACGTCAGCGACAGCAGCATCGACGCGGTCAGCTGCCACAGCGGCCGCTCCTCGATGCTCAGACCGGCGTCCGGGTTGAGCTTGGCGCCCAGGTTCACGCCGAAGTACAGGACGACCAGCACCCCGACGACGATGCCGACGAAGAGGTACATCACCTCCAGCAGGCGCGCGGAGGCGGTGATGTAGAAGCCGGTCAGGCCGTCCTGCACGCCCGCCACCAGCGCCCGCCCGGGCAGCAGCGCGAACAGCCCGCCGGTGATGACCGCGGACGCCTTCACGTCCACGTGCGCCACCGTCAGCGCGACGCCGATCGCGGCCGGCGGCATCGCGGCGACCGTGAACTGGTAGAACTCCGGCAGCCCGCGGCCCGCGCACAGCCACGCCAGCCGGTCGCCGAGCATCGCCCCGATCGCGGCCGCCACGAACACCAGCGCCCCGCCGCCGACCAGCACGGAGGCCGCGCCCGCCAGCAGCCCGCTCGCCGCCGTGAGCACCCAGGTCGGGTACGGGTGCCGATTGCGGCGGATCTCCGCGAGCCGCCGGTAGGACTCCTCCAGCGAGATGTGCGTCACCGGGTCGCTGAGGTCGTCCACCAGCTGGAACACGGCCGCCAGCCGCGTGTAGTCGGTGGCCCTGCGGCGCACCGTGCGCGACGCGGTCACCGGGTCGTCCACCAGCGACGGCTGGTACGAGATCGACAGCAGGGTGAAGGTGACGTTCGGCTCGCAGCGGTCCAGGCCGTAGGACCGGCACACCGCGAACATCGCGGCCTCCACGTCCTCGGCGCCCTCGCCGCCCGCCAGCAGCAGCTCGCCGATGCGCAGGGTCAGGTCGAGCACGCGCGGGACGGCCGGACCGCCCTCCTCGGTCTTCGGGGGCGGCTCCGGCGCCGGACGCTCGGCCACCGGCATGCGCAGCATCGTGCGCATCCGGTCCTGCCAGGGCACGTCCTTGGTCAGGCTGACCACCGGGACACCGGCCGGCGGCGTGAACGCGGGCGGAGCCTGCCCCGCGCTGTAGGTGCGCGGCGGGCTGAAAGCCGACCCCTCGGCCTCCGCGCCGGACTGCTGCGGCACCTCCAGCCCCCGGGGCACCGCGAACTCGGACGTGGTCTCCGGCCCGCCTCTCGGCACGGCCAGCCCGCCGGGAATCGCGAACTCGGACGTCGTCTCGGCCTCGAACGTGCCCCTGACCTCGTCCGACAGCGGCTTGCGGCCCTCCGCTTCCGTCACGCACTGCTCCCGACTACGCACCTCCGGTACGTCTCAGTATGCGCACACAGACGCCCGGGAACACGGACGGGCCGCACGCGCGCGCGTGCGGCCCGGTTGTGCGCGGCGGGTCTCAGTGACCGCCCTGCTCCTTGAAGCGCTTGTAGGACCGCTCGATCTCGGCCTCGGCGTCGGTGCGGCCGACCCAGTTGGCGCCCTCCACCGACTTGCCGGGCTCGAGGTCCTTGTAGACCTCGAAGAAGTGCTGGATCTCCAGGCGGTCGAACTCGGAGACGTGGTGGATGTCACGCAGGTGCTCCACGCGCGGGTCCGTCGACGGCACGCACAGCAGCTTGTCGTCGCCGCCGGCCTCGTCCGTCATGCGGAACATGCCGATCGCGCGGCAGCGGATGAGGCAGCCCGGGAAGGTCGGCTCGTCCAGGATGACCAGCGCGTCCAGCGGGTCGCCGTCCTCGCCGAGGGTGTTCTCGACGAAGCCGTAGTCGGTCGGGTAGGCGGTCGAGGTGAAGAGTCGACGGTCCAGGCGGATCCGACCGGTCTCGTGGTCCACCTCGTACTTGTTCCGCGAACCCTTCGGAATCTCGATCGTGACGTCGAACTCCACCGGTGGTTCCTCCATGATCAGCACATAGTTCTGGTGGTTAAGTGTCCCTCACGCAGGTGTGTGATCGCGAAAGGGGCTGGTGGTCGTGCCCGAACTGAGGCCTTGGCGGGCCGCGAGACCGCATGTGGCGCGGATCGCGGGTGCCGTACGACCCCGTCTGGCACGGGCCGCCGGGACCGTACGACCGCGTCTGGCACGGGCGACGGACGCCGTACGGCCACGTGTCGCGCGGGCCGCGGACGCCGTACGGCCACGTGTCGCGCGGGCCGCGGACGCTGCGCGACCGCAGCTCGCTCGGATCACGAGGCCGGGGACCGGCAAGACCTGGCAGTACACCGCGGGCGCCGCCACCGCCGGTCTGGCGCTGACTGCCGCGGTGGTGACCGCCGCGGGCCCGTGGGACTCCAACGGTCAGCGTACGGCCGAGCGGGACCGGGCAGTCGCCCTGGAGCGCACGGGTGGCGCAGATCACGGGCGTCGCGCCGATTCGTCTGGTTCGTCCGATGAATCAGGATCCTTCGGCGCGGCCGACGGGGCGCCCCGCCCCGCCCCCAGCGCCGCCGCCGTCCTGACCGGCCTCGGCGGCGCCACGGGCACCGCCGAGGCGGCCCCGCCCGCGAAGGCCCTCGCCGCGGTCCTGGACCCGCTCCTGGACGACCCCGCGCTCGGCCGCCGCCACAGCGCCGCGGTCGTCGACGTCGCCACCGGCGAGCGCCTCTACGGCGCCGGCGCCGACGACGCCCTCACCCCCGCCTCCACCACGAAGATCGCCACCGCCGTCGCCGCCCTGTCCGCGATGGGCGCCGACCACCGCCTCACCACCCGCGCCGCCCTGGAACCCGACACCGGGGAACTCGTCCTGGTCGGCGGCGGCGACCCCACCCTGACCGCCCGCGGAGGCGACTCCGGAGGCTGGGCGAGTCTGCGCACGCTCGCCGCGAAGACGGCCGCGGCCCTGAAGAAGCGCGATGTCCACCGCGTCACCCTCTCCTACGACACCACCCTGTACAGCGGCCCCGAAGTCCACCCGATCGGGGTCAACGACAACCTGGCCCGCGTCACCGCCCTGATGACCGACGAGGCCCGCACCGACGACTCCTCCAGCGGCCCCGCTCCCCGCGTCGCGGACCCCGCGGCGGACGCGGCCCGCACCTTCGGCGCCCTCCTGGAGGACCGCGGCATCAAGACCACTTCTCCCGGACCGTCCAAGGCCACGAACCGCGCCGAGAACCTCGCCGCCGTCTCCTCGCCCCCGCTCTCCGCCCTGGTCGAACGCATGCTGACCAACAGCGACAACGACATCGCCGAGGCCCTGGCCCGCCAGACGGCCGTCGCGACCGGCCGCCCGGCGAGCTTCGGCGGCGGCGCCGCCGCGATCGCCGCCCGGCTCAAGGCGCTCGGACTGCCGGTCGGCAAGGCCGCGTTCCACGACGGCAGCGGCCTGGACCGCGCCGACCGCCTCACCGCCGGCCTGCTCACCGCCCTGCTGGCCGAGGCGGGCGACACCGGCCACCCCGAACTGCGCCCGGTCCTCACCGGCCTGCCCGTGGCCGGCTTCACCGGCACCCTGAGCAGCCGCTACACGGACGGCGCGGCAGGCGTCGTACGGGCCAAGACGGGCACGCTGACCGGCGTGAACACCCTCGCCGGGACCGTCGTCGACCGCGACGGCCGCCTGCTGGCCTTCGCGTTCCTGGCCTCGGACACGGTCAGCGCGACGGCGGCCCAGACGGCCCTCGACCGGACGGCCACGGCGCTGGCGGCCTGCGGCTGCGGTTGACGGCCGGGCGGTCTGGCGGGCCGTGCCGGCGTCTCCGCTGTGGTTGACGGCCGGGCGGCCTGGCGGGCCGTGCCCGTGCCTCCGCCGCGGTTGACGGCCGGGCGCCCCGGTGGGCCGGGCCCGCGCCTCCGCGCCCTGCCCGCGGCGGGGACGCTCACGTACGGTTGACGCATGACGAGCATCGGTGGTGCTGCTTCTTCTGGGATGGTCGACTGGAACCTCGCGGTGGCGACCGCGACCCGGCTCGTACGGCCGGGCCCCGACGTCAGCCGCGACGAGGCCCGGGCCGTCGTCGCGGAGCTGCGCCGGCACGCCAAGTCCTCGGAGGAGCACGTCCGGACGTTCACCCGGATGGGCACCGAGGAGATCCACGACACGCCTGTCCTCGTCGTCGACCGGCCCGGCTGGGTCCGGGCGAACGTCGCCGGGTTCCGGGAGATCCTCAAACCGCTGCTCGACAAGATGGAGGCGCGGCGCGGCAACAGTCCGGCGGGCGCGGTCCTCGGCGCCGTCGGCGGCAAGGTCACCGGCGTCGAACTGGGGATGCTGCTGTCCTTCCTGGCCTCCCGCGTCCTCGGCCAGTACGAGACCTTCGCCCCGGCCACCCGCGACCTGCCCGCCGGCGAGAACGGCGGCGGGCGGCTGCTGCTCGTCGCCCCCAACATCGTCCACGTCGAACGCGAACTCGACGTCGAGCCCCACGACTTCCGCCTGTGGGTGTGCCTGCACGAGGAGACGCACCGCACACAGTTCAGCGCGGTGCCGTGGCTGCGGGACCACCTCGAGGGCGAGATCCAGTCGTTCCTGGCCGAGACCGACGTCGACCCGGTGACGGTCCTCGAACGCGTCCGGGACGCCGCCCAGTCGCTCGTCGGCGGCCGCCCCGAGGGCGAGGAGGACGACGGCGGACGGTCCTTCGTGGAACTCGTCCAGACCCCGGCCCAGCGCGAGATCCTCGGCCGCCTCACCGCCGTGATGTCCCTGCTGGAGGGCCACGCCGACTTCGTGATGGACGGGGTCGGCCCGGACGTCGTGCCGACCGTCGCGGAGATCCGCGAGAAGTTCCAGCAGCGCCGCGCCAAGGGCGCCTCCCGGCTGGACGTGGCCCTGCGCAAGCTGCTGGGACTGGACGCCAAACTCCGGCAGTACCGGGACGGCGAACGTTTCGTGCGGGCCGTCGTCGACCAGGTCGGCGTGGACGGCTTCAACCGGGTGTGGACCTCGCCCAACACCCTGCCCACCAAGGCGGAGATCGCCGCCCCGGCGGACTGGGTCACGCGGGTGCACCGCAAGGCGGAGCAGTGACGTGAGAGACGGGGACCCCGGGCAAACCCGGAACGCCGTGAACGCACTCGGAAGGTAGTGAGAAGAAACCGGCCGACGGCAGAAGGACGCCCCTCCAATCACCCGTCCGAGGGACCGTGAGCCAGGGGTAGGCGTGCAATGCTCGGGTAACGCCCCGATTCTGTCACCATCTACACACTCTGAGTGACCGGGCTCGGGGCTCACCCCCGACAACTTCATGAAGGGAACCGGACATGGGTCCCCATCCTGCGGTCGCGGCGATACGCCTGGCGGTCCGCCGCGTCCTCCACGACATCCTCACCGAACACAGCCGTGCCCACGGCGACACCCCGGACGAGCCGCTGCCGGCGCCGCTCGTGCTCGTCGCGTGCTCCGGCGGCGCCGACTCCATGGCCCTCGCCTCGGCCCTCGCGTTCGAGGCCCCCAAGCTCGGCGTCCGGGCCGGCGGCGTCACCGTCGACCACGGTCTGCAGCCCGGCTCCGACCTGCGCGCCGCCGAGGTCGTCCTGCGCCTGACCGGCCTCGGCCTCACGCCGGCCGAGTCCGTCGCCGTGACCGTCGGCCGCGAGGGCGGACCGGAAGCCGCCGCCCGCGACGCCCGGTACGCCGCCCTCGACGCCGCCGCCGAACGCCACGGCGCCGCCGCCGTCCTGCTCGGCCACACCCGCGACGACCAAGCCGAAACCGTCCTGCTGGGCCTCGCCCGCGGCTCCGGCATCCGCTCCCTGTCCGGAATGGCCGCGGTCTCGGGGGCCGGCGGCCGTTACCGCCGTCCCTTCCTCGCGCTCGACCGGCAGACCGCCCGCAAGGCCTGCATGGTCCAGTCCCTGCCCGTCTGGGACGACCCGCACAACGCCGACCCCGCCTACACCCGCTCCCGGCTGCGCCACGAGGGCCTGCCCGCCCTCGAGAAGGCCCTCGGCAAGGGCGTCGTCGAAGCCCTCGCCCGCACGGCCCGGCTCTCCCGCGACGACGCCGACGCCCTGGACGCCTGGGCCGGGCAGGCCGACGCCACCGTCCGGGACGCGGCGGGCCTCCTGGAGTGCGCCAAGCTCTACGCGCTGCCCTCCGCCGTGCGCCGCCGTGTCCTGCGCCGGGCCGTCATCGAGGCCGGCTCGCCCGCCGGGTCGCTGTTCGCCGGCCACATCGAAGAGGTCGACCGGCTGATCACCGGCTGGCGCGGCCAGGGAGCCATCAACCTCCCCGGCAAAGTCGTCGCCCGGCGGCAGGGTGGCAGACTGGTGATTCGGCAAGGCTGAATCCTCACCCCTCACAGGGGGTGCAGCCGGTGGGATCAACCGACCGAAAGTGATGCGGGTGGACGCGAAAGACATGGGTGCCGACCTCAAGCAGGTACTCATCACCAAGGAAGAGATCGACGCGAAGCTGGCCGAGCTGGCCGCGAAGATCGACGTGGAGTACGCGGGCAAGGACCTGCTCATCGTCGGTGTCCTCAAGGGCGCGGTGATGGTCATGGCCGACCTGGCCCGGGCGCTGTCCACCCCCGTCACCATGGACTGGATGGCCGTGTCGTCGTACGGCGCGGGCACGCAGTCCTCCGGCGTCGTGCGGATCCTCAAGGACCTCGACACCGACATCAAGGGCAAGCACGTCCTGATCGTCGAGGACATCATCGACTCCGGCCTGACCCTGTCCTGGCTGATCTCCAACCTCGGCTCGCGCGAACCGGCGTCGCTGAAGGTCTGCACGCTGCTGCGCAAGCCGGAGGCCGCCAAGGTCGCCATCGACGTGGAATGGGTCGGTTTCGACATCCCCAACGAGTTCGTCGTGGGCTACGGCCTCGACTACGCCGAGAAGTACCGCAATCTCCCGTTCGTGGGTACGCTCGCGCCCCACGTCTACGGCGGCTGAGCCCGTACGGGCCACTCTTCCGGAGACGGTCGGGAACCCCCCGGGGTTGCTCGCCGTTGAAGCAAGCAGACGGGTCCGCCAGCCGTTCCGTGCGGCTTCGCGCGACAATGCTGGGGTACCGTCAGAAGAACTGTCTTATCAAACTCACTATGGCAGGAGGGACGGGGCGGCACCGCTCCGTGTGGATGGACGTGAAGCGATACTTCCGTGGGCCGGTCATGTGGATCGTGCTGGCCGTCCTTGCCGTGGTCGTGTTGATGCAGGTCGTCGGCTCGTCCGGCGGCTACAAGACGGTGGACACCGGCCAGGTCGTCGCAGCGATCAACGCCAACAAGGTGGAATCGGCCAAGCTGACCACCGGTGACGAGCAGACCATCAAGGTCCAGCTCAAGGACGGCGAAAAGGTCAAGGGCAGCTCGAAGATCCAGGCGAGCTACATCGGCGACCAGGGCGTGACCATCGCCAACACGCTGCAGACCAAGTACCAGGACAAGCAGATCCCGGACGGCTACACGGTGTCGCCGTCCAAGCAGAACCCGTTCCTCAACATCCTGCTCTCCCTGCTCCCCTTCGTCCTCATCGTGGTCGTCTTCCTGTTCCTGATGAATCAGATGCAGGGCGGCGGCTCCCGGGTGATGAACTTCGGCAAGTCCAAGGCCAAGCTCATCACCAAGGACACCCCGAAGACGACGTTCTCGGACGTCGCGGGCTGTGACGAGGCCGTCGAGGAGCTTCAGGAGATCAAGGAGTTCCTGCAGGAACCGGCGAAGTTCCAGGCCGTCGGCGCCAAGATCCCCAAGGGCGTGCTGCTGTACGGCCGTCCCGGCACCGGCAAGACGCTCCTCGCGCGCGCCGTCGCCGGCGAGGCCGGGGTGCCCTTCTACTCGATCTCCGGTTCCGACTTCGTCGAGATGTTCGTCGGCGTCGGCGCCTCCCGCGTCCGCGACCTGTTCGAGCAGGCCAAGGCGAACGCCCCGGCGATCGTCTTCGTCGACGAGATCGACGCGGTCGGCCGCCACCGCGGCGCCGGCCTCGGCGGCGGTCACGACGAGCGCGAGCAGACGCTGAACCAGCTGCTCGTCGAGATGGACGGCTTCGACGTCAAGGGCGGTGTGATCCTCATCGCCGCCACGAACCGGCCCGACATCCTCGACCCGGCCCTCCTGCGGCCCGGCCGGTTCGACCGCCAGATCGCGGTCGACCCGCCGGACCTGCAGGGCCGTCTGGAGATCCTCAAGGTCCACCAGAAGGGCAAGCCGGTCGCCCCGGACGTCGACCTCGCCGCTGTCGCCCGCCGTACGCCGGGCTTCACCGGCGCGGACCTGTCGAACGTGCTGAACGAGGCGGCCCTGCTGACGGCCCGCAGCGACAAGAAGCTGATCGACAACTCCATGCTGGACGAGGCGATCGACCGTGTGGTGGCGGGCCCGCAGAAGCGGACCCGGATCATGTCGGACAAGGAGAAGAAGATCACCGCGTACCACGAGGGCGGACACGCCCTGGTCGCGGCGGCCTCGCCCAACTCCGACCCGGTCCACAAGATCACCATCCTGTCCCGCGGCCGGGCCCTCGGGTACACGATGGTGCTCCCGGACGAGGACAAGTACTCCACGACCCGCAACGAGATGCTGGACCAGCTGGCCTACATGCTGGGCGGCCGCGCGGCCGAGGAGCTCGTCTTCCACGACCCGACCACGGGCGCGGCCAACGACATCGAGAAGGCCACGGCCACCGCTCGCGCGATGGTCACGCAGTACGGCATGACCGAGCGTCTCGGCGCGATCAAGTTCGGCGGCGACAACACCGAGCCGTTCCTCGGCCGTGAGATGGCTCACCAGCGCGACTACTCGGAAGAGGTCGCCGCGCTGGTCGACGAGGAAGTCAAGAAGCTCATCGAGAACGCGCACAACGAGGCCTGGGAGATCCTGGTCGAGAACCGCGACGTCCTCGACAACCTGGTGCTGCAGCTGCTGGAGAAGGAGACGCTGGGCAAGGAGGAGATCGCCGAGATCTTCGCCACCATCGTCAAGCGCCCGCCGCGGCCCGCCTGGACCGGTTCCTCGCGGCGCACGCCGTCCACCCGCCCGCCGGTGCTCTCCCCCAAGGAGCTCGCACTGACCAACGGTGCCAACGGCGCGACCCCGGCGATCTCCACCGTGAAGTCGACGGCGACGGAGCACTCCCCGGTGACCGAGCCGGCCCCCGAGGAGCGCCCGGAGACCTGATCCGGCACCTCGACCGGCCCCACCGGGCCCGGAATGGATGCCGCGCCCCCCAAGGTTCTAGCCTTGGGGGGCGCGGCATTCCATTTCGTATGCACGCAGACGAGGCGCGTGGCCCCGCGCGCGACCCGCACAGGAACGAGGCACCACATGACCGACCCCGTGACGCTGGACGACGGCGAGCGCGCGATCGGCGAGTTCGACGAGAAGCGCGCCGAGAACGCCGTGCGTGAACTCCTTCTCGCGGTCGGCGAGGACCCCGACCGCGAGGGGCTGAGGGAGACGCCGGCGCGGGTGGCGCGGGCGTACAAGGAGATCTTCGCGGGCCTGTGGCAGAAGCCCGAGGACGTGCTGACCACCACGTTCGACCTGGGGCACGACGAGATGGTGCTCGTGAAGGACATCGAGGTGCTGAGCTCGTGCGAGCACCACCTCGTGCCGTTCGTCGGCGTCGCCCATGTCGGGTACATCCCGTCCGCCGACGGCAAGATCACGGGCCTGTCGAAGCTGGCCCGTCTCGTGGACGTCTACGCCCGTCGGCCCCAGGTGCAGGAACGTCTCACCACGCAGGTCGCCGACTCGCTGATGCAGATACTGGAGCCGCGGGGCGTCATCGTCGTCGTCGAGTGCGAGCACATGTGCATGTCGATGCGGGGCGTCCGCAAGCCCGGGGCCAAGACCATAACGTCGGCGGTTCGCGGCCAGCTGCGTGATCCCGCCACCCGCAATGAGGCGATGAGCCTGATCATGGCGCGCTGAGGCGGCCGGCTTCTGGGGCGCCGCCTCGTCACGCCGCGCCCCTCACCGCGCCGGGGCGGCTCCCGTGCCGTTGTGTTCGTCGTCCTCCGGGAGTCTGCAGACGCGCTCCAGGAACAGGGCGGCGGCCACGACTGCGATGCCCGCGACGACGGAGAGGCCGGCGTAGACGGCCTGGTCGCGGCGGGCGGGGATGTCCAGGAGTTCCAGGAGGAAGACGCCCGTGCCGCCGTACATGCCGGCGACGAGGGCCGCGACCAGGGCGCTGGACTGGCCGAAGACGACCGCGCGGGCCGCCATCAGCGGGTCGACGCCCTTGGCCTCGGGGCGGCGTTCGCGCTGGGCCTTGAGGCGGGCGCGGATCGACAGCGCCGTGGCCAGCAGGACGACGGCGATCAGGGCCAGGACGATCGGCGCGGCCAGCGGGACGCTGGGCAGGGTCCCCACCGAGTTCCAGAGGCGGGCACCGGCCCAGGACAGGACGCCGGCCACGACGAAGACGCCGGCCAGCATCCTGATGCGCAGCTCTTTCACGGTGTCCCTTCAGCTCCCCCGGACCGGTCCCGGACTGTGCTCGTCTTGGCTCGTCTTGACCTTAACGGCTATTCGGGCAGGTGAAGTTCCAGGTCCTCGCGGGGTGCGACGCCATCGCGCGTGACGGCGTCGAGGAGGCCGGCGACCGTGCCGCGGCCGGGCAGCTGCGCGTCGGGCTCCACGTCGTGCCAGGGGGCCAGCACGAAGGCGCGCTCGTGGGCGCGCGGGTGGGGCAGGGTGAGGTGCGGGTCGTCGGAGAGCACGCCGTCGTAGGCGACGATGTCGACGTCCAGGGTGCGGGCGCCCCAGCGTTCGTCCCGTACCCGGTGGAAGGCCTCCTCGACCGCGTGGGCCCGCTCCAGCAGGGAGGACGGGGGGAGGGTGGTCTTGAGGACGACGACGGCGTTGAAGTACGACGGCTGGCTGCCCGGCTCGACGCCCCACGGCTCCGTCTCGTAGACGGGGGAGACTGCCTTGACGCGGACGCCGGGGGTGTCCTCCAGGGCGTCGACGGCGCCCTGGAGGGTCTCCAGGCGGTTGCCGAGGTTCGAGCCGAGGGAGATCACGGCGCGTTTGGGGTTGTGGAGGGTGGTGTCGGCGGCGTCCACCTGCTGCACCACGGAGGCGGGCACCGGCTGTACGGTCGGGTCGCTGTGACCGTTGGCGAAGGACGCGCTCATACTCGGCTCCGGGTGATGGTGACGGTCACGTCGTCGAAGGGCACCGTGATCGGCGCGTCCGGTTTGTGGACGCAGACCTCGACCTCCTGGACCCCGTCGTGCCGCAGGCAGACGTGGGCGATGCGCTCGGCGAGCGTCTCGATGAGATTGACCGGCTCGCCCTGGACGACGGCCACGACCTCCTCCGCCACGATGCCGTAGTGCACGGTCTTCGCCAGGTCGTCGTCGGCGGCGGCCGGGCGGGTGTCCAGGCCGAGGACGAGGTCCACGACGAAGGTCTGGCCCTCCTCGCGCTCCTCGGGGAACACACCGTGGTGCCCGCGGGCCTTCAGGCCGCGCAGCGCGACACGATCCACGCGAATCACTCCTGCAATCGTCGGTGACGGCCGGTCCGTACCGCGTGCGTGCGGCACACCGGCTGCGAACGAATCTACCTGCGGGCACTGACAGGGCCGGGCCGTGGGGGCGCGGGCCTGTGCCGGGGCCGGGAGTCTTCATCGTGCGTTCTCCCGGGGGAACCCGGCGGCTCACCGGTCGGTAGCCGCCCCTACCCAGGGCGCCGTGATCCCAACCACTTGTTGCTCCGGGCGGCCGCCCGCCCGCCCGCTCAGGAGGGGGTGTCCTCCTCCTCGTCCTCGTCGGTCTCGGCCATGACCGGAGAGGCGTGGTGGGACCACAGCTTCCAGCCGTCGGGTGTGCGGCGGAAGACGTTCGTGGCGACCACGAGCTGGCCCACCAGCGGTCCGAGCTCGTCGCCCTCCTCGGGGGCCGGGCCGCCGCTGAGGATGTTCTCCGTGCAGGTCACCACGGCGGTGTCGCCGGTGACGGAGACGTGCACGTCGGTGAGGAAGAACTGGATGTAGTCGGTGTTCGCCATGATCAGCGCGTACGACCGCAGGACCTCGCCGCGGCCGGTGAGCACCGGCCAGCCCGGATGTACGCAGGAGATCACGCCGGTGTCCGCGGGGTCGTGGTACTCCTCGTCGACCCCGAGGTCGGCCGGGGTGAGCCAGAGCGAGGCGAGCTCCTCGAAGTCGCCGCGTTCCAGCGCTTCGTAGAAGGCCGTGTTGGCGGCCTCGACCTGTTCGACGTCGGTGTGGGGGGCGCTCACCGGGCTCCCTCGGGGGACCCGCCGCCCGGTGCGGGGGAGTGCGCGCCGGGCGCCCGCTCGGAGATTCGCGCCCCGGTCGTGGTGCCTGTGCCGGGCGCACCTGCCGAGGCTCGCGCCCCGCTCGCGGTGCCCGCTCCGGGCGCACTCGCCGAGATTCGCGCCCCGCTTGCGGTGTCCGCGCCGGGCGTGTGCTCCGACGTATGCGCCGGGTGCGTGTCATCGGCGCCGGGCGCACCGGCCGCGGAACGCGCCTCCTCCACGGCGCGCGCGACCCGTACCGCGTCCGCGGTCGCGCGCACCTCGTGCACGCGCACCGCCCACGCGCCGGAGGCGGCCGCGAGCGCGGACACGGCGGCCGTGGCGGCGTCGCGCTCCCGCGCGGGCGGCGGCGCGCCCTCGGGTCCGGCGAGCACGCGGCCCAGGAACCGCTTGCGGGAGGCGGCGACGAGCAGCGGGTGGCCGAGACCGAGCAGGCGGTCGAGGTGGGCCAGCAGGGTGAGGTCGTGTCCGGCGTCCTTGGAGAAGCCGAGGCCGGGGTCGACGACGACGCGGTCGGGGGCGATGCCGCCCGCCAGGACGGCCTCCACGCGCGTGCGCAGTTCGTCGACGACCTCGGTGACGACGTCGTCGTACACGCCCCTGACGTTGCCGCCCTCCAGGAAGCCGCGCCAGTGCATGACGACGAAGGGGGCGCCCGCCCCGGCGACGACCGGAATCATCGCGGGGTCGGCGAGGCCGCCGCTGACGTCGTTGACGAGGACGGCGCCGGCGGCGAGGGCCTGTTCGGCGACGGAGGCGCGCATGGTGTCGACGGACACGGTGACACCCTCGGAGGCGAGACCGCGCACGACCGGGACGACGCGCCTGAGTTCCTCGGCCTCGTCGACGCGGGTGGCGCCCGGGCGGGTGGACTCGCCGCCGACGTCGACCAGGTCGGCTCCCTCGCCGACCAGGTCCAGGCCGTGCTTGACGGCGGCCGTGGTGTCGAAGAAGCGGCCGCCGTCGGAGAAGGAATCGGGGGTGACGTTCACCACTCCCATGACCGCGCAGCGGTCCCATTCCGGTAGGCCCGCGACGCGCCCGCGTCCGCTGTGCTTGCTCATACGTTCAGCGTAGGCCCAGGGCCGGGCCGCGCGGGCCCGGCCGGGCCGCCGCCGCACAGCCCGCGCGTGCGTTCCGCCGCTCAGGCCGCGCGTACGTTCCGTTCCGCCACCGCGTGGGCGCACGCGCGCGGGGAGGCCGTCCGGCGGCGCAGGGAGCGCGGCAGCGGCAGCGCGAGGTCGACGAAGCCCTCCGCCTGCATGGCGGCGAAGCCGATGCGCGGCAGGTCGGCCGACGCCCGGTAGACCACGAAGCGCGGCTCCCAGCGGGGCTGGAACTTGGCGTTGAACCGGTACAGCGACTCGATCTGGAACCAGCGGGAGAGGAACACCAGCAGCCCGCGCCAGGCACGCAGCACCGGACCCGCCCCGATCTTCTCGCCCCGCGCGAGGGCGGAGCGGAACATCGCGAAGTTCAGCGACACGCGCGTGATGCCGAGGCGGGGCGCGGCCTGGAGGGCGGCGACGATCAGCAGTTCGTTCATGCCGGGGTCGGCCGAACGGTCCCGGCGCATCAGGTCCAGCGAGGCGCCGTCCGGGCCCCACGGCACGAAGTGCAGGATCGCCTTCAGGTCGCCGTACGGACCCGGCTCGGCGTCCGCCTTGTGGGCGGTGGCGATGAGGCAGTCGCCGTCGGCGGGGTCGCCGATGCGGCCCAGCGCCATGGAGAAGCCGCGTTCGGTGTCGGTGCCGCGCCAGGCGTCGGCGGCCCGCCGGATCCGCTCCAGCTCGGTCTCGCCGAGGTCACGGACACGTCGTACCCGGGTTTCGTATCCGGCCCGCTCGATGCGCTTGACCATCTGGCGCACGTTGCGCATCGCGCGGCCGGCGAGCGAGAAATCCGCGACGTCCACCACCGCCTCGTCGCCGAGTTCCAGCGCGTCGAGGCCGGTCTCCCGGGTCCACACCTCGCCGCCCGTCTCCGAGCAGCCCATGACGGCCGGCGTCCACGAGTGGGCCCTCGCCTCGTCCATGAAGCGTTCGATGGCGCCCGGCCAGGCCTCGACGTCCCCGATGGGGTCGCCGCTGGCGAGCATCACCCCGCACACGACGCGGTAGGTCACCGCCGCCTTGCCGCTGGGCGAGAAGACGACGGCCTTGTCGCGGCGCAGCGCGAAGTGGCCGAGCGAGTCGCGGCCGCCGTGCTTGGCGAGCAGCGCGCGCAAACGGGCCTCGTCCTCCTCCGTCAGGCGCGCCGCCGGGTGTTCCGGGCGCAGGGCGAGGTAGATGGTGGTGACGGCGGTGAGCAGTCCGAGAGCGCCGAGGGAGAAGGCGACGGTCCAGGAGGTGTCTCCCTGGTAGTCGACCGGTCCTTCGAAGCCGAACAGACCGTAGAGGACGTGCGTAATGCGATCGGCCAGGCTCGGGTCGCCCACCATGCGATTCGGGTGGACGCTGACGATGATCAATCCGAGCATGAGGGAGCCGGCACCCATGAGAACGAAGTTCGCGAGCGCCCGCCACCGGCTGCGCGGGTCCGGCAGCGCCGCGAACTGGTCGCGGTGGCGCAGCAGCGCCGCCAGCAGCGCCAGCGAGATGACCACGCCGAGGAGCGAGTGCCGGTACGTGAACTGCGTCACCGCGCCCGCCGGCAGCAGCGCCACCCCGGCGCGCCAGGCGCGGCGCTTGCCGCGCCTGAGCCCGTGCGCGAGCAGCAGCAACAGCACGCCGGTGCTCAGCGAGAGGGCCGCCGCGAACGGACCGAGCGCGCCCGGCAGTACCTCGGCGAGGCTGTGCATACGGCTGTGCCGGAAGCGCGGGAAGACGCCCGCGGCGATGTCCAGGAGGCCCACGAGCGTGCACGCTCTGGCGACGAGGACCGGGACGGCCTCGGGGCGCGGACCCCGGAACACGCGCCGCGCCCTGCGTGATCGGGTCGGAACCCCGCCCGACATTTCCTCATCTGTCCTGACAGACATCGCATCCTGTAGTTCTGCGAGAGACCTTGAATCCGGTGCCGATTCGGGCATCCGGCGACATTGCGCCCTCTAGGACGGTGTCACGGGTACAGAGGTTCACTCGTCACTCCAAAGCCGTTTCAAAGGCCGGGGAAAGTCCCGGGCAAGCCCTCGCGAAGGAGCGGGGACCTGGGAGAAAGCGCAGGCAGGAAGCAACCCATGGGTCTTACGAGCAACGCAACGCTGGTACTGGCTATCGCGCTCGCCGTCCTGCTGTTCGTCGGCACGGTGTGGCTGTGGCCGCGCCTGGCACGGGGGAGCTGGCGCGCCGTCGGCGGGCGGGTCGGCCTGCTGCTCGCCACCCAGCTGACCCTGTTCGTGTCGGTGGGCCTGGCCGCCAACCAGGCCTTCGGGTTCTACGCGAGCTGGGCGGATCTGTTAGGCCGGGAGAACGACCAGGGCGTGGTCGTCAACCACACGGCACTCGGGGGATCGGGCGGCCCGCTGCAGGTGGTCGACACGGTACGGGTGCAGGGCGCCGCCGGGGCGCGGCCGCGGACCGGCGGGCAGATCCAGAAGGTCGACATCGTGGGCCGCAGGACGCACATCGCCACCCCCGCGTACGTGTACCTGCCGCCGGAGTACTTCCAGCCGCAGTACCGCACGCGCACGTTCCCGGCGGCCGTCGTCCTGACCGGGTATCCGGGCACGGCGGAGGCGCTTTTCAGCAAGCTGCACTACCCCAGCACGGCCCTGGCGCTCGCGAAGAACGGCCGCATGCAGCCGATGATCCTGGTGATGCTGCGGCCCACGGTGGCGCCGCCGCGGGACACGGAGTGCGTGGACATCCCCGGCGGCCCGCAGACCGAGACCTTCTTCGCCGAGGACCTGCCGGACGCCGTGCTCGCGCACTACCGGGTGGGCCGGAGACCCGGCAGCTGGGGCGTCATCGGCGACTCCACGGGCGGCTACTGCGCGCTGAAACTCGCCATGCACCATCCCCGGGTGTACGCGGCGGGCGCCGGCCTGTCCCCGTACTACAGGGCGCCGATCGACCCCACGACCGGCGACCTCTTCCACGGCCGCAAGGAACTGCGCGGCCGGGCCGACCTGTGGTGGTGCCTCAAGCACCTCCCGCCGCCGGACACTTCACTGCTCGTCACCAGCAGCAGGGTCGGCGAATCCAACTACAAGGACACGCTGAAGTTCATAGAGCGTGTGCAGGCCACCCGGCTGACCCGGATCTCGTCGATCATCCTGGAAAGCGGCGGCCACAACTTCAACACATGGCGGCGTGAGATTCCCGGGACGCTGCAGTGGATCAGCGGGCGGCTGAGCGACCGGTGACCACCGGGAGAGCGGCTCTCCGGAATTCCCGCGCACCGCGTCCGAATAGCGCCTTCACAGCAAAGGCACCGTCTGATGCGCTGTGAACGTTTCGTTATGGCTGTCTTTTTACGGGGCGGGGGGCCAACGTTCCCCTACGCGCGGTAAGTTTCTGGCCATGCCACGTGGACGTCACCGCCATTCTCCGCCTCTGCACAGGCTGCTTCCCCCGTCGGCGATCGCAGGCGTCTCCCTCGTCTGCGCCCTCGGTCCCTGGGTGTTCTGGGATCCGGCCGCGCTCCGGGTGACGGCTGCGATAGCCGCGGCGACCGCAGCCGTGGGCGCTGCTGTCATGCGCCGCTGGGACGTCGAGGCCGGCAAACGCGTCGCCGACCTCACGCGCGCGCGTGCGAGCGACGAGTGGCGGCACGAGGAGCGGGTCGCCGAGCTGGAGACCGACCTGGAGGAGTCGCGCGCGCTGCGCGCCAAGCTCGAGCAGCGGCTGCGAGCGAAGCGCTCCGAGCTGGCGGGGCTGCGCAACGAGCACGCGGCGCTGCTGCGGCGGTACGCCACCGCGGAGACCGAGCGCGCGAGCGCCCTGGAGGGCCGGCGCCTGCTGGAGATCGAGACCACGACCGACACGCCGGCCACGCGCGCGCTGCCGCCCGTGCCGGTGCCGAGGGCGGAGCCGGTGGAGGCGGCCAGGGCTGTGGCTGCCCCGGCGGAGGCCGCCGAGAACGCCGCCGAGAACGCCGACGAGAAGGCGGCGGCTCCCGGGGTGTTCTCACCCGAGGGGGCCGAGCTGTTCCTGCGGGCCGACGCGGCGCTGACGCGGTTCGCCGGAGGCGGCGCCCGCTCCGAGGACGACGCGGCCGCCGGCGCGGAGAGCGGCGAGCAGGCCGAGGGAGCCGAGGCGGCGGAGGCGGAGGCGGCGGAGGGGACGGCCGAGGAGGCCGAAGGCTCCAAGGTGGCCGAGGACGCGGCCGAGGACGCGGCGAACGACGCCGAGGACACCGGGGACGCCGAGGGCGCCGAGGCCTCCGAGCAGTCCAAGGACGACTCTCAGCAGCCCAAGCAGTCCAGGCAGCCCAAGCGGTCCGGGAACGTCGCGGACTCCCAGAAGCCTCAGGTCCCCCCGGCCTCCGTCGAGGAGGACGGCGCCGCGAAAGGCGAGCCGGTGAAGACGGGCGCCGCCGCTGTGGAGGCGGCGCAGGAGGACGAGGCGCAGGGGAAGCCCGAGGCGGCCGACGGGCACGAGCGCGCGGCCGCCACCACCACGGGCAAGCCCAACCAGCCCGTGCAGCAGCCCTCCGGGCACTTCGTCGCGCCGACCGCGGTGGCCGTCGTGCCGCCCGCGCCCGTGCGGCGCCCGGCGGTCGAGGGCGGGTTCGACTTCTTCGGTACGAAGGGCCAGCCGTCGCAGGGCGCCGCCCTGGAGAACGTGCACAACGAGGACCTCGCCGACGTGGTCGGGCAGGAGGCGCTCGCGCTGCACAAGGCCGACGCGGAGTCCGAGTTCAAGCCGGCGGACGAGGAGTCGCGCGGCGTCGGCCAGGTCATCGACCTGACGGCCCACGACGAGACGGAACCGATCAAGCTGCAGGGCTTGCGCAACGTGCGCAGCGCCGTCTCCTGACGGCGGGCGGGGGGCCGACGGGCTCGGCCCCCTCGCTCTCAGCTCTCGCGCCGGCCGTCCTGCCGCAGCCGCGGCGCCCCCTCGAAGACCGCTGAGGTCAGCGGCACGTCACCCGCTGGCGGGCTCGACCCGTCGGGCCCACCCGGCCCCGTCCCGCAGGGCCCGCGCTTTCTCCCGCGCCCACCCAGCGGGTGGGTCACAGGCCGACACGGTCAGGCCGGCACCGTTCAGGCCATCCACCGGTCGGGCCGTGCCGCCCGTCGGCTCGTTCGTGAACGCTCGGCCTGTGTCCGCAGCAGCTCCGCCGCCTCCCGCGCGTCCCGCAGCCGCGCGGTGACGGTCTTGTCGGCCCCGGTGTCCACGTGCACGTCCGCGAGCCGCCACAGCCGCTGCCACGGCCCCTGGGTCAGCCGCACGCTCTGCACCTTCGCGTGCGGCACGAGTTCCAGCCTGCGGCGCAGCAGCCCGCGCCGCGCGGCGAACACCGTGCCGGTGACGGAGAGCCCGTGCCCGCGCCACCACACCGGAGCGCACCACCCGGCGCGCCGCGGCGGCCATGCCCACGGGTCCGCCGCCGGGTCGGCCGCCGGGTCGGCCGTCGGGTCGGCCGTCGGGTCGGCCGCCGGGTCCGCCGCCGGGTCCGCCGCCGGTTCGGCCGCCGGTTCGGCCGTCGGCACGACGACGCCGGGCAGCACGCGGGCGACGACCGCCTCGGCGAGCTCGCGCGGGGCGACGGGCACCAGCACGGAGTTGGCCGACCCGGCCACGTCCAGCTCCACCCGCACCCAGCCGCGGCGCCGCCACAGCAGCGGCTCCACGATCCGTACGGTCTGCACCCGCCCCGGCGGCACCGTCTCGTGCGTGCGGTCCAGCAGACCGTGGTCGATCCGCAGGCCGTCGGGGGACTCGGACACCGTCCAGTCGTACTCCGCGACGAACCGTCCCACGCTGCTCGCGCCCGCCGTCCCCAGCAGCGGCAGGGCGCTGGCGAGGACCGTCCACACGCTGTGGGCGGCCAGCCACAGCACGGGCGGCACGACGAGCGCGGCGGCCAGCGAGCCCCAGGTGGCGCCCGTCAGCACGAGGGAGAGCGCGAGGTGACGCGGGGGCGTGCGCAACAGCTCGCACGCCGGCGCCTCGCCTACTTCGCGCGCCGTCTCGGGGGTGAAACCGGCGGCGCGCGCGAGGAGCTCCGCGCGGAGCGCACGGGCCTCGCGCTCCCCGAGGAAGGCGAGCTCGTCCTTCTTGCCGGCGCCTATGACGTCCAGCCGCAGCTTCGCGACGCCCGCCACGCGCGCGAGGAGGGGCTGGGTGACGTCGACGGCCTGGACGCGTTCCAGCCGGATGTGCGCGGTGCGGCGGAAGACCAGCCCGGTGCGGATGCGCAGTTCGGTGTCGGTCACCGCGAAGTGCGTGAACCACCAGCTGAGGAAGCCGTACAGGGCGGCGGCCGGGACGACGACGGCGAGCGCGATCAGCAGCGTGGTGGCGGTCAGCCGGGCCAGCTGGCGCTGCGCCTGGTCGGGGTCGTGGACGGCCCACCCGATGACCACCGCGACCGGCGCCCACGCCCGCCTGAGCGGCGTCACGGGGTGCAGCCGCCGTTCCACGAGCGCCACCGGAGGACGCTCGCCGTGGGCGTCGTCGGCGGCGGGAGGCGTCGTCACAGTCCCGCCGATCGGGCCTCGCCGAGCTCGGTGAGCCGGTCGCGCAGCCGTTCCGCCTCGGCCGGGTCGAGGCCGGGGATGGTGGCGTCGGTCGCCGCGGCCGCGGTGTGCAGCTGCACGCTGGCCAGCCCGAAGTACCGCTCGACGGGACCCGAGGTGACCTCGACGAGCTGCATCCGCCCGTACGGCACGACGGTCTCCTCGCGCCACAGCACTCCCCGGCTGATCAGCAGGTCGTCGGCGCGCTCGGCGTACCGCCACGAGCGCCAGTTGCGGCCGATCAGCACCCAGCCCCAGCCCGTCAGCGCGAGCGGCACCAGCGCGAGGGCGGCCCAGGCCGGGCCGGCGAGGAACCCGAGCAGCAGCCCGCTGACGAGGGCGCCCGTCCCCAGCCACACCACCAGCAGCAGCCGGCGCATCCGCAGCAGCCCCGGCGGAAGCCCGGTCCACGCCGGCCCCGCCTCCGCGGCGCCCGCCTTCTGATGGCTCCCCGTCTCCATACGGTCAGCCTACGTAGGAGAGACTGTGTCCATGACTCCTACGACGGAGACCATGGTCGGTATCGGCGGCGCCGCGGAGAGCACCGACATGGTGCTCAACATCGGGCCCCAGCACCCCTCCACGCACGGTGTGCTGCGGCTGCGGCTGGTGCTGGACGGTGAGCGCATCACGCGCGCGGAGCCGGTGATCGGATACATGCACCGGGGCGCGGAGAAACTCTTCGAGGCGCGCGACTACCGCCAGATCATCATGCTCGCCAACCGCCACGACTGGCTGTCGGCCTTCTCGAACGAGCTGGGTGTGGTCCTCGCCGTGGAGCGCATGCTCGGCATGGAGGTCCCCACCCGCGCGGTGTGGACGCGCACGCTCCTCGCGGAGCTCAACCGGGTGCTGAACCACCTGATGTTCCTGGGCTCCTACCCGCTGGAACTCGGCGGCATCACGCCGGTGTTCTACGCTTTCCGGGAGCGCGAGACCCTCCAGACCGTGATGGAGGAGGTCTCCGGCGGCCGTATGCACTACATGTTCAACCGCGTCGGCGGTCTGAAGGAGGACCTGCCCGCGGGCTGGACGGCACGCGCGCGTGCCGCCGTCGCCGACGTGCGGTCGCGCATGGACGTCTACGACGACCTGGTGCTCGGCAACGAGATCTTCCGCGGGCGCACGCGGGGCGTGGGGGCGCTCGCGCCGGATACCGTGCACGCGTACGGCGTGAGCGGGCCGATCGCGCGCGCCTCGGGGGTCGACTTCGACCTGCGCCGCGACGAGCCGTACCTCGCCTACGGGGAGCTGCAGGACACCCTGAAGGTCGTCACCCGGCGGGAGGGCGACTGCCTCGCCCGCTTCGAGGTGCTGTTGGAGCAGACCCACAACGCCCTCGACCTCGCCGACGCCTGCCTCGACCGTCTCGCCGACCTGCCGCCCGGCCCGATCAACCAGCGGCTGCCGAAGGTGCTCAAGGCGCCCGAGGGCCACACCTACGCGTGGACCGAGAACCCGCTCGGCATCAACGGCTACTACCTCGTCAGCAAGGGCGAGAAGACCCCGTACCGGCTCAAGCTGCGCTCGGCCTCGTACAACAACATCCAGGCGCTGGTGGAACTGCTGCCGGGAACGCTGGTCGCGGACATGGTGGCGATTCTGGGCTCGCTGTTCTTCGTCGTCGGGGACATCGACAAGTAGCCCTACTCGCCGTCCAGGAGCGCGTCCGGGATGCCCACCGGCTGCAGCAGCCAGCCGAAGCCGCCGAGGCCGCCCGGAGCGGTGAGCTCGGCGGCTTCGCCGGCGCTCGCGAGGGCGCGCACGTAAGCGGCGGGGTGTGTGGTCGCCAGGGTGAGCGGGGGGCGTGCGCCCGTGATGCCCAGCGCGCGCAGCGCGTCGCGCTGCCGCATCAGGCGCGCGCCGGGGAGCGTGCGCTCCGTCGCCGGCATCGTCGGGTGCGCCGTCAGGTGCGCCATGGCGTGCGCCGCGCACGCGTCCAGCGCGACATGCGCCGTGATGTCGCACGACCCGTCCGGCACGGGCGCCGCCGCGCGCCCCTCCCGGAACCCGGTGAGCGTCCCGAACGGGGGGCGCGCGTCCCGGCTGTGCGCGTAGTCGACCGCGACCGCGAGCCCCCGGTCGAGCGTCGCGACCGCGGCGGCCCAGGCCTCGTCCCGGGGCAGCCCGATCTCGGCCCGCAGCCCCTCCCCGGCGCCCAGCGGCCACCACCGCGCGAGCCACTCCGCCTCCGCGCCGCCGACCGGCTCCCCGAGGCGCTCGGTGCCGTCCCGCCGGACGAGCACCCGTCGCGGCACGCCCGTCGCGTCCGTCTCGGCGACCTCCACCGGAACGTTGTCCAGCCACTCGTTGGCGAACAGCAGCCCGGTGACACCCTGGGGCGGCTCGGCCAGCCACCGGACGCGGTCGTCGAGGTGCGCGGGACGGTCGGCGAGCTCGACGGCGTAGGCGCGCGTGCGGACGGCCACGTCGGCGGGGAGCACGGCCAGCACACCGGCGGCCAGCTCGCCCCGCCCCGCCGCCATGTCGACGAAGTCGAGCGACGCGGGCCGGCCGAGCGCCTCGTCGACGCGGCACAGCAGCCGGGCCACGGCCTGCGCGTACAGCGGCGACGCGTGCACGGACGTACGGAAGTGCCCGGCCGGCCCCTCCGGCCTGCGGTAGAAACCGCCCGGCCCGTACAGGGCCGCCTCGGCCGCCGCCCGCCAGCCGCGCCACTCGTCCGTCTCGTCCGTCGTCTCTGCCGTCACCGGGCCAGGCTAAGCGCACCGGGGAACGGGACCTCCACCTTGCGGAGTATGCGCACCGCTCGCGGATCGGCCCTCCGGTTGACCCCTGCACCTATCCCGCTTCCCTACTCTGGGTTACGTGCAGCGCCTCTATGACTTCCTCCGCAGGCACCCGACATGGGTCGACGGCTTCTGGGCCGTCTTCCTGTTCGGGATCTCCGCGGTGAGCGCGACCGCCCATCGGGAGGACCGGGGCACCGACGCGCCGATGGCGGTCGTTCCGGTCATCGTCCTGTTGTGCCTGGTGATCGCGGGGCGCCGGCGCATGCCCGAGAAGATGCTGCTGCTGACGATCGGCATCGGCGCCGCCCAGGTGGCGCTGGACGTGGCGGTGACGCCCGCCGACTTCGCGATGCTGGTGATCGTCTACACGGTCGCCGCGACCGGCGCCCGCTGGGCCTCCCGGCTGGCGCTGGCCGTGAGCCTCGGCGCGGCCACGGTGGCGCAGCTGCGCTGGCCGAACGACAACAGCAGCGTCCTGGGCAACGTGGCGATCGTGGTCCTGCAGACGGTGCCGTTCGCGCTCGCCTGGGTGCTCGGCGACTCGATCCGCACCCGCCGCGCCTACTTCGCCCAGCTGGAGGAGCGCGCGGCCCGGCTGGAGAAGGAGCGCGAGGCGCAGGCCAAGGTCGCGGTCGCCGCCGAGCGCGCCCGCATCGCGCGCGAGCTGCACGACGTCGTCGCGCACAACGTGTCGGTGATGGTCGTGCAGGCCGACGGCGCCGCCTACGTCCTCGACGCCGCGCCCGACCAGGCGAAGAAGGCCCTGGAGACGATCTCCTCGACCGGCCGCCAGGCCCTCGCCGAGATGCGCCGCCTGCTGGGCGTGCTGCGCACCGGCGAGCACCAGGAGACCAGCGAGTACGTTCCGCAGCCAGACGTCGAGCAGATAGACGAGCTGGTCGAGCAGTGCCGCCATGCCGGCCTGCCCGTCGACTTCAAGGTGGAGGGCACCCCGCGCCCGCTGCCCAGCGGCGTCGAGCTCACGGCGTACCGGATCGTGCAGGAGGCGCTGACCAACACCCGCAAGCACGGCGGCCCGAACGCGGGCGCCAGCGTGCGCCTGGTGTACTTCGACGACGGCCTCGGCCTGCTCGTCGAGGACGACGGCAAGGGCGCCCCGCACGAGCTGTACGAGGAGGGCGGCATCGACGGCCAGGGCCACGGTCTGATCGGCATGCGCGAGCGGGTCGGCATGGTCGGCGGGACCCTGGACGCCGGCCCGCGCCCCGGCGGAGGATTCCGCATCAGCGCCCTGCTGCCGCTCAAACCGGCGCACTGACGTTTCCGCACGCCCCCGGTTGACACCTGTAACGCCCCTCAGCAACCCCCTGGACGGACATGGAAGAGGCCTCGATGACGATCCGCGTGATGCTCGTGGACGACCAGGTGCTGCTGCGCACCGGGTTCCGGATGGTGCTCGCCGCGCAGCCGGACATGGAGGTCGTCGCGGAGGCCGGGGACGGTGTCGAGGCCCTGCAGGAACTGCGCGCCACCGACGTCGACGTCGTCCTGATGGACGTGCGCATGCCGAAGCTGGACGGGGTGGAGACCACCCGCCGCATCTGCTCGGCGCCGAACCCGCCGAAGGTGCTGATCCTGACCACCTTCGACCTCGACGAGTACGCGTTCTCCGGTCTGAAGGCGGGCGCCTCCGGCTTCATGCTCAAGGACGTGCCCCCCGGTGAGCTGCTCGCCGCCATCCGCGCGGTGCACAGCGGCGACGCGGTGGTGGCCCCCTCGACCACGCGCCGGCTGCTGGACCGCTTCGCGCCGATGCTGCCGAGCACCGGCAACGAGCCCCGGCACAACGAGCTGGAGCGGCTCACCGGCCGCGAACGCGAGGTCATGGTGCTGGTCGCGCAGGGCCTGTCCAACGGTGAGATCGCGGCCCGGCTCGTGCTGTCCGAGGCGACCGTCAAGACGCACGTGGGACGCATCCTGACCAAGCTCGGCCTGCGGGACCGGGTACAGGTGGTGGTGCTGGCGTACGAGACCGGGCTGGTGCGGGCGGGCGGGCACGGCTGAACCCCTTCGAACGCGCCCCCGACGCGCCCGCCGCCCACTAGGGTCTGCGCATGCTCCTGTGGATCAACGGCCCCTTCGGGGGCGGCAAGACACAGACCGCGCACGAGATCCAGCGGCGTCTGCCCGGCAGCGTCATCTGCGACCCCGAGCACGCCGGCTTCGGGCTGCACCGCATGATGCCGCCCGATCTGCGCGAAGACTTCCAGGACCTGGCGTCCTGGCGGCAGGGCGTCGTGGAGGTCCTCGACCTCGCCCTCACCCGGCACGACGGCGTGGTGATCGCCCCGATGACGGTCACCGACTCCGGCCACTTCAAGGAGACCGTCGGCCGGTTGCGGGAGCTCGGGCACGACGTACGGCACTTCACTCTGCTCGCCGAGCGCGGGACCGTGCTGAAGCGGCTGAACGAGCGCGGCTTCGGGCACCTCCTGCGGAACGTCGCCGGGAAGAACGCCGGTCTGCGGCGGGAGAGCTGGGCCGTACGGCAGCTGGACCACTGCCTCGAACGGCTGCGCGAGCCGGAGTTCGCCGAGCACCTGTGGACCGACCACTCGACCGTGCCGAAGACGGCGGACCGCATCGCCGTGCTGGCGGGGCTGACCCTCCGGCCGAACAACGAGGGCGCCCTGCGCACACGGCTGAGGCAGGCACGGGTCGGGGTGCGGCACATCCGGTTCGACTGAACCCGCTACCGAATCCGGTACGCCGGTCGACGGCCACACCGGGGATGTCGGGCCCACCGGGGGCACCGGGGGCTCAGCGCAGGACGCCCTCCAGGAAGTCGCTGCCCAGCCGGGCCACCACCGGCACGTCCAGCTGGTGCAGGACGTACCGGCCGCGCCGGCGGGTGGTGAGCAGGCCCGCCTTCTTCAGGACGCTCAGATGCCGGGATATCTCGGGCGGGGTCATGCCGTGCACCTGGGCCAGCTCACCCGTGGTGAAGGCGCTGCGGGCCAGGCTCCGTCACAGCCGCATGCGCACCGGGTGCGACAGGGCCGTCATCCGCAGGGCCAGCTGCTCGACCGAGGCCGGCGCGACCGGATCGGGGGAGGCCACCGGGTAGTGCAGCACCGGCTGCCAGGCGTACCGGTGCAGGACCATCAGGTGTGGCCGGCCCAGACTGGTGGGGACGAGCAGCAGGCCGCCGTCGCGCGTGGCCGTGCGGCCTTCACTGAACTTGTCGACCGTGACGCAGGCCGCCGCCTCGTCCAGGGCCACGGCCGGCGACACCGCGGCCAGCGCCTCGGCCAGGCCCTTGCGCCGCAGCAGGTCCGTCTTGTGGCGGGCGTCCGCCGCCAGCTGGTGGCGCAGCCGGGCCCAGGTCTCCGCGAAGAACGCCTCGTCGCAGTCCTCCAGGAACTGCCGCAGCCACGCCCTGATCCGCGGCGGGTCGGCCAGCAGCCGCTCGCTGAAGTGCAGCTGCCGCGGCCCGCGCGCGGCCGCGCGCTCCAGCGCGAGCCGCCGCGTCCCGGCGTCGGCCAGGGCGCCGGGACCGGGCAGGCTGTACGGCAGGGCGCAGGTGAACTCCAGCGCGCCGTCCACGAACTGCTCGTCCGTCAACTTGTCGAGCAGGTCCAGGTCCTCGGCGAGCGTCGCACCGGGCAGGGCGGTACGGTCCGGGACGCCCGCGCAGGGCAGGAAGAGGTCCGAGTACGTCGTCCGCCACAGGAAGTCCGCCTCGCACATCCGGTCCGCCAGATGCGGGTCGAGCCGCGCGGTCACCCCGGTCACCCAGCCCTGCAGGCCCGGATGGTGCCCCGGTTCGGACAGCGCGTGCAGCGCCATGCCGAGCTCGGCCAGGGGCGAGGGGACGACGGCGATCCGCTCCGGCCGCAGCCCCGCGATGTCGATGCGCAGGCTCATGACCTCATGGTGCACCCCGGCACCGACAACGCCGCCCCCGCGTGCGGCCGCCGCCGAACGCCGTCCGTGCCGGACCCGGCCCGGTCACGCGCCACTGGCCCACCCTGCCACTCGCGCACCCGGTTCGCTCCCGCACCGCGTCACTCGCGCACCTCGGGCTTGCCCACCTCCTCGTTCAGCCGGGCAACGAACTGCGAGACCGCCGCCTTCACGTCGCCGGCCGTCCACTCCAGGCCCGCCGCGCGTACGTCGACCTCCGTGTACGCCACCGCGGGGCCCTTGGCGTCCCAGGGGTTCGTGAACAGCAGCGTGTTCGTCTCCTCGGCCTGCCGTACGGCCGCCTCGGCGACGACGTCGGGGTCGTAGGGCAGCCAGACCTGGAACGCGTTGGTGTGCGGCACCTCGGGGTGTACGCGCGCCCACGGCAGCCCGGCAGCCGCGAAGCCCTCGCGCAGCGCGGCGGCCACCACACGCGCGTGGCGCACGTACTCGGGCAGCCGGGGCAGTTCGCGCTCCAGACCGGCGAGCGCCGACAGCGCGGTCGGGAACTGCTGGAAGACCTGCCCGCCGTACCGGTGGCGCCAGGTCCTCGCCTCGTCGACCAGCGTCTTCGGACCGGCGAGCGCCGCGCCGCCGTAGCCGTCGAGCGACTTGTAGAAGGAGACGTACACGCTGTCCGCCAGGTCCGCGATCTCGTCGAGCGGCCGGCCGAGGTGGACGGCGGACTCCCACAGGCGCGCGCCGTCGAAGTGCACCACCGCGTCACGCTCGCGCGCCGCCGCCACGACCTCGCACAGCTCCTCCCAGGACGGCAGCAGGAATCCGGCGTCCCGCAGGGGCAACTCCAGCATCAGCGCCCCGAAGGGCTCGGCGAAGTCGCGCACCTCCTCCGCGGTCGGCTGGCGCGGCTCGCCGGTCAGCCGGACCGGGCGCAGACCGCTGACCTGGCTGAGGGCATGGCGTTCGTGCACCTCCGGGTGGGACATCGCGTGCAGCGCGACGGCCCCGTCGCCGGTGCGGCCGGCCCAGCAGCGCAGGGCCACCTGCTGGGCCATCGTGCCGGTGGGGAAGAAGGCGGCCGCCTCCTTGCCGAGCAGCCCGGCGACCTTGCGCTCCAGGGCCTCCACGACACCGTCGCCGTAGACGTCCGACGCCTCGTCGAGGTCGTACAGGTCCGGCGCCGCGTCCAGGACCGCGAGGCGCTCCCTCAGCGTGCCCCGGAAACCGGGGCGCGACAGCACCCGCGCGCTCCGGTAGGCGCTCATGCGCCGCTTGTAGCGCCGTACGCGCCGCTCCTCGTCCGACAGCGGCTCCGGCTGCTCCGCCGAATGTTCCTCCGACGGATGTTCCTCCGCCGAACCCTCTTCCGGAGAATGTTCCTCCGGCAGCCGCTCCGCCGAGTGCTCCCCCGGCTCGCTGCCCTGCCCGCCCTGCTCCGCGCTCTCGGTCATGCCCCGGATCATGCCGCGCGCCGTCGCCCGCGGGCACGCCCATTTCCCCACCGGCGCACGCGCGCAGGCGGCGTGCGGTAACCCACAGCCTGTGGACAACCGGCCGCCCCTCGGACCGATCGCGTTAGCATGACGAGAAATCGTCCGGTACCCGAAGCGGACTGGAACGGGAAGGCCGCCGTCGCGTGAGTACAAGCCAACAGCCAGATCCCCAGGACCGCCCAGCGCGGCTCACCGTCGGCGTCGTCGGCGCCGGCCGCGTGGGCCCCGCGCTCGCCGCGTCCCTCCAGCTCGCCGGACACCGCCCGGTGGCCGTCTCCGGAGTGTCCGACGCCTCCAGGCGGCGAGCCGCGGAGCTGCTCCCCGACGTGCCGCTGGTGCCGCCCGCCGAGGTGCTCCAGCGCGCCGATCTCGTCCTGCTGACCGTCCCCGACGACGCCCTGCCCGGACTCGTCGAGAGCCTCGCCGACACCGGCGCCGTCCGGCCGGGCCAGCTGCTCGTCCACACCTCGGGACGCTACGGCGTACGGGTCCTGGACCCCGCCCTGCGCGCGGGCGCCCTGCCGCTCGCCCTGCACCCGGCGATGACCTTCACCGGGACCCCGGTGGACGTCCAGCGCCTGGCCGGCTGCTCCTTCGGCGTCACCGCGCCCGACGAGCTGCGGCTGGCCGCGGAGGCCCTCGTCATCGAGATGGGCGGCGAACCGGAATGGATCGCCGAGCCGATGCGCCCGCTCTACCACGCCGCGCTCGCGCTCGGCGCCAACCACCTCGTCACGCTGGTCGCCCAGTCCATGGAGCTGCTGCGCGCCGCCGGCGTCGAGGCGCCCGACCGGATGCTCGGCCCGCTGCTCGGCGCCGCCCTGGACAACGCCCTGCGCTCCGGCGACGCGGCCCTCACCGGCCCCGTCGCCCGGGGGGACGCGGGCACCGTCGCCGCGCACGTCGCCGAACTGCGCACGCACGCCCCGCAGACCGTGGCCGGCTACCTCGCGATGGCCCGCGCGACCGCCGACCGGGCGCTCGCCCACGGACTGCTGAAGCCGGAACTGGCCGAGGACCTGCTCGGGGTGCTCGCCGACGGGACCGGCGGGACCGGCGGGACGGGTGGTACCGGCGGGACCGGCGGCGCCGAGGGAGACGTCCGATGAGCATCACCTTGCTGCGCACCGCGGACGAACTGCACGCACGCACGCGTACCGGCCGTCGCGCCGTCGTGATGACCATGGGCGCCCTGCACGAGGGCCACGCCTCCCTGATCCGCACGGCGCGCGGGATCGCCGGACCCGACGGGGAGGTCGTCGTCACCGTCTTCGTCAACCCGCTGCAGTTCGGCGCGGGCGAGGACCTCGACCGCTACCCCCGCACCCTGGACGCCGACCTGGAGGTGGCCCAGCGGGCCGGGGCGGACGTCGTGTTCGCCCCGTCCGTGGACGAGGTCTACCCCGGCGGCGAGCCCCAGGTCCGCGTCAGCGCGGGCCCCATGGGCGAGCGCCTGGAGGGCGCCTCGCGGCCCGGCCACTTCGACGGGATGCTCACCGTCGTCGCCAAGCTGCTGCACCTCACCCGCCCCGACGTCGCCCTGTACGGCCAGAAGGACGCCCAGCAGCTCGCCCTGATCCGCCGCATGGTGCGGGACCTGAACTTCGGCGTCGAGATCGTCGCCGTGCCGACCGTGCGCGAGGACGACGGCCTGGCGCTGTCCAGCCGCAACCGCTACCTCTCGCCCGAGGAGCGCCGCACGGCGCTCGCGCTCTCCCGCGCGCTGTTCGCGGGCCGCGACCGGCACGCCGCCCAGGAGGCGCTGCGCGCGCGTGCCCGCGAGGTGCCCGCCACGCACGCGCGTGCCGAGGCACTCAGCGCGATAGGGGAGTCGAGGGCCGCGGCCGACGCGCACGCCGTCGCCCAGGCCCGCACGTCGCCCGCCGCCGCCCCGGGCCACGACGCCGAGGGCCGTGCCTTCCTCGGCGCCCCGTCGGCCGTCCGCGCGGCCGCCCGCCTGGTCCTCGACGACGCGTCCCGGCTGTCCCCGCCGCTGGAACTGGACTACCTGGCGCTCGTCGACCCGTCCGACTTCACCGAGATCGAGGACGGCTTCACCGGCGAGGCGGTTCTCGCCGTCGCCGCCCGGGTCGGGGCGACCCGGCTGATCGACAACATCCCCCTCACCTTCGGAGCCGCCTCGTGACCAGCACAGGCATACGCCCGCCCGTCGCCCACCACGACCCTCGAGCGGGAGCGCTTCGCACTCGCCCCCGCTTGTTCGCGCCCGCGCCCGGGTGGTCCATCTCCGCGGACGTGGTCGTCGTCGGCTCCGGAGTGGCCGGACTGACGACCGCCCTGCGCTGCGCGGCGGCCGGCCTGGAGACCGTCGTGGTCACCAAGGCCCGTCTCGACGACGGCTCCACCCGCTGGGCCCAGGGCGGCATCGCCGCGGCCCTCGGCGAGGGCGACACCCCCGAACAGCACCTGGACGACACCCTGGTCGCCGGCGCGGGCCTGTGCGACGAGGAAGCGGTACGGATCCTGGTCACCGAGGGGCCCGACGCCGTACGCCGCCTGATCTCCACCGGCGCCCACTTCGACACCGACGACGAGGGCGGCATCGAGCTCACCCGCGAGGGCGGCCACCACCGCCGCCGCATCGCGCACGCGGGCGGCGACGCGACCGGCGCGGAGATCTCCCGGGCGCTGGTCGAGGCGGTACGCGCGGCCGAGGGCGGCGGCGGGCGACGGGCGGGCGTGCGCACGATCGAGAACGCGCTCGTCCTGGACCTGCTCACCGACGCCGACGGCCGTACCGCGGGCGTGACCCTGCACGTCATGGGCGAGGGCCAGCACGACGGCGTGGGCGCCGTGCACGCGCCCGCGGTGGTCCTCGCGACCGGCGGCATGGGCCAGGTCTTCTCCGCCACCACCAACCCGTCGGTGTCCACCGGCGACGGCGTGGCGCTCGCGCTGCGCGCCGGCGCGGAGGTCTCCGACCTGGAGTTCGTCCAGTTCCACCCGACGGTGCTGTTCCTCGGCCCGGACGCGGAGGGCCAGCAGCCGCTCGTCTCCGAGGCGGTACGCGGCGAGGGCGCCCACCTGGTGGACGCGGACGGCGTGCGGTTCATGGTCGGCCAGCACGAGCTGGCCGAACTCGCGCCCCGGGACATCGTCGCCAAGGGCATCACGCGCCGGATGCAGGAGCAGGACGCCGAGCACATGTTCCTCGACGCCCGGCACTTCGGCGCCGAGATGTGGGAACACCGCTTCCCGACCATCCTCGCCGCCTGCCGCGCCCACGGCATCGACCCGGTCACCGAGCCCATCCCGATCGCCCCGGCGGCCCACTACGCCTCCGGAGGCGTGCGCACGGACTCCCACGGGCGCACGACCGTCCCGGGCCTGTACGCGTGCGGCGAGGTCGCCTGCACCGGCGTGCACGGCGCCAACCGGCTCGCGTCCAACTCCCTCCTGGAGGGGCTCGTCTACGCCGAGCGGATCGCCGCCGACATCGCCGCCGACGCCACGTCCGACGCCACGTCCGACGCCACGTCCGACGGCGCGGACGCCGGTGCGGACGGCCACGCGGACGCCGGCGCGGACAGCGGCGCGCGCGGCGGCCTCCACGCGCGCGTGCCGGAGCCGGCCGGGCATCCCGAGGAACCGGTCCACCCCCTGCTGGAGCCCGAGGCGCGCTTCGCGATCCAGCGGATCATGACGGACGGCGCGGGCGTCCTGCGCTCCGCCGCCTCCCTCGCCAGGGCCGCCGGCCAGCTGGAGCGCCTGCACACCGACGCCCGCGACGCGCTCGCCGAGAACGGCAAGACCGCCGAGCCCGGCGTCGACACCTGGGAGGCCACCAACCTCCTGTGCGTGGCCCGCGTCCTGGTCGCCGCGGCGGAGCTGCGCAAGGAGACCCGCGGCTGCCACTGGCGCGAGGACCACGCCGAGCGCGACGACGCCGCCTGGCGCCGGCACATCGTCGTACGGCTGAATCCCGACCGCACACTCGCCGTGCGCACCACCGATACCGCAGACTTCCCCCCGACCCGGCAGCGCCTTCAGGAGCAGTGACACAAGTGAGCACCCCCGACCTCCCCCTCGCGTCCACCGGCGGCTGCGGCGACGGCTGTGCCTGCGGCGCGGAAGCCGACGCGGAAGCCGCGGAATACCTCGAGTGCGGGCTCGACCCCGCGCTCGCCCAGCTCCTGGCGGACGCCGGACTCGACCCCGTGGAGGTCGAGGACATCGCAGGCGTAGCCATCCAGGAGGACCTCGCCCACGGCGTGGACGTGACCACGGTGGCGACGATCCCCGAGGACGCCGTCGCCACCGGCGACTTCACCGCGCGCGAGGCGGGCGTCGTCGCCGGCCTCAGGGTCGCCGAGGCGGTGCTCTCGGTGGTCTGCACGGACGAGTTCGAGGTCGAGCGGCACGTCGAGGACGGCGACCGCGTGGCGGCCGGCCAGAAGCTGCTGTCGGTCACCACGCGCACGCGTGACCTGCTCACCGCCGAACGCAGCGCCCTCAACCTGCTGTGCCGCCTGTCGGGCATCGCCACCGCCACGCGCGCGTGGGCCGACACCCTCCAGGGCACCGGTGCGCGGGTGCGCGACACCCGCAAGACCACGCCCGGCCTGCGCTCCCTGGAGAAGTACGCCGTCCGCTGCGGCGGGGGCGTCAACCACCGCATGTCGCTGTCGGACGCGGCGCTGGTCAAGGACAACCACGTGGTCGCCGCCGGCGGTGTCGCCCAGGCGTTCAAGGCCGTGCGCGAGGCCTTCCCCGAGGTGCCGATCGAGGTCGAGGTCGACACGCTGCACCAGCTGCGCGAGGTCGTCGACGCGGGCGCCGACCTGATCCTGCTGGACAACTTCACCCCCGGCGAGTGCGAGGAGGCCGTGGCCCTCGTCCACGGCCGCGCCGCCCTGGAGGCGTCGGGCCGCCTGACCCTGGACAACGCGCGCGCGTACGCCGAGACGGGCGTGGACTACCTGGCCGTGGGCGCCCTCACCCACTCCTCGCCGATCCTGGACATCGGCCTCGACCTGCGCGCGGCGGAGTAACGGCCATGCTCCTCACGATCGACGTGGGAAACACGCACACGGTCCTCGGCCTGTTCGACGGTGAGGACATCGTCGAGCACTGGCGCATCTCGACGGACGCGCGCCGCACGGCGGACGAGCTGGCGGTGCTGCTGCAGGGCCTGATGGGCATGCACCCGCTGCTCGGGGACGACCTCGGCGACGGCATCGACGGCATCGCCATCTGCGCGACCGTGCCGTCGGTGCTGCACGAGCTGCGCGAGGTGACGCGGCGCTACTACGGCGACGTGCCCGCGGTGCTCGTCGAGCCGGGTGTGAAGACGGGGGTGCCCATCCTCACCGACAACCCCAAGGAGGTCGGCGCCGACCGCATCATCAACGCGGTCGCGGCGGTCGAGCTCTACGGCGGCCCCGCGATCGTCGTGGACTTCGGTACGGCGACGACGTTCGACGCGGTCTCCGCGCGCGGGGAGTACGTCGGCGGTGTCATCGCGCCCGGCATCGAGATCTCGGTCGAGGCGCTCGGCGTCAAGGGCGCCCAGCTGCGCAAGATCGAGGTCGCCCGGCCGCGGCACGTGATCGGCAAGAACACGGTGGAGGCGATGCAGGCGGGCATCGTCTACGGGTTCGCCGGCCAGGTGGACGGCGTGGTGAGCCGGATGGCGCGCGAGCTGGCGGACGACCCGGACGACGTGACGGTGATCGCGACCGGCGGTCTGGCGCCCATGGTGCTGGGCGAGTCCTCGGTGATCGACGAGCACGAGCCGTGGCTGACCCTGATCGGACTGCGGCTGGTGTACGAGCGGAACGCGTCGCGCCTGTAGCCGCCCTCCGTCCTGTCGCCGCCCTCCGCGGGCGCGCGCCACGCGGGCACGTGGGCGTGGGCACGCGGGGGTGGGGGCCGGCGGCTGGGGCGCAGGGTGCGAGCAGCGCAGAGGCGCAGAGGCGCAAGGGCGCGGTGCGGCGGCCGCGCCCGACACGCCCTGTTTTATGTCGGTTTTGTCTGATTAGCGCGTATCGTCGGCACATGCCCACGCCATACGGATCCCGCGGCGGCATGGCGTTCGGCGTGGAGGAGCTGCGTGTGCTCCGCCGCGCTCTCGCCCTCGCCCTCCGCCCCGAAACCGCCTCGGCCGAGGAAGTCGCCGAGGAAGTCCAGGACTGCCTCCGCCTCGCCGAGTCCCTCGACGAGGCGATGCGCGAGGGCGCCCGGCTGCGCGCCTTCCTGGTGGCCGATCTCGCCCGTTACCGCGCCGCGCTGCCCGGGACCGCCACCGGCTATCTCGCGCTGCTGGAGGAGGTACTGGGTTCCGGCTACCGTCCGCACCCCGACGACCTCGCCGCCCTGCGGGCCCTGCGCGGCAATCCGGTGGCCGCCGCCCTCCTGGACCGCTGCCAGGTCCTCGCGGAACAGGACGTACGCGCCCGCCTCGCGCGCCGGGCGGCGCCCCCGGCCGTCCCGGTGGTCCCCGCCTCCCGCGTCCGCCTCACGGCCCTTCCGGGCGGCCTCTCGGCCGACGACGCCGACACTGGCGACGTCGTCGGCAGTGCCGCGGACCAGGATCCCGCCGAGCGGCCGGAGAAGCCCGCGGAGAAGCCGCCCGCCCCCGAGCCGGCCCCGGCCACCCCGAAGCCGCCCCGCCCCATCCCCACCCCCGGCGAGGTCTTCCCACGCCGCAAACCGAGCCCCGCGCCGCCGCCGAACCACCCCCGCCAGCTCACCGCGGTCTGACCGACCCCGCCCCGCCCGTCCGCCGCCCCGTGGTTAACCTGGGTGCATGGACTACGTCTCCGCGCTCCTGCCCCCGGTCGTCATGGCCGTGTTCTTCATCGGCGTGATCAGGGTGATCGTGAAGACCCAGGGCGGGGCCAACAAGGCCAAGGAGGACGCGGCCGTCGACGCCGCCATCGCGCAGGCGGAGGCGGCCCGTCAGGCCCCCGCGCGGACCGACGGCTGACACCCGGCCGACGACACCCCCACCGGCGTACGACTGCCGCGTCCGTGACTGTCGCGTCCACGACTGTCACGCCTGCTGGCGGCGTACGCCCTTTTTGTCGCGTTTGCTGAAGTAAGTGCCGGTTCGGCACGCGAATGGCGGGATCTCCCACTAGGGTGCTGAGGTGTGCCCCGCCCATTGGGAGAACTCGAAGACGCGGTCATGACACGGGTGTGGAAGTGGAACCGCCCGGTGACCGTTCGAGAAGTCCTGGAAGACCTTCAGCGGGAGCGGACCATCGCCTACACCACGGTGATGACCGTTTTGGACAATCTCCATCAGAAGGGCTGGGTGCGCCGCGAGGCGGAAGGCCGGGCCTATCGATATGAGGCCGTCTCCACCCGGGCCGCCTACGCCGCCGCCCTCATGAACGACGCCTGGTCCCAGAGCGACAACCCCGCGGCCGCTCTCGTCGCCTTCTTCGGCATGATGAGCGACGAACAGCGGCAGGCCCTGTGGGACGCCGTCCGCATCGTCCAGGGACCGGAAACACCCGGAGCCGGGGAGAACCCCGGCTCCGCGCCGCAGGGGGGCGGGCGATAGCGTCCGGTCATGTCCCGAGAGAGTCCCTCGTCCGCGAGTCCCGAAGTCGGCGCTAAAGCCATCACCGTGCGGCGGGCCCGCACCAGCGATGTTCCGGCCGTGCGCCGTCTCCTTGACGCCTACGTCCGCGGCCGCATCCTGCTCGACAAAGCGACGGTGACGCTTTACGAGGACATCCAGGAGTTCTGGGTGGCGGAACGGGACGACAACGCCGAGGTGGTCGGCTGCGGTGCGCTGCACGTGATGTGGGAAGACCTCGCGGAAGTGCGCACTCTCGCGGTCAAGCCCGGCCTGAAGGGCGCCGGCGTCGGCCATCAGTTGCTGGAGAAGTTGCTGCAGACCGCGCGCTGGCTCGGCGTTCGCCGCGTTTTCTGCCTGACCTTCGAAGTGGACTTCTTCGGCAAGCACGGCTTCGTCGAGATCGGCGAGACGCCTGTCGACACCGACGTCTACGCGGAGCTGATGCGTTCCTATGACGAGGGCGTCGCCGAGTTCCTCGGCCTGGAGCGAGTGAAACCGAACACCTTGGGCAACAGCCGGATGCTTCTGCATCTGTGATCGCCGATCACCGCGGAGTATTCCGTCCGGAGCTCTGCCCAGGTTCCCTATGTCCGAAACGCGCATGTTTCCGGGCCTGGCCGGGTCTGCCGGTCTCTCCCGGGGGTTTGTGTTTTTCCGGCAAAAGCGGTTTGCTTTCCGACGTACTGCAGTACTGCATATAACAGGGGACGGCGAAACGGCGGACGCCGCAGACCCCCGGCCCACAAGTCATGAATGAAAGGAAATCCGGTGGCACAGAAGGTTCAGGTCCTTCTTGTCGACGACCTCGACGGCGGCGAGGCGGACGAGACTGTCACGTTCGCGTTGGACGGCAAGACGTACGAGATCGATCTCACGACCTCCAATGCGGACAAGCTTCGCGGCCTTCTCGAGCCTTACGTGAAGGGCGGTCGTCGTACCGGAGGCCGTTCTTCGGGTGGGCGCGGAAAGGCCCGCGCCGCTTCCGGCGGCAGCCAGGACACCGCGCAGATCCGCGCCTGGGCGAAGGAGAACGGCTACGAGGTCAACGACCGCGGCCGCGTCCCCGCGTCCATCCGCGAGGCCTACGAGAAGGCCAACGCCTGAGCACGGGCGCGACGCAGGCGGATCCGGTGGCACTGCGTCGCCACCGTGTTCACGAGTCGTACGAGATCGGGGGCGCCCTCCCGGCCCCCCATGGCCGACAGCGTCGGCAGCGAGGCCTCGGCCTCGGCCTCGCATCCCGGCCCGGGGGGCCGCAGCCACACGGCGGCCCCCTGCAGGGTGCCGGGGGCGCCCGGAGCCGACGGCCGCGCCCCGGCCCGCTCCGGCCCGGGGGGCGGCGGAGCGTCCATCGCGTCGCCCTCGCCGAGCGCCGTCAGGTCGAGCGCCAGCGCTCCCCACTCCAGCCAGTCCAGCAGCCCGGACAGCTCCTCCGCGCTGCCCGCGGCCACCAGCAGCCGCATCCTTCCGCCCTGCACGGCCACCGGTGACCGCGGCGTGAGGTGTCTGAGGCCCGCGCGGCCCGCCTCGGCCGGGACGTCCAGGACGTCGAAGCGTACGCCCACCGCGAGCCGCACAGCGGACCCGGGGTTCCCGGATTCACCGCGCACCGCGGGCATCACGGGCACCGTGGGCCACCCCAGTTCGTTCTCGTACCAGTCGCGGACAGCGGCGCCCGGGTCGAGCGGGCGGCGGGGGAGCGGGACCGTGACCTTCGTCCCGTTTGTGACGTTCGCGACATCCGCGGTGACCGGGGGGAGGGTGCCGACCATGCCAGGTGCAACCGCCGAGGGGGCGCCGAAGTCACGCTGTGGCGTCATCCGGTCGCGCAGAGTGCCGGACAGGGGGTGCGCGGGGGGTGTGGGGAGGCGCAAGGTTGTTCGCCCATAGCGGAGGGAACCGGTGCGCGCGGCATGGACTGTCCGCCCCTGCGGGTAAGACATCCCTAGTGGGAGGGGGCGACACGCAGGACGAGGCGTCTCACGTTCGCCATCGGCGTACTGGTGGTGGGGGTAAGTGCCTGGCCTGCGGGAACATCGTCTCGCACCATCGGGTTGGAAGAGATGTCGGCGTTCGGGGTCAGGAGGCAGTGTTGGTTCTCGGGCCGGTGTCGGCAGTTGGAATGAGCGGTCCCCGCTTGCGGGACTAAGCTGCGGAAGGACAGGGAGGGGAAGTTCCCCCCACTGCCTGACCGCTCTGAGGAGCGATTAACGATGTTCGAGAGGTTCACCGACCGCGCGCGGCGGGTTGTCGTCCTGGCTCAGGAAGAAGCCCGGATGCTCAACCACAACTACATCGGCACCGAGCACATCCTCCTGGGCCTGATCCACGAGGGTGAGGGTGTCGCCGCCAAGGCCCTTGAGAGCCTCGGGATTTCGCTCGAGGCGGTCCGCCAGCAGGTGGAGGAGATCATCGGCCAGGGCCAGCAGGCCCCGTCCGGGCACATCCCCTTCACCCCCCGTGCCAAGAAGGTCCTGGAGCTGTCGCTCCGCGAGGCCCTTCAGCTGGGCCACAACTACATCGGCACGGAGCACATCCTGCTCGGCCTGATTCGCGAGGGCGAGGGCGTCGCCGCCCAGGTCCTGGTCAAGCTGGGCGCAGACCTCAACCGCGTGCGGCAGCAGGTGATCCAGCTGCTCTCCGGTTACCAGGGCAAGGAGACGGCCACCGCCGGCGGTCCTGCCGAGGGCACCCCCTCGACGTCCCTGGTCCTCGACCAGTTCGGCCGGAACCTCACCCAGGCCGCCCGTGAGTCCAAGCTCGACCCGGTCATCGGGCGCGAGAAGGAGATCGAGCGGGTCATGCAGGTGCTGTCCCGCCGTACCAAGAACAACCCGGTGCTGATCGGTGAGCCCGGCGTCGGCAAGACCGCCGTCGTCGAGGGCCTCGCCCAGGCCATCGTCAAGGGCGAGGTGCCCGAGACCCTCAAGGACAAGCACCTCTACACCCTGGACCTCGGCGCGCTGGTCGCCGGCTCCCGCTACCGCGGTGACTTCGAGGAGCGCCTGAAGAAGGTGCTCAAGGAGATCCGCACCCGCGGCGACATCATCCTGTTCATCGACGAGCTGCACACGCTCGTCGGCGCGGGTGCCGCCGAGGGCGCCATCGACGCGGCCTCGATCCTGAAGCCGATGCTGGCCCGCGGTGAGCTGCAGACCATCGGCGCCACCACCCTGGACGAGTACCGCAAGCACCTGGAGAAGGACGCCGCCCTCGAGCGCCGCTTCCAGCCCATCCAGGTCGCCGAGCCGTCCCTGCCGCACACGATCGAGATCCTCAAGGGTCTGCGTGACCGGTACGAGGCCCACCACCGGGTCTCCATCACGGACGAGGCGCTGGTGCAGGCCGCCACCCTGGCCGACCGGTACATCTCGGACCGCTTCCTGCCGGACAAGGCGATCGACCTGATCGACGAGGCCGGCTCCCGGATGCGCATCCGCCGGATGACCGCGCCGCCGGACCTGCGCGAGTTCGACGAGAAGATCGCCGGTGTCCGCCGCGACAAGGAGTCCGCGATCGACTCGCAGGACTTCGAGAAGGCCGCTTCGCTCCGCGACAAGGAGAAGCAGCTCCTGGCCGCCAAGGCCAAGCGGGAGAAGGAGTGGAAGGCCGGCGACATGGACGTCGTCGCCGAGGTCGACGGCGAGCTGATCGCCGAGGTCCTCGCCACGGCCACCGGCATCCCGGTCTTCAAGCTGACCGAGGAGGAGTCCAGCCGCCTGCTCCGCATGGAGGACGAGCTCCACAAGCGGGTCATCGGCCAGGACGACGCCGTCAAGGCGCTGTCGAAGGCGATCCGCCGTACCCGCGCCGGTCTGAAGGACCCGAAGCGTCCGGGTGGTTCGTTCATCTTCGCCGGCCCGTCCGGTGTCGGTAAGACCGAGCTGTCCAAGGCGCTCGCGGAGTTCCTCTTCGGTGACGAGGACGCGCTGATCTCCCTCGACATGTCGGAGTTCAGCGAGAAGCACACGGTCTCCCGGCTGTTCGGTTCGCCCCCCGGCTACGTGGGCTACGAAGAGGGCGGCCAGCTGACCGAGAAGGTCCGCCGCAAGCCGTTCTCCGTCGTCCTCTTCGACGAGGTCGAGAAGGCCCACCCGGACATCTTCAACTCGCTGCTGCAGATCCTGGAGGACGGTCGCCTGACCGACTCCCAGGGCCGGGTCGTGGACTTCAAGAACACGGTCATCATCATGACGACCAACCTCGGCACCCGGGACATCTCCAAGGGCTTCAACCTGGGCTTCGCCGCCTCGGGCGACACGAAGACCAACTACGAGCGCATGAAGAACAAGGTGTCGGACGAGCTCAAGCAGCACTTCCGCCCCGAGTTCCTCAACCGCGTCGACGACGTGGTCGTCTTCCCGCAGCTGACCCAGGCCGACATCCTGCGGATCGTCGACCTGATGATCGGCAAGGTGGACGAGCGCCTGCGGGACCGGGACATGGGCATCGAGCTCTCCCAGTCCGCCAAGGAACTGCTGTCCAAGAAGGGCTACGACCCCGTGCTGGGCGCCCGGCCGCTGCGCCGGACCATCCAGCGCGAGATCGAGGACTCGCTGTCGGAGAAGATCCTCTTCGGCGAGCTGCGTCCCGGTCACATCGTGGTCGTGGACACCGAGGGCGAGGGCGACGCCAAGACCTTCACCTTCCGGGGTGAGGAGAAGTCGGCGCTGCCGGACGTCCCGCCGATCGAGCAGGCGGCCGGCGGTCCCGGGCCGAACCTGAGCAAGGAGGCGTAAGCCTCACCGCACGTGAGAGGGGGCGGGGGCGTCGGGGCCCCGCCCCCCCCAACTGCCTCCCTAACACAAAGACAGCTGCCCCGGGGATGGCGGCAGCGGGTTAGGGTTGTCGGGGTGGCCGCCCCCCAGGGCGGTCGGGGGCCGGGGGGCCCGGGGCCAACCCTGACAACGTGGGCTAACCCCACCCCCCCGGGGGGGGGGGGGGGGCCGCCCGCCCCCCCCCCCCTCTCACGTGCCTCCGTACGACTACGACAGCTGCCCGTCGTAGTCCGGCAGCTTGTACGTCTTCTCGGCATGGCCGCCCGACAGGTCGGTGGCGCTGTTGCCGATGTTCGCGATGATCGTGTAGCCCTTGTTCCCGATGGCGACGCGCTGGGCGGTCTTGTAGGCGGCGACGTTCTTGAAGAGGTCGAGCAGGCCGCGGACGTAGAGGCTGGAGACGTCGTAGCCGTCGTACTCGAGGTTGTACTCGGTGGGCAGGTAGATGATGCCGGGGCGGGCCGTCACGAAGAACAGGGAGACGCCGTGCTCCTGGGCGTACTTCGCGACGTCCAGGACCGGCTTGTTGGCCGGCTGCGGGTAGCTGAAGCCGAAGTCGGTCTCCAGCGTGGTGTTGTCGACGTCGAACACGATCGCCTGCTTCTCGCCCGGCTTCGCGGCGGCGATGCGCGCCTTCAGGTACGGCAGGGCCTGGTCCATCACCGCCTGGCAGTCCCGCTGCCAGGTCGCGTAGTCGACGTCCCCGGCGGCGGTCGCGGTGCTGGTGGCCGTAGCGGCGTCGGCGGGGGCGGCCAGGGCCACCAGGGCGGCCGCGGCGACCGCGGTGACGGTGGTGCGGCGGGCCAGGGGGCGTCGTCCTGTCATGGGTGGGGGTTCCTCTCACGTCCGTGACGCTGCTGTTGTCGGGTGCATGCTCGTCGGCGCGGATGGCGCGAGGGGAACCGTAAGGTTACTGAGCGGTAAGTGGGAAGAGGTGTGCGCCGGATGAAGCCTCGAGCGTGTCCCGGCTCGGCGCGGCTCGGCACGGTTCGGCACGGCTCGGCGCGGTTCGCCGGGGCGGGTGGCGTCGGTCACGCCGCGGGGGTGCCGGGGGTCGCGCGCCGGTGACATGCCGCACAGGCGATTTGTCCGTTACTAGGGCGGTTAGTGGGTCTGGCGCGACGAACAAAAAGAACATTTCCCTCAAGGGGTGGGTCGGGATGTCGCTTTATGGGGCGATTCATGCGTCATGGGCGTTCTGTCAAGAAGGAAAAACATTTGAGGTGAAGTACTAGCGATCGTCGTAGATCGCGTTTTTTGGGCTTCGCGGATCCGGGGGTTACCAATGAATCGCCCATCCGGCGGCCGCTCGTGCGCCGGGTGGCCTTTTTCTGCCGCCGTCCCCCGAGGGGTCCCATGTCCACGTCTGTCTCGTCCCGTTCCGCCCGTACGTCCCTGCTGCGCACCCGCGCGGCTGTCCTGGCCGCCGGCCTCGGAGCGTCGGTCGTGCTGGGGGCCGGGGTCGCGGTCGCCGCCGACACCGGCTCCGCCCCCGGCGCGGCAAGCACCGTCGCCGCCCAGGCCGCCGCCAAGAAGGCCGCCTCCTGGGTCCACCCCGTGAAGAACTACAAGCTGTCCGCGAGCTTCAACCAGGCCGGCAGCATGTGGCAGTCCACCCACAGCGGGCAGGACTTCGCCGTGCCCAGCGGCACGGACGTCGTCGCCGCGCACGGCGGCACCGTGGTGAAGGCCGGCGGGAACGGCGCCGGCGACGGGCCCGCGTACGGCAACGCCATCGTCATCCGGCACGGCAACGGCACGTACTCGCAGTACGCGCACCTGTCCCGCATAGACGTCCGGGTCGGCCAGGTCGTCGCCACCGGCCAGCACATCGCGCGCTCCGGCAACACCGGCAACTCCAGCGGCCCGCACCTGCACTTCGAGATCCGTACGACCCCGAACTACGGGTCGGCCGTCGACCCGGTCGCGTTCCTGCGCGCCAAGGGCGTGACCGTCTGAGGACCGTTCAGGGCCGTGTTCGGGGCCTTCCGGGACCGTTCGGGGCCGTTTGGAGCGTCAGGGCGGGCCTATGACGGGTGCGTCCCCTCGTGGGCCCGCGTGACCAGGTCCGTGGCGACCTCGAGGACCGCCTTGCGCTTCTCCTCGGGGTCGGCCTCGATGTCGTTGAGGACGAGCATCCCGGCGTGCAGCGTGAACATCGCGCTGACGGAGCGCACCTGGTCGATCAGCTCGGCGTCGGGATCCATGAGGATGTCGCGGATGCCGAGCATGCGGTCGCGGAGCATCTCGCCGATGCGCAGTTCCTTCACCGTCGCCTGGTTCTCCTGCATGAAGCGGAAGAACCGGGACGCCCCGGTCAGCGCTTCGCTGTAACGGCGGATGAGTTCCTGCTTGGTGGCCAGTGTCCGGGGCTGCTGCCGGCCCCACTCGATCAGTTCCTCGATCGGGTGGGTGAGGTCCTCGAAGATGCTGACGAGGATCTCTTCCTTGGTCTTGAAGTGGTAGTACAGCGCCGCCTTGGTGACGTCCAGGTGCTCGGCGATCTCGCGCAGCGAGGTCTTCTCGTAGCCCTGCTCGGCGAAGAGTTCGAGGGCCACGTCCTGGATGCGCTGGCGGGTGTTGCCGCGGCGCTGCCGCTTGGTGCCGTCCATCGTGTCGCCCATCCTCGTCCCCCGATGAATACTTACTTGACGCCCGGCTAGTTGCGGGTCTACCTTCACGATTGTAGTCAACTTGCCGGGCGGCAAGTAAGTAGCGGTTGCTCTGGGGGAGTGGAAAAGATGGCGGACACACGGCAGGCCGACACGGCCGACCCGGGGGCGGGGAAGAAACCCAGGAGCGTTCGGGTCGTCCTCTTCGCGCTGATGATCACGATGATGCTCGCGATGCTCGACAACATGATCGTGGGCACCGCGATGCCGACGATCGTGGGCGAGCTCGGCGGACTGCAGCACCTGTCGTGGGTGGTGACGGCCTACACCCTCGCGACCGCGGCGGCGACCCCGGTCTGGGGCAAGCTCGGTGACATGTACGGCCGCAAGGCCACCTTCATGACCTCGATCGTGATCTTCCTGATCGGGTCCGCGCTCAGCGGCATGGCCCAGAACATGGGCGAGCTGATCGGCTTCCGGGCGGTCCAGGGCCTGGGCGCCGGCGGTCTGATGGTCGGCGTCATGGCGATCATCGGCGACCTGATCCCGCCGCGGGAGCGCGGCAAGTACCAGGGCATGATGGCCGGCATCATGGCGATCGCGATGATCGCCGGACCGCTGGTCGGCGGCACCATCACCGACAACTGGGGCTGGCGCTGGGCGTTCTACATCAACCTGCCGCTCGGCGTGGTGGCCCTCGGCCTGATCAGCGCCGTGCTGCACCTGCCCAGGAAGCGGTCGAAGGCGGGCATCGACTACCTCGGTGTCGGCCTGCTGACCGTCGGCATCACCTCCATCGTCCTCGTCACCACCTGGGGCGGCACGGAGTACGCCTGGACCTCGGCGCGGATCATGGAGCTGATCGGGATCGGCGTCGCCGCGCTCGTCGGGTTCGTGTTCTGGCAGACCAAGGCCGCGGAGCCGGTCGTGCCGCTGCACATCTTCCGCAGCCGCAACTTCACGCTGATGTCCGTCATCGGCTTCATCACCGGCTTCGTGATGTTCGGCGCGACCCTCTTCCTGCCGCTGTACCAGCAGTCGGTGCAGGGCGCGTCCGCGACCAACTCCGGGCTGCTGCTCCTGCCGATGCTCGGCGCGATGCTGGTGACGTCGATGGTCGCCGGGCGGGTCACCACCAGCAGCGGCCGCTACAAGGTCTTCCCGATCGCCGGCGGCGTGCTGATGATCACCGGGCTGTACCTGCTGTCGCTGATGGACACCGGGACCTCGCGCCTCACCTCCGGCGTGTACATGGCCGTACTGGGCCTGGGCATGGGCTGCCTGATGCAGATCACCATGCTGGTCGCGCAGAACAGCGTGCAGATGAGGGACATGGGCGTCGCGTCCTCCTCGACCACCCTGTTCCGCACGCTCGGTTCCTCCTTCGGCGTCGCGATCATGGGCGCCCTGTTCAACAACCGGGTCCAGGACGTGATGTCCGAGCGGGCCGGGGCGCTGGGATCGAAGATCACCGAGCAGTCCGCGCAGCTCGACGCGGCGAGCCTGGCCAAGCTGCCGGTCGCGGCCCGCGAGGCGTACCAGCACGCGGTGTCCGCCGGCACGCACTCGGCGTTCCTGCTGGGCTCCGTGATCGCCGTGGTGGTGCTGGTGGCCGCCCTGTTCGTGAAGGAGGTCCCGCTGAAGGGAGCGGGACCGAAGGCGGGCGAGAGCCCGGCCGACGGCACGGAGCCGGTCGCACCGCTGGCCGAGGCCGTGTGAGCCCGCACCGAACCGGACCGACTGATCAGACCCACCGATCCAGTCCCACTGATCCAGTCCCACTGATCCAGTCCCACTGATCCAGGCCCACTGAATCAGACCCGTTGATCCAGACCTGAAGACCCCGGCGCGTGTCCGCCCCGGGGTCTTCGGCTGTCCTCACCCTGCCCGGGAAGGCGTGCCGGGCCCGATGCCGGGCCCGGTGTCAGACCCGCGTGCCACCATCGGCCCCATGGACAAGATGCGGCAGTTGCGGCTGGCGAAGGACGCCATGGACCGTGACTGGTCCGACTCCGCGCTGGACCTGGACGCGGTCGCCGCGCACGCCGGATATTCGCGCTACCACTTCGTACGGGCCTTCAAGGAGGCGTACGGCGAGACGCCCGGCCAGTACCTGACGCACCGCCGCATGGAGCGCGCCGAGGACCTGCTGCGCACGGTCGGCCTGTCGGTGACCGAGATCTGCCACCTGGTCGGCTTCAGCAGCGTGGGCACGTTCTCCACCCGGTTCAAGGCGTGGACCGGGCTGACCCCCAGCGAGTACCGGACGAGACACAGGGGACGCGGCGCCGCCCTCATACTCACCCGGGACGCCGTCGCGGACACCTTCCGGCGGGTGGCCGCGCTCGCCGCGGGCTCGACGCTCGTCACGACCTTCCTGCGGCCGCCGGACGACGTCGAGCCGGAGGAACGGCCGCAGTTGCGGGCCGCGATGGAGGGCGCCCGTGCCTCCGGCACGCCCTTCCTCAGCTTCTTCGGGCCGCCGGAGATCCGGGCGCTCGCCGAGGAGGCCGGTTTCCGCGACACCCGGCACGTGCCGGCGGAGGAACTCACGGAACGCTATTTCGCGGGCCGGACGGACGGCGTACGGCCGTCGAGAGGGGAGGAACTGCTGCTGGCGGACGTGTGAGGGCTCCGCCCGGCAGGGGTGATCTACGGCAGCATCGGGTGGCTGCCGGTGTCCGTGGGTGCGTGTTCCGGCAGCCACAGCACCGCCACCGCGCCCTCGGCCGGCACGTGGTCCGGCGCCCCCGCCGGCCGTACGTTGCGGAACGTCAGCCGGGCGCCCAGCACCCGCGCCTGCCCCGCCGCGATCGTCAGGCCCAGCCCGTGCCCCTGGCCGGACCGGTCCCGGCTGCCGGTGCGGAAGCGGCTCGGGCCCTCGGCGAGCAGGTCGGCGGGGAAACCGGGCCCGTGGTCGCGCACCCGGATGACCCGGCCCTCGACGGTGACCTCGATGGGCGGCCTGCCGTGCCGGGCGGCGTTGGCGAGCAGGTTGAACAGCACGCGCTCCAGGCGCCGCGGGTCGGTCGTCACCTCCGACTCGTGCACCACCCGCACCTCGATGTCCGGGTCCTTGGCCGCCACCCGCCGGGCGACGAAGTCGCCCAGCATGATGTCCTGCAGCTCGGCCCGCTCGGAGGCGCCGTCGAGGCGGGCCACCTCCAGCACGTCCTCGACGAGGGTGCGCATGGCCTTCGCCCGGTCCAGGACCAGCTCGGTCGGCCGGCCGGGAGGCAGCAGTTCGGCCGCCGTCAGCAGCCCGGTGACCGGGGTGCGCAGCTCGTGCGCGATGTCGGCGGTGACCCGGCGTTCGGCCTCCAGCCGCTGCTGCAGCGCGTCCGCCATGGCGTCCACCGCTCTCGCCAGATCGTCGGTCTCGTCGCGTACGACCCCGCCGATCGCGTCCCGCACCCGGACGTCCGGCTCACCCCTGGCGACCTCGTTCGCCGCGGCCGCCGCCTTGCGCAGCCGGCGCGAGAGCTGCCCCCCGATCAGCACGCCGAGCGCGCTGCCGCCCAGGACGACGGCGATGGAACCGATCACCAGAGCCTGGTCGAGGTCGTTCAGGATGTCGATGCTGCGGTCGGTGAACCCGGTGTGCAGCGACAGCACGTGCCCGTCCTTGACCGGCACGGCCGCCCAGATGTCCGGCACGCGCCTGGGCCGCTCGCTGACGTAGGTCGCCCGCCGGCCCTGCTCGACCCGCTCGCGCAGGGCCGGCGGCAGCTCCGGGTCGTCGATCTTGACGTTGGGGAAGTTGGGCCGGTTGGACAGCTCGTAGTTGCGCTGGGCGATCTGGACGCGCTCGTCGGCGAGGTCGCGCGCGTTGTCCAGCATCGACACCCGGGCCGCGTTGTGCACGACCAGGCTCAGCGCGACCGCCACCAGCGCGCCGACCAGGGCGATGGCCGCACTGAGCTTCCACCGCAGGCCGGTCCGGATGCCGGCGCCCGTACCGAGGCGCCGGAGGATGCCGCGCATGTCCCTGGAGTCCCCGTTCACGCCTTCAACTTGTAGCCGAAGCCGCGGACCGTCTCGATCCGGTCCTGGCCGATCTTCGTGCGCAGCCGCTGCACGTGCACGTCGACCACGCGCGTGTCCCCGCCCCAGCCGTAGTCCCACACCCGCTCCAGCAGTTTGTCGCGCGACAGCACTGTGCCCGGCGCCGAGGAGAACTCCAGCAGCAGCCGCATCTCGGTCGGCGTGAGCGCCACCGGCTGCCCGGCCCGGCGCACCTCCATCCCCTCGGTGTCGACCTCCAGGTCGCCGAAGGTCAGCACCCCGCCGGTCACCCCGTCGCCGGCCTTGACGCCGCCGCCGGCGTGACCGAAGCGGCGCAGCACGGCCCGGATCCGCGCGACCAGCACGGCGCCGTCGAACGGCTTGGTCACGTAGTCGTCGGCACCCGCCTCCAGACCCAGCACGACGTCGATCGAGTCCGCCCGCGCCGACAGCATGATCACGGGGACCGTCGACTCGTCCCGGATCCGGCGGCACAGGCTCACCCCGTCGAGGCCGGGCACCATGACGTCGAGAAGCGCGATGTCGGGGCGGTCGGCGCGGAACGCCTCCAGCCCCGACAGTCCGTCGGGCATCGCGGTGACCGCGAAGCCGTCCCGCTCCAGGGCGAGCTGGGTGGCCTCGCGGATGACGTCGTCGTCCTCGACGAACAGGACGTGGGTCTGGTCTGCCATCCCGCTCTCAGTTCTCGGTGTCGTGGGTCTCTGTTGAGGAGACGCGGTGATTGTGCCGCGCGTTCACCGGTACATCGTCGTGGGGGTCCGAGCGGTTCACGGCGTCGACGAGGGGTCGCCCCCGACGGCGCTGCTGTAGTCGTTGTGCGTGCGGTACCGCTCGGCGAAGCGGCCCGAGATCCAGCGGTAGGTGATCACGTTCTCGCCGGACGGGCTCGACACCGGATCGCCCTTCTCGTAGACCTGCTTGGTCACCACCAGGTCGCCGCGGTCGATCTCCGCGTAGACCGGGGGCTCCTCGGCCTTGAACACGTTCTCGTACCGCCCGTGTTCCTCGCGGTACACGTACGAGCCGACTCCGACCGCGTCGCCGCAGGTCAGCACGTTCACCACGACGTCCGCCGCGGAACCTCCGGTCAGGTCGCCGTACGACACGTCGACCGGGTACTCGTCGCCGACGCACGGCTTCAGCTCGCGCCTGACCTCCGCCGAGATCCGGGGGTCGTCCTTGACCAGCTCGACCCCGTCCACGCGCCCGGTGGCCCCGACGGTGCGGGGGGTGACCGACTTGGTGGCGGGCGCCACCGAGTCGGCGTGGGCCGGGCCCTCGTCCCGGGCGCCGGTGCCCCCGGTGGCGCAGCCGGAGGCGAAAAGCGCGAGGGCGGGGGGGGGGGGGCCCCCCCCCCCGCGGCCCCCCCCCCCCCCCCCCCCCCGCGGGGCCCCGGGCGGGGGGCCCCCCCCCCGCCGCCCCCCCCGCCCCGGGGGGGGGGCGGCGGGCGGGGGGGGGGGGGCCCCCCCCCCGGGGGGGGGGGGGGCGCCCGGGGGGGGGCCCCCGCCCCCCCCCCCCGGGGGGGCGCGCCCCCCCCCCCCCCCCCCCCCCCCCCGCCTGCACGGCCCACCTGCCCGTGGGCCCCGCGCCGGTCAGACCGCGCAACGCTCCCGCTCCTCACGCTCCAGGGCCCGCGCGTCCAGCTCGCGCCGCTCCAGCTCCTCGCGGAGCCGGGCGAGCGCCCGGTGCAGCGTGCTCTTGACCGTTCCGGCCGACATGCCGAGGGCGGCGGCCGTCTCCTCCGTGGACATCTGCTCCCAGTGTCGCAGCACGACCACACTGCGCTGCTTGGGAGCGAGCACCTTCATGACGTCCATCAGCAGCGCCCGGTCCGCGTGCTGCTCGGTGGAGTCGTCGACGGAGGCGTCCGGCAGCTGCTCGGTCGGCACCTCCTCCAGCTTGCGCGCCCGCCACCACTCGGTCCGGGTGTTGATCATCACGCGGCGCAGGTAGGCGTCCGCGAGCCGCTTGTCCGCGATGCCCTCCCAGCGGCCGTAGGTGCGCACCAGCGCGGTCTGGAGGAGGTCCTGCGCGTCCACCGGGTCCGGGACCAGACGGCGGGCGCTGCGCAGCAGCGCGTCCTGCCGGGTGCGGACGTACTCCTCGAACTCGAGCACCTCGCCCTGCGCCATGATCAACCGCCTCCGATTCCCCGTTCCCGGCCCGCCCGCCGCCGGCTCCCCTGTGTGCACCGCTGTGCGCGGTACGCCGTTGAAACTACGGAGGCGTTGTCACGGCGCTGTCCGAGGCAGCGCGCGACTGTCAATCAGCTGTCCGTCGGTTGTGTAACGGAAGTAGGAAAGGGGGAAGCGGGCGCACCGAATTGCCCCGGTTCAATGCGATGTGGTGCTCGGTCAGGAGAGCGGCAGCCGGTACAGACCGCCGGGCAGCGGTTCCACGAGACCGTCCGCGACGAGACCGTCCAGCGCCCGTGCGCGCTGCACCGGCTCGTGCCACACGCGGTCGAGCACCGTCTGCGGGACGGGCGCGTGCGCCTCGCGCAGCACGGCCAGCAGCTTGCCGCGGACCTGGCGGTCCGTGCCCGCGTACGTCTGCCCGCGGCGCGGCGGGCCGTCGTGCTCGGGCTTGCCCGCCAGCCGCCAGGCGCACTGCGCGGCGATCGGGCAGCGGTGACAGCTCTCGTTCCTGGCCGTGCAGATCAGCGCGCCCAGCTCCATGGAGGCGGCGGCCCAGCGGGCGGCGGTGCGCTCGTCCTCGGGCAACAGGGCGCGCGCGAGCCTGCGTTCGGCGGCGGTGGTGGCGTTCGGCGGGTACTGCACGCCGGTGACCGCGCGCGCGAAGACCCGGCGGACGTTGGTGTCGAGGACGGCGTGCCGCTGGCCGTAGGCGAAGGAGGCGACGGCCGCGGCCGTGTACTCGCCGATGCCGGGCAGCGCGAGCAGCTGGGCGTGGTCGGTCGGTACGTCGCCGCCGTGCCGTTCCGCTATGGCGACCGCGGCGCCGTGCAGGCGCAGGGCGCGGCGCGGGTAGCCGAGCCGGCCCCAGGCGCGGACGGCCTCGCCGGGGGCCTCCCTGGCGAGGTCGGCGGGGCGGGGCCAGCGGGCCAGCCACTGCTCGTAGACGGGCAGGACACGGCTCACCGGCGTCTGCTGCAGCATGAACTCGCTGACCATCACGCCCCAGGCGCCGGCCTCCGGGCGACGCCACGGCAGGTCGCGGGCGTGCTCGTCGAACCAGGCGATGACGGGGGCGTGGAGCGTCGTGCCGGGGGCTTGGCTGTGGGGAGTGTTCGTGGGCGCAGTCATGGCGTTCCGATCCTGCCATGGCCCGCCGCGGTTCGGCCGTCGCGCGGTGCACACGGGTGCGTCGCGGTGCCGGGATGATGATCTGGAAAAGTTGGGGCTCCAGCGGCGGGTGGGGCAGGCTAACGTGCCGATCTCTCGTACAGTTTGCGCCGTGGGATCTCTGCGCAATCCGATCGGGCCGCTTCCCTCCTCCATCTACTGGCGACGGAGGGCCGTACTGCTGTCCGTGATCGCCCTGTTGGCGCTGGTGATCGCCTGGTTCGTCACATCGGACGACGGTGGCGGCAAGAAGAGCGACGACGGCGCGAACGGCAGGACTCCCGCGCCCACGATCTCCGCCGGGCCGTCGGGTTCGGGCCCCGCCATCAGCCAAGCGCCGGGCGGGCGGGACGAGTCGAGCGGCGGAGACTCCAACGGGTCCGGTTCCGGCGGGAGTTCGGACTCCGGTGGCGATTCCTCCGGGACCGGGAGCGGGTCCGGATCGGATTCCGGTTCCGGGTCCGGCTCCGGGGGCGCCGACGGGTCCGGTGGCGGCACGGGCGGCGGCTCGGACGCGGTCCTGGGCACCGGCGTCGGTGCGGGCGACACGGTCCCGGCCGGCTCGACGCTGCCCGACTGCGGCGCGAGCGCGGTGAAGTTGAGCCTGCGCAGCCTGCACAACGCCTACGAGCCCGGTCAGACGCCCACCCTCCTGCTGACCGCGACGAACTCCTCCGGCAGCGACTGCAAGGTGGATCTCGGCCCCAGGGCCGCGGTGTTGACGATCACCAAGGCGGGCGGCGACGACGACTACTGGTCCTCCGCCGACTGCCCCAAGGGCTCCGGCAGCCTGGTGTTCCGGGCGCCGGCCGGCAGCAGCATCACGTACACCGTGAAGTGGGACCGCAAGCCGAGTGCTCCGAAGTGCGCCACCCCTCCGGCCGGGTCGGCCGGGGCCGGGACGTACCTGGTGGAGGCCAAGGCACCGGGCTTCACGAAGGCACAGACGTCCTTCGTGCTACAGGACGCCTGAGACGGCCGATCACGGCGGTACGACCGAGGCATCCGGCCGAGTCGGCGGGCCACTGACGGAGGACCGAGTCGGCCGATCGAGGCGGTGGACCGAGCCGGTCGATCGAGGCGGTCGGCTTATGCGGTGGGCCGAGCCGGTCGGCCAGTGGCGGTCGGCGGAGGTGGTCGACCGAAGCGGTCGATCGGGGCGGTGGGCCGAAGCGGTCGGCTGATGCGGTCGATCGAGCCGGTTGGCCACTGGCGGTCGGCGGAGGCGGCGGACCGAATCGGGTGGACCGAGGTGGTCGGCCCAGGTGGTCGGCCGAGGTGGTGGGCCGAGGTGGTGGGCCGAGCCGGTTGGCCACTGGCGGTCGGCGGAGGCGGTGGACCGAAGCGGTGGACCGAGGCCGTGGGCCGAGGCTGTGGGCCGAAGCGGTCGGCTGATGCGGTCGATCGAGCCGGTCGCGGCCGGCGGTGGGCCGGGGTGGTGGGCCGTGACGGTCGGCTGACGCCGGTGGTGGGTCGGGGTGGTGGGCAGTGGCGGTCGACGGAGGCGGCGAACTGAAGCGGTCGATCGCGGCGGTGGACCGATGTGGTCGGCCAAGGCGGTGGACCGAGGCGGTCGATCGATGGTGGTCGGCCGGGGTGGCGGCAGGCGGCCGCGGGCCGGGGCGCCGGACCGAGACGGTCGGCCCGTGGCGTCGGTCGGCCGAGGCGGTCGCGGCCGGCGGTGGGCCGGGGTGGTGGCCGTGACGGTCGGCTGAGGCCGGTGGTGGGCCGGGGCGGTGGGCCGGGGTCAGACGTACCGTTCGAGGATCGAGGACTCCGCCAGGCGGGACAGGCCCTCGCGCACGCTCCGCGCGCGGGCCTCGCCCACGCCGTCCACCGTCTGGAGGTCGTCGACGCTCGCGGCGAGCAGCTTCTGCAGTCCGCCGAAGTGCTCGACGAGCCGGTCGATGATCGCGCCGGGCAGCCGCGGGACCTTGGCCAGGAGGCGGAAGCCGCGCGGGGACACCGCCGAGTCGAGGGCCTCCGGAGAGCCGGTGTACCCCAGCGCCTTGGCCACCGTGGACAGTTCGAGCAGCTCCGCGTGGGTGAGGGCGTCGAGTTCGTAGAGGGCCTCGTCGACCGTGCGGGAGCGCTTGGCGGTGGGCTCGGGGACGTAGTCCCGGACGACGAGTTCACGCTCGGGCTCCACGCCGGCGATCAGCTCGTCCAGCTGGAGGGCCAGCAGGCGCCCGTCGGTGCCCAGTTCGACCACGTATTCGGCGATTTCGGTGGCGATGCGGCGCACCATCTCCAGGCGCTGGGCCACCGCCGAGACATCACGGACCGTCACCAGGTCCTCGATCTCCAGCGCCGACAGCGTCCCCGCGACCTCGTCCAGGCGGAGCTTGTAGCGCTCCAGGGTCGCCAGGGCCTGGTTGGCGCGGGACAGGATCGCCGCGGAGTCCTCCAGGACGCGGCGCTGCCCGTCGACGTACAGGGCGATCAGGCGCATCGACTGGGACACGGACACCACCGGGAAGCCGACCTGCTTGGAGACCCGGTCCGCCGTGCGGTGCCGGGTGCCGGTCTCCTCCGTGGGGATCGTCGCGTCGGGCACGAACTGCACGCCCGCCCGCAGGATCTTCGACAGGTCCGAGGACAGCACGATGCCGCCGTCCAGCTTGCACAGCTCCCGCAGCCGCGTGGCCGTGAACTCCACGTCCAGCACGAAACCGCCCGTGCACATGACTTCGACGGTCTTGTCGAAGCCCAGCACGATGAGACCGCCGGTGTTGCCGCGGAGCACCCGCTCCAGGCCGTCGCGCAGGGCGGTGCCCGGAGCCACGGCGCTCAGCGAGGCGCGCATCAGGCCATCGGAACCGGCACTCCCACCGGACTTTCCGGGAGCCGCTGCCCGGTCGTTGGCTGCCACTGCACTCCTCCGGTCGCAGGTTCTGGGGCGCTCCCGTATCGCACATTCGGTCGTACGGACGGGCGAGACCAGGGCAAAGTCTACCGGCGCTCCTCCGCCTCCCGTGGGGCGTCTCGGCGACGGGAGCGCGGAAGGACCCGCAGGGCGTCCCCTATGTCGGCCACTTCCAGCACCTTCATGCCGGAAGGGATCTTGCCCGGGTCGCCCGGTACCAGGGCGTGCGTGAAGCCCAGACGGTGCGCCTCGGACAGCCGGCGCTGCACGCCCGTGACCCGTCTGACCTCGCCCGCGAGGCCCACCTCGCCGATCGCGACGAGGTTCTTCGGCAGCGGGGTGTCGCTCGCCGCCGACGCCAGCGCGAGGGCGATGGCGAGGTCGGCCGCGGGCTCCGACAGCCTCACCCCGCCGACCGTGGCGGAGTAGATGTCCCGCTTGCCGAGCGCGCTGATGCGGCCGCGCTGCTCCAGCACGGCGAGCATCATGGACACGCGGGAGGTCTCCAGACCAGAGGTGGTGCGCCGCGGAGAGGGGATCTGCGAGTCGACGGTGAGCGCCTGGACCTCGGCGACGAGCGGGCGGCGGCCCTCCAGGGTGACCGTCAGGCAGGTGCCCGGAACGGGTTCGTCACGCCGGGTCAGGAAGAGCCCGCTCGGGTCGGCGAGGCCCGTGATGCCCTCGTCGTGCAGTTCAAAGCAGCCGACCTCGTCCGTGGCGCCGTACCGGTTCTTGACACCGCGGACCAGGCGCAGGCGCGCGTGCCGGTCGCCCTCGAAGGACAGGACGACGTCCACCAGGTGCTCCAGCAGGCGGGGGCCCGCGATGGCGCCGTCCTTGGTGACGTGGCCCACCAGCAGCGTGGACATGCCGCGTTCCTTGGAAGCGCGGATCAGGGCGCCGGCGACCTCGCGCACCTGCGCCATGCCGCCCGGGGCGCCGTCGATCTCGGGTGAGGCCACCGTCTGCACCGAGTCCAGGATCAGCAGCGACGGCTTGACCGCGTCCAAGTGGCCGAGCACGGCCGCCAGATCGGTCTCCGCGGCGAGATACAGGTGGTCGTCGAGCGCCTTGATGCGGTCGGCGCGCAGCCTGACCTGGCTCGCCGACTCCTCACCGGTGACGTAGAGGGTGCGGTGCTCCTCGCTCGCCGACTTCGCCGCCACGTCCAGCAGGAGCGTCGACTTGCCGACGCCGGGCTCGCCCGCGAGCAGCACCACCGCGCCGGGCACCAGCCCGCCGCCGAGCACCCGGTCGAGCTCGGGCACGCCGGTGGAGCGGGCGGTGGCCTGACGGCCGTCGACCTGGCCGATGGGCAGCGCGGACGTCGTCACGCGGCCCGGCGCCGTCGTCCGGACGGCGGGCGCGCCGTACTCCTCGATCGTCCCCCAGGCCTGGCACTCGGGGCAGCGGCCGAGCCACTTGGCCGTCTGCCAGCCGCACTCGGTGCAGCGGTAGGAGGGGCGGTCCTTGGTGGTCTTGGTACGGGCAGCCATGCGCAAACCGTAACCGCCGCCACCGACAACGCCGCCCCCGCCGGGGAAGCGGGGCCGCCCGTCCCCGTTTGAGGGATCGTTTCACCCGTATGGATTAAATGTGCTCAAGGGGGAGGAAACCCCTGGTCTCCGGCCTCTACGGTCACATGGATGACGAGCAGCAGTCCGGAGACCTCCACCCGCATCACCGGTGCGGAGACCTCACCCCGCGTCACCGGTGCGGACCGGGCGCGCCGGGAGGCGCGAGACCGCGCCGCGGCGCGCACGGTCGCGAAACGGCCGCCCGCGCCGCCTGCGCAGCCCGCACCGCCCGCGCGCTACGAGCCGTACCTCGACGGGCTGTTCACCTACTGCCTGTCCGTGCTCTGCGACCACGACGCGGCGACCGCCGCCCTGGGGGACGTCCTCGCCCTCGCCGAGCGCCGCCGCGGCCCCGAGGCGGCCGGGGACCGGCGGGCCTGGCTGTACGCGCTGGCCCGCTGGGCGTGCCTGCGCAAGCTCGCCGAGGCCAGGCAGAAACGTCAGAGCACGCACGCGGCGGGCCGCCCCGCGGGTCCCCGGCAGCCCGCGGCCCCGTCCGTCCCCGAAGCCGTCCAGCAGGCCAGGCGGCGCGAACTCGCCCTGCTGGCCTGGCCGGAGGCCGCCGGCACCACCCCCGAGCAGCGCGAGGCCCTCGAACTCGCCGTGCGTCACCACCTCGCCGCCCACGAGGTGGCCGCCGTCCTCGGCACGGCTCCCACCGCCGCCCGCGAACTGCTCGCCTCCGCCGCCTGCGAGGTCGAGCGCACCCGCGCCGCCCTCGCCGTCGTCGAGACCGGCACCTGCCCGACCGTGGCCCGGCTCACCGGCGATGGCCGGCTGGTGCTCAGCACGGCCCTGCGCAAGGAGCTCGTCCGGCACGTGGACGACTGCCCGCGCTGCCGCCGCGGCGCCGAGCGCGCGATCCCCGGCCGCTGGCCCGGCGCGAGCGTCACCCCCGCCGCCGAGCTGCACGTGCTCCCGGCGCCCCGCGCCGCCCTGCACGCCGCCATGGCGCACTCGCCACGCGCGCGTGGCGCCGCCGCGCCCCGGTTCGACCGGCGCGGCTTCCCGATGGACCCCAGGGACCGCGCCGCCCGCCGGGCCCGGCTGCGCACGCGTGCCGTCACCACGACCGTCGTCGCCACGGTCGTCGCGGCGCCCGTGTTCGCCCTGTGGGTCGCCTACCGCGGCGGGCCGGCCGGTGGGGGAGCCGACGGCGCCTCCACCGGCGCCGACGAGGGGCACGGCCCCGGCCGGCCCGCCGGCGAGGGGGCGGGCGGCGGCTACGAGAACGCCGGCAACGCGGACGCCGGGCCGGACCCCCGCTTCGGCGGGCGCGCCGGGACGGACGTCTCCGCGGAGGTCGTCGGTGTGGCCGGCGCGGGTCGCAAGGGCGCCGGGCAGATCGAGGTGTCGGCCCGCACCAGCGGCGACACCACCCTCATCACCCTCACCGCCACCGGCTCCGTGGTGCGCTGGTCCGCGACGACCGGGGCGCCCTGGCTGTACCTGAGCCGGACGTCGGGCATCCTCGCGCCGGGCGAGTCGGTGACCGTCAGGGTGCACGTCGACCAGTTGCGGGAGCCGGCGGGGAGCTGGCGGGCGCAGGTGGCGGTGTCGCCGGCCGGCGCCGTCGTCACCATCGACGGCCGCGGCGTCGCGCCCAGCCCCTCGTACCAGGGTCCGAGCGGTCCCGCCGCCCCGACCCCGTCCGGCCCCCGCCCGACCCCGACGGCCACCTCGGCGCCCCCGGACCCCACCCCGAGCGACCCGCCTTCTTCGCCCGCCCCGCAGCCCACGCCCAGCGGATCCGCCCCGTCCGACCCGGCGGGCTCGTCCCCGCCGCCCACCGGCGGCGACCCGAGCCCGTCCGCGTCCTGACCGGCCGGCAAGGGCCTCTCCGCAGTCCCGAGCGGTCAGCCCACGGGGTCCGTGGGGTCCGCGGGATGCGCGGGATGCGCGGGGTCTGAGGGATCCGCGGGATGCGGTGCCAGCAACGGCAGCCGCGAGGCCAGCCGCGCCTCGCACAGCTCCACCAGGCGGTCGTACCCGGCCTTGCCCATCAGCTCGGTCAGCTCCGCCCGGTAGGAGACGTACACCGGCTCGCCCGCACCGTGCGCCGAGGTCGCCGACGTGCACCACCAGTGCAGGTCGTGGCCGCCCGGACCCCAGCCCCGGCGGTCGTACTCGCCGATCGACACCTGCAGCACGCGCGTGTCGTCGGGCCGGTCGATCCAGTCGTAGGTGCGCCGGATCGGCAGCTGCCAGCACACGTCCGGCTTGGTCTCCAGCGGCTCGCGGCCCTCGCGCAGGGCCAGGATGTGCAGCGAGCAGCCGGCGCCGCCCGGGAAGCCGGGCCGGTTCTGGAAGATGCAGGAGCCCTGGTAGGGGCGGGTCTGCCGGTCGCCGTCCTCGTCCTCGGACACCCAGCCGTTCCGGGTGCCCTCGGCGTGGTGCTGCCAGATCTCCGGAGTCAGCCGCGCCGCGTGCTCCGCGACCCGCTTCTCGTCGTCCTCGTCGGAGAAGTGGGCGCCCAGCGTGCAGCAGCCGTCCTCCGCGCGGCCCTCCTGGATCCCCTGGCAGCCGCTGCCGAAGATGCAGTTCCAGCGCGAGGTCAGCCAGGTCAGATCACACCGGAAGACCTGCTCGTCGTCCGCCGGATCAGGGAACTCCACCCACGCGCGCGCGAAGTCGAGGCCCTTCTCGTCCGCCTCCCGGACCTTGCGCGACTTCTTCGGCGACCTCACCCGCGGAGCGACGGCGGAATCCGCGGCGGACCCGGCTCCCGCTGCCGACTTGTCGGCCTTTGCCTTTTTCGTCTTTGGCACCCGACCAGGGTACGGCGCTCGCGGCGGCCTCGGGGACCGAGGACCGCCCAGGTGGCAGTAGCGTTCCGTACATGAGACTCGGTGTCCTCGACGTGGGATCGAACACGGTGCATCTGCTGGTGGTGGATGCGCACCCGGGCGCGTGCCCGCTACCCGCGCACTCGCACAAGGCGGAGCTGCGCCTGGCCCAACTCCTCGACGAGGACGGGGCCATCGGCCCCGAAGGGGTCGACAAGCTGATCGCCGTCATCCATGACGCGCTGCAGGCCGCCGAGGACAAGGGCGTGGAGGATCTCCTGCCGTTCGCGACCTCCGCCGTGCGCGAGGCCAGCAACGCCGACGAGGTCCTCGCGCGGGTGAAGCGCGAGACCGGCGTCGAGCTGCAGGTCCTCGCCGGCGCCGAGGAGGCCCGGCTGACCTTCCTCGCCGCCCGCCGCTGGTTCGGCTGGTCGGCGGGGAAGCTGCTCGTCCTCGACATCGGCGGCGGCTCCCTGGAGATCGCCTACGGCATCGACGAGCAGCCCGACGCGGCCGTCTCGCTGCCGCTGGGCGCGGGCCGGCTGACCGCCGCCCGGCTGCCCGGCGACCCGCCCGCCCCGGAGGCGGTGCGGGCGCTGCGCCGCCATGTGCGGGCCGAGATCGCCCGCACGGTCGGCGAGTTCAGCCGCTTCGGCGCCCCCGACCACGTCGTCGCCACCTCCAAGACCTTCAAGCAGCTCGCCCGCATAGCCGGTGCCGCCCGCTCCACCGACGGCCTCTACGTCCAGCGCGAGCTGAAGCGGGAGTCCCTGGAGGCCTGGGTCCCGCGCCTGGCCGGCATGACCACCGCCCAGCGGGCCGAGCTGCCCGGCGTCTCGGAGGGCCGCGCGGGCCAGCTGCTCGCCGGGGCGCTGGTGGCCGAGGGCGTGATGGACCTGCTCGGCGCGGAGTCGGTGGAGATATGCCCGTGGGCGCTCAGGGAGGGAGTGATCCTGCGCAGGCTCGACCACATGGGATCGGCGTGACCTCCCGCGGGGGCGCCGAGCGGCACCGGCGAGCCCCCGCGGACCGTACCGGCGGGGCCCCGGCGGACCGTACCGGCGGGGCCCGGCGGACCCACACTGGCGGGGCCCCGGCGGACCGTACCGGCGGGGCCCGGCGGACCCGTACCGGCGGGGCCCGGCGGACCCGCACTGGCGGGGCCCCGGCGGACCCGTACCGGCGGGGCCCGGCGGACCGTACCGGCGGGGCCCGGCGGACCCGCACTGGCGGGGCCCGGCGGACCCGTACCGGCGAGCCCCCGGCGGACCCGCACTGGCGAGCCCCCCGCGGACCCGCACTGGCGAGCCCCCGCGGACCCGCACCGGCGAGCCCCCGCCGACCGTCACCTACCCGTGGCGATGGCCACAACGGCGTACTGGGGCCCGGCCGCACGCACCCGCACCCCGTAACCTGTCACCCATGGCAGAGCCAGTCGTGCGCATCCCGGATGCGAAGGTCGCCCTGTCGACGGCGTCCGTCTATCCGGAGTCGACGGCGACGGCCTTCGAGATCGCCGCGCGTCTCGGATACGACGGTGTCGAGGTCATGGTGTGGACCGACCCGGTCAGCCAGGACATCGAGGCCCTGCGCAGACTCAGCGACTACCACCGGATCCCGATCCTCGCCGTGCACGCCCCCTGCCTGCTCATCACGCAGCGCGTGTGGTCCACCGACCCCTGGGTCAAGCTCCAGCGAGCCCGCGCCGCGGCCGAGAAGCTGGGCGCGACCACGGTCGTCGTCCACCCCCCGTTCCGCTGGCAGCGGCAGTACGCGCGTGACTTCGTCGACGGGATCTGGCGGATGGCGAACGAGACGGACGTCCGGTTCGCCGTCGAGAACATGTACCCCTGGCGCTACCGCGACCGCGAGATGCTCGCGTACGCCCCCGACTGGGACGTCACCAAGGACGACTACCGTCACTTCACGATCGACCTCAGCCATGCCGCGACGGCCCGCACGGACGCCATCGACATGGTCGACCGGATGGGCGACCGCCTGGGCCACGTGCACCTCGCGGACGGCCGGGGATCGGCGAAGGACGAGCACCTGGTCCCCGGCCGCGGCACCCAGCCCTGCGCCGAACTGCTGGAGCGCCTGGCGCTCACCGGCTTCGGCGGGCACGTCGTGATCGAGGTCAACACCCGCCGGGCCATGTCCGGCGCCGAACGCGAGGCCGACCTGGCCGAGGCGCTGGCGTTCACACGCCTGCACCTGGCGTCCGCGATGCAGGTGCCCCGGCCGTGACCGAGGCCACCTCCCGGCGCCGGGGCCGCCGTACCCGCACGGAGTCGGCCGGCACCCGCGACCGCATCCTGACGGTGGCCCGCGAGGAGTTCTCCCTGCGCGGCTACGACAAGACGTCCGTGCGCCAGATCGCCAAGGCGGCCGGTGTGGACTCGGCGCTGGTGCACCACTACTTCGGCACCAAGGAACAGGTCTTCGCGGCGGCCATCGAGACCGCCTTCGCGCCCGCCCGCCACGCGCCGGACGCGGTCGCCGACGGCCCGCTGGACGGCGTAGGAGAACGGCTCACCCGCTTCATCTTCGGCATCTGGGAGAACCCCACGACCCGCACACCGCTGCTGGCGATCGTCCGCTCCGCCGTGAACAACGAGACCGCGGCCGGTGTCTTCCGCGACCTGGTCGCCGCGCAGCTGCTGCGCCGCATCGCCGTGCAGCTCGACGTGCCGGACGCGGAACTGCGCGCCGAACTGGCGGCCGCGCAGCTGGTCGGGTCGGCCATGCTGCGGTACGTGATCAAGATGGAGCCGCTGGCCTCCGCGGACGTGGAGCAGATCATCGCGCGGGTGGCCCCGGTGGTGCAGGGACACCTGACCGGACCTTGACGGCACGGCCCGGACGGCGAGACGTCGGACGGCGAGGCACCGGCCCGTGAGAAGCCCGACCGCACGGCGCAAGACACGCGTCCCGTATTCCGGACACCTCGTCCCGACACCTGGATGACCGGCGTACGCTCGACGTGAGGTCCGTACTGGCCTCGAACCGGCTGACAACCGACTGAACACCGACTGAATCGTCCGACGGCAGTCCTGAAGGAGCGAGCGACGATGCCCGAGCTGAGGTCCCGCACAGTCACCCACGGCCGCAACATGGCGGGCGCCCGCGCCCTTATGCGTGCCTCTGGTGTACCCGGTGCGGACATCGGCCGCAAGCCGATCATCGCCGTCGCCAACAGCTTCACGGAGTTCGTGCCGGGCCACACCCACCTCCAGCCGGTCGGCCGGATCGTGAGCGAGGCGATCACCGAGGCGGGCGGCATCCCGCGCGAGTTCAACACCATCGCGGTCGACGACGGCATCGCCATGGGCCACGGCGGCATGCTCTACAGCCTGCCCTCCCGCGACCTGATCGCGGACTCGGTCGAGTACATGGTCGAGGCCCACTGCGCCGACGCCCTGGTCTGCATCTCCAACTGCGACAAGATCACCCCGGGCATGCTGATGGCCGCGCTGCGGCTGAACATCCCGACGGTGTTCGTCTCCGGCGGCCCGATGGAGGCCGGCCGGGCCACCCTGGTCGACGGCACGGTCCGCTCGCTGGACCTGATCGACGCGATCGCCGACGCCGCGAACGACAAGATCTCCGACGAGGACATCCTCCGCATCGAGGAGAACGCCTGTCCGACCTGCGGCTCCTGTTCCGGCATGTTCACCGCCAACTCGATGAACTGCCTGACCGAGGCGATCGGCCTCTCCCTCCCCGGCAACGGATCGGTCCTCGCCACCCACACGGCCCGCAAGCAGCTCTACGTCGCCGCGGCCCGCACGGTCATGGACATCACCCGGCGCCACTACGAGCAGGACGACGACACGGTCCTGCCGCGCTCCGTCGCCACCTTCGCCGCCTTCGAGAACGCGATGGCCCTCGACATCGCGATGGGCGGCTCCACGAACACGATCCTGCACCTGCTGGCCGCCGCCCAGGAGGCGGGCGTGCCGTTCGGCCTGGAGCAGATCGACGCGGTCTCGCGCCGCGTGCCGTGCCTGGCGAAGGTCGCGCCCAACGTCGCGAAGCACCGCACGTACTACATGGAGGACGTGCACCGCGCCGGCGGCATCCCCGCCCTGCTCGGCGAACTGCACCGCGCGGGCCTGCTGAACGAGGACGTGCACTCCGTCCACAGCCCGTCGCTGGCCGACTGGCTGAAGACGTGGGACGTCCGCGGCGGCTCCCCCTCCCCCGAGGCGGTCGAGCTGTGGCACGCGGCCCCGGGCTGCGTCCGCTCGGCCGAGGCGTTCTCCCAGTCCGAGCGCTGGGACACCCTCGACGAGGACGCCGAGAACGGCTGCATCCGCTCCGTCGAGCACGCCTACTCCAAGGACGGCGGCCTGGCGGTCCTCAAGGGCAACCTGGCGGTCGACGGCTGCGTCGTGAAGACGGCCGGCGTCGACGAGTCCATCTGGACCTTCGAGGGCCCCGCGGTGGTGTGCGAGTCGCAGGAAGAGGCCGTCGAGAAGATCCTCAACAAGCAGGTGACGGAGGGCGACGTGGTCGTCATCCGCTACGAAGGCCCCAAGGGCGGCCCCGGCATGCAGGAGATGCTCTACCCGACGTCGTTCCTCAAGGGCCGCGGCCTCGGCAAGAGCTGCGCGCTCATCACGGACGGCCGCTTCTCGGGCGGCACGTCGGGACTGTCGATCGGCCACGCGTCCCCCGAGGCGGCGTCCGGCGGCACGATCGCCCTCGTCGAGGACGGCGACCGCATCCGCATCGACATCCCCGGCCGCACGATCGAGCTCCTGGTCGACGACGCCGAGCTGGCCCGCCGCAAGGAGGCGCTGGGCGGCACGTACGCCCCGCGGAACCGCGACCGCAAGGTCTCCGCGGCGCTGCGGGCCTACGCGGCGATGGCGACCAGCGCGGACAAGGGCGCGGTGCGCGACGTGACCAAGCTGGGCTGACGCCCCCGCCCAGCACCGGGGCCGCTCCCTCCGGGGGCGGCCCCTTCGCCGTCCCCGCCCGCCCGACAGGCGCTTCCTACCAGGCCGCCGGATCCCGCGAGTCCACGGCGAAGACGGTGCCGTCGGGTGCGGCGGCGTAGACGCGGGGGGCGGCGGGCTGGGGGGTGGGGAGGGCGGCCATGAACGCGTCCGCGCGGGAACTGAGCCGCGGCCGGGTCTGCCCGAGCAGCTTCCCCTTCGCCACGTCCACCCCGAGCAGCCGTCCGTCAGCGGCGCTGAAGTACACGTGACGGCCCTCGATGACCGGTGCCGAACCACGGCTCACGGACGTCTCCACGGACCACAGCTGCCTGCCGGCATCCGTGTCGACCAGCGTCAGGGAACCCCCGGTTCCCAGCAGACAGACGAGATTCCCGCGCACGGTGGCCTGCGCCTGATCGATCGGTACGGTCAGCGGCACACGCCGGGTGACCCTCGACTCCGGTTCGTAGCGGACCACCGCGCTCGCCGTGCCGACCTCGTTGCCGCCGGCCAGCAGCACCAAGCTGTCGCCGGTGACGCCGGCGATCGTCAGCCCGCCGTCGAACCACGCGCTCCAGCCCTTCCGCCCGGTGGCGGCATCGACCGCCGTGACCTTCGTCCGCGTCCCGTCGGCCGACGGGGTCGCGGCGAAGGCCCAGCGGCTCTTGGGGAACGACACGAAGTACGGCTCGTCCAGCCCCGTTATCCGCCGGCTCCACTCGGTTTCCCCGGACAGGCTGTCCACGCCGGTCACCTTGCCGCCGGAACCGGTCAGCAGCAGCGTGCCGCCCGCGTAGCGGATGCTGCTGTAGGCCGAGACGTCTCGTGCCCACCGCACCTTGCCCGATGACGGATCGAGCGCTTCCACCCGCTTCCCGGCCTGGGTCAGGACGTGCACCAGGCCTCCTGAGAGGACCGGTGACACATCGGGAGCGTCACCACCGGAGAGACCGTGCCGCCACCGCACGCTCCCGTCGTCGGGGTCGAGGGCGGACAGCAGGCCGGGCTGTGCGCACAGCAGCAGCCGCGTCCCGTACGTGCAGCGGGGCAGGCCGCCCGCCGTGCCCGACGGCCTGGTCGCCCAGGCACTGAACGGGGACGGCGCCCCGGCGCCCGTCCCGCCCGGTGCGCCGTCCCCGCCGTCCGGCGACTGGGCCCAGGCGAACGCGCCGCCCGCGACGAGGAACAGGGCCAGGGCCAGGACCGCCGCCCGCTTGCCGCGGCGCCCTCCCGTCCGCCGGGGCGGCGGCTCCTCGGGTTCCGTCGCCGGACGCGGTGCGTCGGCCGCTCGCTGCGCCGGTATGAACGCCTGCGTGTCGTAGGAAGCGGCCACGGACCGGAGCTCGCGCATCAACTGATCCGGCGTGGGCCGGTCCTCCGGCTCCTTGGCCAGGCAGCGCAGGACGAGCGGCGCGAGGTTCTCCGGTACGCCGGTCAGGTCCGGCTCGTCGTGCACGACCTGGTAGGCGACGACGTAGGGGCTGTCGGAGTCGAACGGCCCGCGTCCGGTCGCCGCGTGCACCATCACCGACCCCAGCGCGAAGACGTCGGCGGCGGGCCCCACCTCCCGCGGCCGCCGGAACTGCTCCGGCGCCATGAAGGGCGGGGTGCCGATCAACTTGCCCGTCTCGGTGCGCAGTTCGCTGTCCTTCGGCCGGGAGATGCCGAAGTCGATGACCTTCGGCCCGTCCTCGGCGAGCAGTACGTTGCTCGGCTTCAGGTCCCGGTGCACGACCCCGACCCGGTGGATGTCGCGCAGCGCTTCGGCCAGCCCGGCCATCAGTCGGCGCAACTGGGCGGAAGCCATGGGCCCGTTCCGCTTCACGTGCTCGGACAGGGTGGGCCCCGGAATGAACAGCGTGGCCATCCAAGGCCGTTCGGCCTCCGGGTCGGCGTCGACGACGGACGCGGTGAAGGCGCCGCTGACCCTGCGGGCCGCGCCGACCTCCTGCCGGAAACGCCCCCTGAACTCGGGGTCCTTGGCGAACTCGGCGTGTACGACCTTCACCGCGAGCTTCATGCCCGAGGTGCTGCGGGCCAGGTGGACGACCCCCATGCCGCCCGAGCCGAGGCACGACTCCAGACGGTAGTGACCGGCGTACTCGGGCAGTTCCGCTTCCGCGCCCGCTCCGGCCTTCCGCTGCGGCGCCATGGGACCACCCCCGTGCTGTTCGTCCATGCGCGCGAAGCACGGAGCCTAGTCGATGACTCGTGCGGGACAGAGGCGACTTGCCAGCGTTCACGAGCGGGTCGCATAGGCGTGTTTGATGGCGCGTGCCATGGGTATCAACGGGGCCCCATGGCACGCATGGGGTTGAACGGGGGAGTTTTCCATGACTGTTGACCGCGTCGAACAGATCGAAGGCGGCGACGAGGAGGCCGTCACGGCGATGGCCGCGTCGGCATCCGTGACCTACTACCCGGTGGCTCCGGGCGTCAGGCTGAACGTCCGCAGTGGTCCCGCCACCAGCTACCCGATCGTCAAGGTCCTGCCCGAAGGGTCCCGAGTGGGAATCCTGTGCCAGACGCCGGGCACCACTGTGTCGGGCTACTACGGCACGTCGAACATCTGGGACTGCATCGGCAGCGGCGAGTACGTCTCCGACACCTACGTGAACACCGGCAGCGACGGCTATGTCCGCCCGAGGTGCGGATCCTGACCCACCACACCACTACCAGGGGACATCCATGACTTCCCGCAGGCGCATATCCGTCCTGCTCGCCGGTGCCGTCGGAGCCTTCCTCATGGTGACGGCGGCTCCGGCGACCGCTTCGGCGGCAACCGTGCAGTACTACCCGATCGCGCCCGGCGTCGAGCTGAACGTCCGCAGCGGTCCCGGCACCGGCTACCCCCTCGTCCGGGTGCTGCCGGCGGGCTCCCAGGTACCGATCTTCTGCCAGACGCCGGGCACCACGGTGTCGGGCTACTACGGCACGTCGAACATCTGGGACAACATCGACAACGGCGAGTACGTGTCGGACGCCTATGTGAAGACGGGCAGCGACGGCTACGTAGCCCCGCGCTGCGCCTGAACCCTCCCGGAGCCCGCGTCCGCCTGCGAGCCATAATCGTCCCGTGAGCGACGAAACCGGCCCCCAGGACAGCGCGGGCTCCGCGGCCCCCCGCCCGGAACCCCTCCGCTTCTTCGGCACCACCTGGGTGAACCACGACCGCGGCTACGGACTCCGCCGCATCGGCGCGGCCGTCGGCTCGCTCGCCGCCGCCGTCGCCTCCTGCCTCGTCCTGCGCTTCGCCTACGAGGGCCTCCAGATCGCCGACACCGGCGCCTTCGTCACCGTCCTCATGGTCGCGATGTTCGCGATCTGCAGTGCGCTGGCCTTCCGGCACGCCTGGGACGGCTTCGGCGCCCGTCCCGACCCGCAGCGCCAGGCGTCCCTGCGGGGCCTCCTCGCCATCGGCTTCGTCGGCTCCCTCCTCGCCTACTTCTTCCGCTCCCTCACCGAGGCCCCCGGCGAGAAGCTGCACCGCCAGGAGTACGAGGCGGCACTCGCCCGGCACGCCAAGCGCGGCGCCCGCCGCACGGGCAACCCGTCCAAGAAGCGCCGCCGCGCCTAGAACGCGCCGCCGCGCCCGTACCCCCCTCCGGCCGTCGGCCGGCTCTCACGCGTGCCCGCGTCCTCCCCCGACGCCCACCCGCAACGCCCACTCGGCCCCGGCTCAGACGGTCGTCCGGGTTCCGCTTGACAGCCCCGGCGGACAGGAGGATTGTTCAGCACATGATGAATATAAGTCGCGGCGACGCCGACGCCCCCGATCCCGGAGCCGCGCCCGCCGCGCCCGCCGTGCGCGCCGAGGGCCTTTCCGTGGTCCGCGGCACCCGCACGGTCGTGCGCGGCATCGGCTTCATCGTGCCGCGCGGCCAGGTCACCGGCCTGCTCGGCCCGTCCGGCTGCGGCAAGACCACCCTGATGCGGGCGATCGTCGGCACCCAGGCCAAGGTCACCGGCACCCTGGAGGTCCTCGGCCGGCCCGCCGGCCACCCCACCCTGCGCACCCGCATCGGCTACGTCACCCAGGACCCGTCCGTCTACGACGACCTGTCCGTCCGCCAGAACCTGGACTACTTCGCCGCGATCCTCGCCCCCGGCACCCCGGCCCACGACCGCCGCCAGGACGTCGACCGGGTCCTCGCCGAGGTCGACCTCACCAGCCACGCCGACGCCCTGGCCCGCAACCTCTCCGGCGGGCAGCGCAGCCGCGTCTCCCTCGCCGTCTCCCTCCTCGGCCGCCCGGAACTCCTCGTCCTCGACGAACCCACCGTCGGCCTGGACCCGGTCCTGCGCCGCGACCTGTGGAACCTCTTCCACCGCATCGCCGCCGAGCGCGGAGCCACCCTCATCGTCTCCTCCCACGTCATGGACGAGGCCGAACGCTGCCACCGCCTCCTGCTCATGCGGGAGGGCGAGATCCTCGCCGACGACACCCCGGACGCCCTGCGCACCCGTACCGGCTCCGACACCGTCGAGGGAGCCTTCCTGCACCTGGTCGACGAGGCGGCCGTCGCCGCCCGCGCGAAGGAGACCACCGGATGAGCACCACCCCGAGCACCCCGAGCACCGCGACCACCGCGTCCCCGGCGGTCAAGCCGGTCCCCACCGGCGCGCTGAACCTGCACCGCACCACCGCCACCGCGACCCGGGTCCTGCGCCAGCTGCGCCACGACCCCCGCACCATCGCCCTCATGATCCTGGTGCCGTGCCTGCTGCTGTTCCTGCTGCGCTACGTCTTCGACGGCAGCCCGCGCACCTTCGACAACATCGGCGCCTCGCTCCTCGGCATCTTCCCGCTGATCACGATGTTCCTGGTGACGTCCATCGCCACCCTGCGCGAACGCACCTCCGGCACCCTGGAACGCCTCCTCGCCCTGCCCCTGGGCAAGGGCGACCTGATCGCCGGCTACGCCCTCGCCTTCGGCATCCTCGCGATCATCCAGTCCGCCCTGGCCACCGGCCTCGCGGTCTGGTTCCTCGGCCTGGACGTCGTCGGCAGCCCCTGGCTGCTGCTGCTCGTCGCCCTGCTCGACGCCCTGCTGGGCACCGCCCTCGGCCTCTTCGTCTCGGCGTTCGCCGCGTCCGAGTTCCAGGCGGTCCAGTTCATGCCGGCCGTGATCTTCCCCCAGCTCCTCCTCTGCGGCCTGTTCACCCCGCGCTCCAACATGCACCCCGTCCTGGAGGGCATCTCCGACGTCCTGCCCATGTCCTACGCCGTCGACGGCATGAACGAGGTCCTCAAGCACACCGACATGACCGCCACCTTCGTACGGGACGTGCTGGTCGTCGCCGGCTGCGCGGTGCTGGTCCTCGGCCTGGGCGCGGCGACGCTGCGACGCCGGACGACCTGACCGGCCACCATCCCGGCCATCCTGACCGGCCGCACCTCACCGGCAGCCTCGCCCGCCCCGGGCCCGCCCTGCCCCCGCCCCGTACCGGCCGCCGCCGCACCCGCGCCCCACGTCCGCCCACCGGACAAGCGCCCCGCACGCCGATGCCCGGTGCGAGGATGAGTCCGGACGACGCAACCCTCGGAGGGCACCCCAGCCATGACGCAGAAAGTCGCAGTCCTCGGCACCGGCAAGATCGGCGAAGCCCTGCTCAGCGGAATGATCCGCGGCGGCTGGGCCCCGGCCGACCTCCTGGTCACCGCCCGCCGCCCGGAGCGAGCCGAAGAGCTCCGTGCCCGCTACGGAGTCACCCCGGTCACCAACCCGGAGGCGGCCAAGACCGCCGACACCCTGATCCTCACCGTCAAACCGCAGGACATGGGCGCCCTCCTCGACGAACTCGCCCCCCACGTTCCCGCCGACCGCCTGGTCATCAGCGGAGCCGCCGGCATCACCACGGCCTTCCTCGAGGAACGCCTCGCCGCCGGCGTCCCGGTCGTCCGCGTCATGACGAACACGCCCGCCCTCGTCGACGAGGCCATGTCCGTCATCTCCGGCGGCAGCCACGCCACCGCCGACCACCTGGCCCACACCGAGGAGATCTTCGGCGCCGTCGGCAAGACGCTCCGCGTCCCCGAGGCCCAGCAGGACGCCTGCACCGCCCTCTCCGGCTCCGGGCCGGCGTACTTCTTCTACCTCGTCGAGGCCATGACCGACGCCGGCATCCTGCTCGGCCTGCCCCGCGACAAGGCCCACGACCTGATCGTCCAGTCCGCGATCGGCGCCGCCGTCATGCTCCGCGACAGCGGCGAGCACCCCGTCAAGCTCCGCGAGAACGTCACGTCCCCCGCGGGCACCACCATCAACGCCATCCGCGAACTCGAGAACCACGGCGTGCGCGCCGCCCTCATCGCCGCCCTCGAAGCCGCCCGCGACCGCAGCCGCGAACTCGCCTCCGGCAAGAAGGACTGACCCCCGCCGGGGGCGGCCCCACCACACTCACCGCCCCCGCGGTCACACCCCCGCGGTCACCGCCCCCCGGCGGTCACCCCCCCCGGCCGTCACCGCCCCCCGGCGGTCACCGCGCCGCGTCCACGACCTCCTTCGTGGTCACCACCCGCGCGAACCCGCCCCCGTGCAGCGACACCGCCGACGCCTGCGCCACCTCCTCGGCGCTCCGCCGCCAGCCGAACGGCCCCTCCAGGTCGAAGGTGTACGTGGCGTCGTACGCGACCACCACGTCGTACCCGAGGTTCCCGCCCATCCGGGCCGTCGTCTCCACGCACATGTTGGTCTGGATCCCGGCCACCACGAGCTGCGTGACGCCCGCCGCCCTCAGCCAGGCGTCCAGGTCCGGCGTCCCGTAGAAGGCCGAGTTCACCGTCTTCGTGACCAGCAGCTCCGCCCCGCCGGCCGTCCTGCCGCGCCGCCGCTCCACGTACTCCTTGAAGTCGTTGCCCGCCTGCCCCGTCCGCAGCGGCGACCGCGGACCGACGGAGTCGTGCCGCACGAACACCACCGGCCGTCCCGTCGACTGCCACGCGTCGATGAGCGCGGCGATGTTGTCGTCCGCCCCGGGATTGTTCCGCGGCCCCCAGAAGCCGGCGTCCTCGAAACCCTGCTGTACGTCCACGACCACCAGGGCCGCGTTCTCCGCTATGTCCATGCCCACGATGCTGCCGCGCCGCCCCCTGCCCTCCCAGCGGCGCGGAAGTCGGCGATCGATGGTTTACTGCCATCCATGGCCAGCGCCCACCGCGTCGCCCTCGTCGCCTTCCCCGGCATCCGCGCCTTCGATGTCGCCGTCATCACCGAGGTGTGGGGCACCGACCGCACCGATCGCGGCGCCCCAGCCTTCGACCTGCGCCGCGTCGCCGCCGACCCCGCCCCCGTCCCGATGCGCGGCGGCCTCACCCTCCTGCCCGAGCGCACCCTCGCCTGGCTCTCCCGCGCCGACCTGATCGTCGTCCCCGGCCTCGACGACCACCTCACCCCCGCACCCGCGCCGGTCCTCGACGCCCTCCGCCGCGCCCACGCCCGCGGCACCACCGTCGCCGCCCTCTGCGGCGGAGCCTTCACGCTGGCCCAGGCCGGCCTCCTCGACGGCCGCCGAGCCGTCACCCACTGGAACCTCGTCGACCTCCTGCGCGCACACCATCCCCGGGTCACCGTCGTCCCCGACGCCCTCTTCATCGAGGAGGACGGCATCTGGACCTCCGCCGGCACCGCGGCCGGCATCGACCTGTGCCTCCACCTCGTCCGCCGGGCCCACGGCGCGGAGGCGGCGGCGACCATCGCCCGCTCGATGGTCACCGCCCCCTTCCGCACCGGCACCCAGGCCCAGTTCATCGAGCAGCCCACCCCGCGCGCGGACCGCGACGCCGACGCCCTGGCCGCCGTACGCGAACACGCCCTGCGCCGGCTGCACGAGCCCCTCACGGTGGCCGACCTGGCCGCGCACGCGGGCATGTCACCGCGCAGCTTCGCCCGCCACTTCACCGCGGCCACCGGCACGACCCCGCTGCGCTGGCTCCTGGACCAGCGCATCGCGGCCGCCCAGAAACTCCTCGAACGAACCGACCTGCCCATGCCCGAGGTCGCCCGCCGCGCGGGCTTCGGCAGCGAGGTCACCATGCGCCAGCACTTCGCATCGCGTCTCGCCACCAGCCCGCGCGCCTACCGGGCGGCGTTCGGCGCGGGGTCCGCGCCGGAGACGGCCGGCAGCAGCCCGATGGCGCGATAGGCGGCATCCACGGTCGGCCGCGCCATCGCGCGCGCCCGCTCCGCGCCGTCCCGCAGCACCCCGTCCACGTATCCGGGGTCCGCGCACAACGCCCGGTGCCGCTCCCGCAAGGGCCTGAGCACCTCGACCACGGCGTCGGCGGTGTCCTTCTTCAGCGCGCCGTACGACGCGTACGAACCGGCCAGCTCCTCCGGATCCCCGCCGGTGCAGGCAGCGAGGATCTCCAGCAGATTCGCGACACCCGGCCGTTCCTCCCTGTCGTGGACGACGTCCTGCCCGCTGTCGGTCACCGCCCGCATGACCTTCCTGCGCACCACGTCCGGCTCGTCGAGCAGGTAGACGATCCCCGGCCCCGCGTCGTCGCTCTTGCCCATCTTCGACGTCGGGTCCTGCAGATTCATCACCCGTGCGCCCACCGCCGGCGGCGTCGCCTTCGGCACCGTGAACGTGTGGCCGTAACGTTGGTTGAACCGCACCGCCAGATCCCGCGTCAGCTCCACGTGCTGCGTCTGGTCGTCCCCCACCGGCACCTCGTCCGCCGCGTAGGCCAGGATGTCCGCCGCCATCAGCGCCGGATACGTCAGCAGCGACAGCCGCACGCTCCCGCCCCGCGCCCGCTCCCGCGGGGCCTTCTCCTTGTACTGGATCATGCGCCGCATCTCACCGTCGGTCGCCACGCACTCCAGCAGGTACGACAGCCGTGTGTGCTCGTCGACGTGACTCTGCACGAACACGGTGCACAGCTCCGGGTCCAGTCCGGACGCCAGCAACAGCGTGGCCGCCTGCCGACTGAGCCTGCGCACCCGCGCCGGGTCGTGGTCGACGGTCAGCGCGTGCAGATCGACGATGCAGAACAGCGCGTCCGCCTCGTGCTGGTCCACCGCGGCCCACCGCCGCATGGCTCCCAGGTAGTTCCCGAGCGTCAGGTGCCCGGTCGGCTTGACCCCGCTGAAGACTCGCGTCATCCCTCTTCCACCTCCTGGTCGAGGCCGCCGGCCCCGGCGGCCGGCCCTCAGGAGCTTCTGGAGGGAGATACGAGAACGGCCGCCGAAGCGGCGGCCGTGGGTGCGTACGTGACTGCGGCCGCCGTCAGGCGGCCCACCAGAACTGGTTGCACGTACGCGTCGTCATGCCCCACAGAGTACGCCTCCCGAACGCCTTCACCAGGCGGTTCCGGGGGTGTCCGGACCGAAGTTGACACGGACCGGGCCGGTCCGTACTGTTCTCCGAGTTGTCCGACGTGAGCGCCGACTCCGGTCGGTCCCCGGACAGCCATTCCGCAGTACCAACCAAGACCGGCGTCTGTCGATCATTCGACCTGCCGCCGCGTCTTCGGCATGCGTATTCGCGAAATGAGGAATCCGCGTCCGAAAGGCCGCAGCCCCCGATTAGCTCGGGAGCGAGGAATCCGCTAAAGTCTCACTCGTCGGAACGGCCCAACGGCCGGGAAGACAAATCCCGCTGACTGGGAATCAGACGCCGAAAGGATCTGATAGAGTCGGAAACGCAAGACCGAAGG
>NZ_JBIRUY010000039.1:0-92264 GCF_044335305.1 Streptomyces sp. NPDC020490 | reverse complement strand
CTGGCGTTGATTTTTGGCACGCTGTTGAGTTCTCAAGGAACGGTCGCTTCCTTTGTACTCACCCTCTCGGGCTTTCCTCCGGGCGCTTCCCTTCGCTGTTCCAAACTCTATCAGTGTTTTTCCGTCTCCCTGACCACCGTTCTGCGGACACGCAGAACACGACCCGGGATAGGATCTGACGAGTATGGGTGCCTGCCGAGCGAGGACGCTTGCTCGCGTCGCTCGTCCTCAAGCAGGGATACGACTGTACACGGGGCCGCCGATCGGGTGCAAATCGATTGGGCTGGTGGTCTAGACCTCTAAAGCGGTATCTTCCCTCCGAACCGGCACTTCGTATGACATACCCTGCTGCACAGTGCGCCGTCAGGGACATGCGGTGACGGCCCGTACATGCATCTCCACCCTGGGAGGCTTCCCATGACCACCGTGACGTCCCCGCTGGCAGGACGCGCCATCGGACTCACCTCAGTGCCTGATCCGGTCTTCTCCGGGGCCATGGTCGGCCCGGGCACCGCGATCGAGCCCGTGCGCGAGCCATCCGAGGCCGTCGCGCCGGTGGACGGAGTCGTCGTCTCTCTGCACCCGCACGCCTTCGTGGTCGTGGACGAGCAGGGACATGGGGTGCTCACCCACCTCGGCATCGACACCGTGCAGCTCAACGGCGAGGGCTTCGAACTGCTGGTGAACAAGGGCGACACCGTGACCCGTGGCCAGGGCATCGTGCGCTGGAACCCGGCTGCCGTGGAGGCCGCCGGCAAGTCCTCCGTCTGCCCGGTCGTGGCGCTCGAGGCCACGGCAGACACCCTCTCCGAACTCCGCGAAGACGGTGACGTGAAGGCTGGCGACAGCCTCTTCGTCTGGGCGTGACGCCGGTGCCGCCGTGCGGCGGCGGGCAGGACAACCAACGCGGCGGCGGGACCCGCCGCACTACCGGAGAAGGGTGAGATGGAGACAACGCTGCGAGGCGTCGGTGTGAGCCACGGTGTGGCGGTCGGCGAGGTCCGGCACATGGGAACGGCGGTCCTCGAACCGCCTGCCAAGCAGATCCCGGCGGAGGACGCGGAACGCGAGCAGGGGCGCGCCCGCAAGGCCGTGGACGCTGTGGCGGCCGACCTGATTGCGCGCGGCAATCTGGCCGGCGGAGAGGCCCAGGGAGTACTCGAGGCGCAGGCCATGATGGCCCAGGACCCCGAGTTGATGGCGGATGTGGAGCGGCGTATCGCCGTCGGCAGCACGGCCGAGCGCGCGGTGTACGACGCCTTCGCGGCCTACCGCACCCTGCTGGCCGGTGCCGGTGAGTACCTGGCCGGGCGGGTGGCCGACCTGGACGACGTGCGGAATCGTATCGTCGCCCGGCTGCTGGGGGTTCCGATGCCCGGGGTTCCGGACAGTGACGAGCCGTACGTCCTGATCGCGCGGGACCTCGCGCCCGCGGACACGGCGCTGCTGGACCCGACGCTGGTGCTCGGTTTCGTCACCGAGGAGGGCGGCCCGACCAGCCACAGCGCGATCCTCGCGCGGGCGCTCGGCGTTCCGGCCGTGGTCGCGCTGCCGGGCGCCGGTGAGCTGGCCGAGGGCACGGTGATCGCCGTGGACGGCAGCACCGGCGAGATCTTCGTGAACCCGAGTGCCGAGAAGAGGGCCGAGCTGGAGGCCGCGGCCGCCGCGCGCAAGGCCGCGCTGGCCGCCTCCACCGGGCCGGGTGCGACGTCGGACGGTCACAAGGTGCCGCTGCTGGCCAACGTGGGCGGTCCCGCCGACGTGCCGGCCGCCGTGGAGGCCGGGGCCGAGGGTGTCGGTCTGTTCCGCACCGAGTTCCTCTTCCTCGACGACAGCAGGAAGGCGCCGTCGCAGGACAAGCAGGTCGAGGCCTACCGGCAGGTGCTCGAGGCCTTTCCCGAGGGGCGGGTCGTCGTCCGGGTCCTCGACGCGGGCGCGGACAAGCCGCTGGACTTCCTCACCCCGGCCGACGAACCGAACCCGGCACTGGGCGTGCGCGGTCTGCGGACGCTGCTCGACCACCCCGAGGTGTTGCACACGCAGCTGACCGCCCTGGCGAAGGCCGCCGAGGGGCTTCCGGTGCACCTCGAGGTCATGGCCCCCATGGTGGCGGACCGTGCCGACGCCAAGGCGTTCGCGGACGCGTGCCGTGAGGCGGGGCTGCACGCGAAGTTCGGTGCGATGGTCGAGATCCCGTCGGCGGCGCTGCGGGCACGCTCGATCCTGCGGGAGGTCGAGTTCCTGTCGCTGGGCACCAACGACCTCGCGCAGTACACGTTCGCCGCGGACCGTCAGGTGGGCGCCGTGTCCCGGCTGCAGGATCCGTGGCAGCCCGCGCTGCTCGACCTGGTGGCGCTGGCCGCCGAGGCGGCCAAGGCCGAGGGCAAGAGCTGCGGCGTGTGCGGTGAGGCCGCGTCCGACCCGCTGCTCGCCTGTGTGCTGACCGGTCTGGGCGTCACCTCCCTGTCCATGGGTGCGGCGTCGATTCCGTACGTCCGGGCGGCGCTGAGCAAGTACACGCTGGCCCAGTGCGAGCGTGCGGCCGCGGCTGCGCGGGCCACGGACAGTGCCGAGGCCGCGCGGAACGCGGCTCAGGCGGTGCTGTCCGGCGAGTAGCCGTCCGGCCGGTTCGCCGGCCCGCGGGACCTGCCGGCTTCGTGGCGGGGCGCCTCCTCCGGGGCGCCCCGCCGTCGTTTCAGTGGAGGTGGCCCGGCGCCGGTCCCTCCTCGCCCAGGTCGGGCGGTACGCAGTAGTCGACGTCCGATTCAGGGGAGATGAGGTCGCCGGATTCGATGTCGGTGCAGTAGGCGTCGAAGACCTCGCCCGCGGTCAGGGGCTCGAGGCCCTCTCCGCGGACCCGCCAGCCGTAGACGCGGTCCGCGGTGCCCGGCGCGCTGGTGCGCATGACGAGGCCCGCGGGGTTCTGGGTGGCGATGCCCAGCGCGAGGACGGTGGCGAATTCGAGGGCCTCGGCCTCGTCGAGCCGGGTGTCGCCGTTCGTGTCCTGGTCGGCGTGGAGGACGGCGACCAGGGTCTCCGGGGTTCCGGTGACGCTGCATACCAGGTGCCGGTCTCCCGGCCCCGCCGTGTCGAGGATGCGGACGAGGAGGTGGGAGGCGCGGGTGAAGGCGGCGCGGCCGATGTCCTCGCCGCAGGAGGCGCAGGCGCCGAGCCGGGTCAGGAGTGTGGAGGCGTACTCCCAGGTGGCCTGGCGGACGGCCTCGTCGACGAGGGCGGGGACCAGGTCGGCCAGCGGCTGGCCCTCGTAGGGCAGGGTGGGTCCCGCGGCCGCCAGTTCGGCCGTGAAGCGGGTGCGGCTCGCCGCCTTGTCCGGGTCGAGGCCGGTCTCGGCGCAGAAGTCGGCGTACTCCTGCGGGTCGAAGAGGGCGACCGCGGTGTGGCTGCCCTGAGAGGCTCGCGTCCTCAGCAGCGCCTCCACCTGCTGGAGGTAGGCCGTGTGGTCGTGGAAGGCGAAGCTGCGGTAGCGCCGCATGGCGCGGAAGTCGTGCTCGTCGGTGAGCAGGCCGATCGTGCCCGCGATCTCGCGGTGCAGGACGCGTCGCATGGTCCGGTGGTCGGTGTGCGCTGACATGTGTCCCCCTGTGCGCAGTCGATCAATGCTCACTCACAGTAATCGGGGGCACTGACAACGGCGTCCGGGTGGGACGGTCGCGGACCGCGCGACGACCGTCCGCAGGCTCCCGATCCCGCTGTCCGGGGGTCCGAGGCACCTGCGGCGGTCGGCTCGCGGTTCTCAGCCGCGTTTGCGGGCGAGCTGCTCGTAGTGGTGCAGCAGGTCGAGGTTGTCGATCGAGCCCGGGTTCACCGCCTTCTCCAGCGGAGTGCCCTGGAGGAGGCGCTTGACCGGGACCTCGATGCGCTTGCCGGTGAGGGTGTGCGGGACGCCCGGCACCTCGATGATCTCGTCGGGGACGTGACGCGGCGAGAGCTGCTCCCGGATCGTCTGCTTGATGCGGTTCAGCAGTGCCTCGTCCAGGACGGCGCCGGGGGCCAGGTGCACGAACAGGGGCATCCAGTAGCCGCCGTCGGGCTGTTCGATGCCGACGACGAGGGACTCCCTGATCTCGGGCAGGCGCTCGACGGCCTCGTAGATGTCGGCCGAGCCCATGCGGACGCCCTGGCGGTTGAGCGTCGAGTCGGAGCGGCCGTGGATGACCACGGAGCCGCGGGAGGTGATGGTGATCCAGTCACCGTGGCGCCACACGCCGGGGTAGGTCTCGAAGTAGCTGTCCCGGTAGCGGCTGCCGTCGGGGTCGTTCCAGAAGTAGATCGGCATCGAGGGCATGGGGTTGGTGACGACGAGTTCGCCGACCTCGTCGACCAGGGGTTCGCCGCTGGGGTCCCAGGACTGCAGGTCGGTCCCGAGGCCGGGGGCCTGGAGCTCGCCGATGTGGACCGGGAGCGTCGGCACGGCTCCGGCGAAACAGGAACACACGTCGGTGCCGCCGCTGACGGACGCGATCCACAGGCCGGCGCCGTTCTCGGCGGACTCGTCGTGCAACCAGCGGAAGCCGTCGGGGGGCAGCGGTGAACCGGTGGTGGCGACGCACTGCACCGCGGAGAGGTCGAAGTCGCGCCAGGGGTGCACGTCGGCCTTGCGGCACGCCATGACGTACGCGGCCGAGGTGCCGTAGACGGTGGCCCGCGTGCGTTCGGCGATCCGCCACTGGGCGGCCGTGTCCGGGTAGCCCGGGCTGCCGTCGTACAGGACGATCGTGGTGCCGGTCAGGAGGCCGGAGACGAGGAAGTTCCACATCATCCAGCCGGTGGACGTGTACCAGAAGAAGCGGTCCTCGGGGCCGAGGTCACAGTGCAGGCCCAGCTGCTTGAGGTGCTCGACCAGGATGCCGCCCTGGGACTGGACGATGGCCTTGGGCAGGCCGGTCGTGCCGGAGGAGTACAGCACCCACAGGGGGTGGGCGAAGGGGACCTGCTCGAAGACGGGCTCGACGTCCGCGCCCGTCAGGGCGGACCACTCCAGGGCGCCCTCGGGGGCCTGGGTGCCGAGGAGGGGGATGTGGACCACGGCCCGCAGGGTGGGCAGTTCGCGGCGCAGTTCGGCGACGACGTCGCGGCGGTCGTGCTCCTTGCCGCCGTAGCGGTAGCCGTCGACGGTGAACAGGACGACCGGCTCGACCTGCTGGAAGCGGTCGAGGACGCTGCGCGCGCCGAAGTCGGGGGCGCAGGACGTCCAGACGCCGCCCACGGCGGCCGTGGCGAGCAGGGCGACCACGGCCTGCGGGATGTTCGGCAGGTAGCCGCTGACGCGGTCTCCCGGCCGTACGCCCAGGGCGCGCAGTTCGGCGGCCAGCGAGCCGACCTGGCGGCGCAGCTCGGACCAGCTCACCGGGGCCGGCTCGTGGGTCTCGTCGACGTACAGGAGGGCCGGTTCGTCCGGGCGGGTGGCGGCCGCGCGCAGGGCGTGCTCGGCGTAGTTCAGCGTGGCCCCGGGGAACCATTCGGCGCCCGGCATGGAGCGGTCGCCGAGCACGCGGGCGCAGGGCGTGGAGAACCGTACGTCGAACCACTCGGTGACGGCTTTCCAGAAGGTCTCCAGCTCGTCGACGGACCAGCGGTGGAGTGCCGCGTAGCCGCCCTCGGACGGGGCGCCGTGACGTTCGGCGGCCCAGGCCTGGAACTTCGTGACCTGTGCACGCGCGATACGCTCCGGATCGGGCTGCCAGAGGGGCTGGGGGTTCTCGGTCGGCATGGGGCGGCTCCCGGGCTGTGCGCGTCGTGTGCGTCCTCCGCGCACGGGCTGGGGTGTGCGCGTGACGCGGCTGACACGGACGATGCCATGTGATCGACTTCCGCACCAGGGCGCGCCCCACATAGTCGCTGTCATGAAGATGTGGCCCAGGCACGGGTGAACGGCAGTTGAACGAGCCGCGCGCGTGGCGTCGGCAATGGCAGGCTGAGCAGCATGGACGGTCGTGACCTGGTGCGTTCGGTGAAAACGGTCGGTTCGGCGGGGGCGGCGCAGGGGCTGCGCACCGTGCGGGCCGCTTGGCGGAGGCGGCGTGCCGACGCGGGTGCGCTGCCGCCGCGGGGTGCCGAGCGCGCACGGGTGCCCGGCCCGGTGCGGGAGGTGGAGCCGGGCCCGGGGGGCGGTGTCATCCGGTTCGCCCGCTCCGAGCTGCGGATCCTCGTGGCCGTGAACGGGGCGGTCTTCTGGGGCTGGGACGGGGCGGGCCCGGATCCCTCGTACGCGCTCGCCGGCCGCTGCCCGGAGCCGGATCCGCGGGCGGTGCTGGAGCCCGACAAGGACGGCGGCTGGCGGGTCGTGGCCGAGCGCGCGACGGTGGCCGTCTCGCGGCACGGCGCGGTCGAGGTGTTCACGCCGGGTGGCGTGAGCGTGCGCCGTGATCTGCCGCCCCGCTGGTGGGAGCCGGCCGGGGGCGGCGTCGCGCGCTGGATGCAGCGGACCGAGGTGCCCGCCGACGCGCGGTTCTTCGGGCTCGGCGGGCGGGCGTCGGGGCCTCGGCTGCGCGACGGCGCGTACCGGCTGTGGAACACCGATCCGGGCCGGCCGTTCGGTCCCGGCGACGATCCGCTGTACATCACGATGCCGGTGCAGCTGGTGGTGGCCGACGCGGCCACGCACCTGGTGTTCCACGACACGTCGTGGGACGGGACGGTGACCCTGCGCGAGGGGGAGGAGGGCGCCGGTTCCGGTCACGACCGGGCGGGGACGTGCGAACTGCGGATGGACGGCGGGCCGCTGCGCTGCTGGGTGATGGTGGGCACTCCCGCGCGCGTGCTGCTCGCCTGGGCCTCGCTGACGGGTGCGCCGGCGCTGCCGCCCGCGTGGGCGCTCGGCCATCACCACGCGCGCCGGTGCTTCGGCAGCGAGCAGGAGGTGCGCCGGATCGTCGCGGGTTACCAGGAGCGCGACCTGCCGCTGGACGCCGTCCATCTGGACATCGACCACTACGACGGGCACCAGGTGTTCACGGTCGACGAGGACCGCTTCCCCAAGCTGCCGGTGCTCGCCGACGAGCTGCGCCGGGACGGGATACGGCTGGTGTCCGTCGTCGACCCGGCGGTGAAGGCCGCGCCGGGCAACGCCGTGTACGACGCCGGGGCGGCCGCGGACGCGTTCGTGCGGGAGGCCTCGGGGCGGGTGGTGCGCGGTGTGGGGTGGCCCGGGGAGGCGGTGTTCCCGGACTTCACGCACGCGCGCGTGCGTGAGTGGTGGGGCGGGCTGTACGAGGAGCGGCTGGCGCAGGGGTTCGCCGGGTTCTGGCACGACATGAACGAGCCCACCTCCTTCGCCGCCTTCGGTGAGTCGACGCTCCCGCGGTCGGCCAGGCACTCCCTGGAGGGACGCGGTGGCGACCATCGTGAGGCGCACAACGTCTACGCCCTGTGCATGGCCAGGGCGGCCTACGAGGGGCTGCGCGAGCTGCTGCCGCAGGAGCGGCCGTTCGTGTTCTCGCGCTCCGGGTGGGCGGGCATGCAGCGCTACGGCGGGACCTGGTCGGGCGACGTGGCGACCGGCTGGCCGGGGCTGCGGGCGTCGCTGTCCCTGGTCCTGGGGCTGGGGCTGTGCGGGGTGCCGTACTCGGGGCCGGACGTGGGCGGCTTCGACGGGAATCCGTCGCCGGAGCTGTATCTGCGCTGGTTCCAGCTGGGCGCCTTCATGCCGCTGTTCCGCACCCACGCGAGCATGCGCGCGGGGCGCCGGGAGCCCTGGGAGTTCGGTGCCGAGGTGCTGGAGCACGCGCGCGCGGCGCTCGTGGAGCGCCGGCGGCTGCTGCCGTACTTCATGACGCTGGCGCATCTGGCCCGGCGCACCGGTGCCCCGTATGTGCGGCCGCTGTGGTGGGGGTCCCCGGAGGACCGCGCGCTGCGCGACTGCGAGGACGCGTTCCTGCTGGGCGACTGCCTGTTGGTGGCGCCGGTATTCGGTCCGGGTACGGAGCGCCGTGCGGTGCGGCTGCCGCGGGGCCGGTGGTACGACACGGTGACGGAGCGGGCGTACGAGGGGCCGGGGCAGGTGCTGGTGGACGCGCCGTTGTCGCGGATTCCGGTGCTCGCGCGCGCGGGTGCCGTCATACCCGTGCGCGGGGCCGGGGGCGGGCTGGAGCTGGAGGTGTGGGCGCCGGGCCGGGGTCGGGCCGGGGGCTGTCTGGTGGTGCCCGACGCGGGCGACGGATGGGCGGAGCCGGAGCTGGAGCGGTACGTCTCGCGCTGGGAGGGCGGACGGGTGGTGGTGGAGCGGGAGGGCGAGAACGGCGTGAGCGAACCGCCCTACCCGGTGCGTGTACGCGGGCTTCAGGGGACCTGAGTCAGATGTACCGGCCTTCGAACCAGGCCCGTACGGCCAGTGTGTGCAGGGGGAAGGCGAGATCCTCGGGCCTGCGCAGGAGGTGCCAGCCCTCCGTCTCGTCCGTGGCGGCCGGCTGCGGCAGGCCCTCGGCCGGGCGTTCGGGGAGGAGGCCGAACAGCAGCAGGTGCCCGTCGGGCGAGCTCATGGCGTCGATGAGCCGTACGTCGCGGCTCGCCGCGTCGATGCCGGTCTCTTCCTTGAGCTCGCGGACGACGGCCTGCCGCCAGTCCTCGCGGTCGTCGATGTAGCCGCCGGGCAGCGCGACGCCTCCGCGGGCGGGGGCGACGGTTCGGGTGACGACGACGAGGGCGGTGCCCTGCGTGTCGTACACGGGCTGGAGCGCGACCGCGACCGGCAGCGGGTTGCGGTAGGCCACGGCGTGGCAGGCCGGGCAGGTGCGGGGCCAGCCGGTGACGCCCTCTCCGTAGGGCGCTCCGCAGCTCGAACAGTGGGAGCCGGGCGCGGAGTTGGGGTTGGAGTGCTGAGTTTCGGACACGCGGCGGACTGTATCCGATCACGGGGAGGGAGTTTCCGGGGGGCGGCTCAGCGGGTGCCGGCGAGCGACTTCGCGGACACCGGGAAGTCGAAATAGGTGTCCGGGTAGGGCTCGGGCTTGAAGGTGTAGTGCCACCATTCCTCGGCGAGGTTCACGAATCCGAGGCCCTCCAGGGTGTTCTTGAGCAGCATGCGGTGGGCCCGCTGTGCGCCCTGGACGCGCGGGTCGAGGGTGTGGGCGAGGGTGTCGAAGCAGTCGAAACCGGTACCCATGTCGACGGAGTTGTCGGGGAAGCGCTCGTCCTTGGGGGCGTAGCAGGGCACCAGGGGCTCTCCGGGGTGGTACGGCCTGGTCGGCCGGGCGGGGAGCCGCACGATCGTGAGGTCCATGGTCGAGCCGCGGCTGTGGCCGGATTTCTCCGCGATGTACCCGTCCGCGAACAGGCGGGTCTTGTCGACGTCCGGGTAGAACTCGCCCTTCATCGCCTGGTCGTCGAGGTCCTCCGCCCAGCGCACGAAGTGGTTCACGGCACGCTGCGGCCGGTAGCAGTCGTAGACCTTGAGGGTGTAGCCCTTGCGCAGGAGCTCGGTCTGGGCCCGGTGGAGGGCCTCGGCCGCGGGGCGGGTGAGGATGCAGACCGGCTGCCGGTAGCCGTCGATGCGTTCCCCCACGAAGTTGTGCGGGGTGAAGTAGCGCATCTCCTGGAGGATCGTCGGGTCTACGGTTCCGAGCGCGACGAAGTCCTTCGGGGCCCTGGGCTCGGTGTCCGCGCGGGCGGTGGCGCCGGCGGCGGTCAGGGTGAGCAGGGCCGCGAGCGCGGCGCCCAGGCCGCGCAAGGCGGTGGAGAGTCGTGTCATGTCTCTGCCTCTGCCCATCTCCGGTCTGCCGTGACACTTCTGACGTTCCGTCAGATTCGCTACGGGAGGCATCGTGACGCGTACGCACACACCCGTGGTGACGGGCTGGTTCGCCGGTGACGGCGACGGCTTCCGCCTCCTCGGCACCCGCTGCGCCGTCTGCGCCTCGGTCTTCTTCCCGCGTGAGGACGTCCACTGCCGCAACCCCGACTGCGCCGGCGGCGAGCTGCTCGAGGTGCCGTTGTCGCGGCTCGGGCGCGTCTGGTCGTACACGGACAGCCGGTACCGGCCTCCGTCACCGTATGTGACCGATCCGGAACTTCCGTGGGAGCCGTGCACGTTGATCGCTGTGGAGCTGGAGGCCGAGCGGATCGTGGTGCTGGGGCAGGCGGCTCCCGGTGTCACCGTCGCCGGTCTGACGGTGGGCATGGAGGTCGAGGCCGTCCCCGGCGTGCTGGGCGAGGACGCGGAGACGGTCTGGACGACGTGGCACTGGCGGCCGACGGGGGTGAGGGCATGACGGGCGAGGTGGCGGTGCTCGGCGCGGGCATGCACCCCTGGGGCAAGTGGGGGCGCGGCTTCGTCGAGTACGGGGTCGCGGCGCTCGCCGACGCGGGGCTTCAGTGGCGGCAGGTGGGCTCGGTCGTCGGCGCGGACACCGTGCGCGGCGGCTATCCCGGGTACGTGGCGGGTGCGGCGTTCGCCAGGGCGCTGGGCTGGCAGGGGGCCCGGGTGGCGAGCGTGTACGCGGCGTGCGCGTCCGGGGCGCAGGCCGTCGACGCCGCGCGGGCGCAGATCCTCTCGGGTCTCGCGGACGTGGTGCTCGTGGTGGGGGCCGACGCGGCGCCCAAGGGGTTCTTCCGTCCGGCCGGCGGGGACCGGCCGGACGATCCGGACTGGCTGCGCTTCCGGATCCTCGGGGCCACGAACCCGGTGTACTTCGCGCTCTGGGCGCGCCGCCGGATGGCCGTCCACGGGGACACCCCGGAGGACTTCGCGCAGGTCAAGGTGAAGAACGCGGCCGCGGGCGCGCTGAATCCGTACGCGCGCTACCGCAAGCGGGTGACCGCGCGGGAGGTCGCCTCCTCCGCCGTGGTCGCCGATCCGCTGCGGCTGCTGGACATCTGCGCGACGTCGGACGGAGGGGCTGCGCTGGTGCTGTCCAGCATGGAGTTCGCGCGCCGGCACGGACGGGCCGAACCGGTGCGGATCCGGGCGGTGTCGACGGTGACGCCGCGCTATCCCGCCACCGTGCTGGACCTGCCGGACATCGCGACGGACTCCGCGGCCGCGGTGGCGCCCCCGGCCGGCACGTTCCGGGCGTCGATCGCGCAAGCCGCGTACGAGGAGGCCGGCGTCGGCCCCGAGGACCTCTCCCTCGCCGAGGTCTACGACCTGTCCACGGCAATGGAGTTGCAGTGGTACGAGGATCTGGGGCTGTGCGGGGAGGGCGAGGGCGCGAAGCTCCTGCGGGACGGCGCGACGGCTCTGGGCGGGCGCATACCCGTCAACACCAGTGGTGGGCTGGCATCGTTCGGGGAGGCGGTTCCGGCGCAGGCCATCGCCCAGGTCTGCGAGCTGACCTGGCAGTTGAGGCGGCAGGCGGGTGACCGGCAGGTGGCGGGCGCACGCGTGGGGATCACGGCGAACCAGGGGCTGTTCGGGCACGGTTCGGCGGTGATCGCGGTGCGGTGAGCCGCGGCCCGTGCCCCGGTCGGCGGGGGTACGGGCCGCTCGGGGCGCCTCAGGTGGTGACGGCCTGCCGGCGTCGGGCGCCGTACGCCATCGCGTGCTGGACGACCCCGACGAGGAGTTCCTTGGCCGACTCGCGGTCGCGGGCGTCGCACAGCAGCAGCGGCACGCCCTCGTCCAGGTCGAGCGCCTGGCGCACCTCTTCCGCGGGGTGACGGGCGGCGTCCTCGAAGCAGTTGACGCCGACCACGAAGGGGATGGAGCGCCGCTCGAAATAGTCGACGGCGGCGAAGCAGTCCTCCAGGCGGCGGGTGTCGGCGAGCACGACGGCGCCCAACGCACCCTCGGACAGCTCGTCCCACATGAACCAGAAGCGCTGCTGGCCGGGGGTGCCGAAGAGGTACAGGACGAGGTCCTCGCGCAGCGTGATGCGGCCGAAGTCCATGGCCACGGTGGTGGTGTGCTTGCCCTCCACGCCGCTCGTGTCGTCGAAGGGCCGTCCGGCCTCGGTGAGCAGTTCCTCGGTGCGCAGCGGCCTGATCTCGCTGACCGCCCCGACGAGAGTGGTCTTGCCCACGCCGAAGCCGCCCGCCACCAGGATCTTGAGCGTGACGGGCTCGACCGGAGGCTTCCCGCGCTCAGAACGCCCGAAGATCATCGATTTCTTCTCCTGCTCGATGGGGGTGGGACGACGGCGGCCCGTAGCCTCCGCCGCCGGGTGTCTCGATGACGAGTACGTCGCCGGGGCCGACGTCCGCCGAGTCGCTTCCGGCCAGAACGGTGACGGTGCCGTCCGCGCGCTCCACACGGTTGGCGCCCAGCGCGCCCGGCTCGCCGCCCGCCATGCCGTACGGCGGCACCCGGCGGTGCTGGGACAGCGTGGAGACGGTCATGGGCTCCTGGAAGCGGATGCGGCGTACGGCGCCGTCACCGCCGCGCCACCGTCCGGCTCCGCCGCTGCCGCGCCGGACGGCGAACTCCTCCAGCAGCACCGGCAGCCGCCACTCCAGCACCTCGGGGTCGGTGAGCCGCGAGTTGGTCATGTGCGTCTGGACGACCGGCGCGCCGGGGAAGCCGTCGCCGGCGCCGGATCCGGAGGCGACGGTCTCGTAGTACTGGTGGCGTTCGTTGCCGAAGGTGACGTTGTTCATGGTGCCGGAGCCCTCCGCCTGCACGCCGAGCGCCGCGTACAGGGCGCCGGTGATGGCCTGGGACGTCTCGACGTTGCCCGCGACGACGGCGGCCGGGGGGTCGGGCGCGAGCATGGAGCCGGGCGGCACGACGATGCGGAGCGGGCGCAGGCAGCCGTCGTTGAGGGGGATGTCGTCGGCGACCAGGGTGCGGAAGACGTACAGGACGGCCGCGTTGACGACCGAGAAGGGGGCGTTGAAGTTGCCGGCCAGCTGCGGCGAGGTGCCGCTGAAGTCGATGGTGGCGGACCGGTCGCCGCGGTCCACGCGCACGCGTACGCGGATGACGGCGCCCGCGTCGGTCCGGTAGGCGTACTCGCCGTCGTCGAGCGCGTCGACGACCCGGCGGACCGCTTCCTCGGCGTTGTCCTGGACGTGCTTCATGTACGCCTGCACGACGTCCAGGCCGAAGTCGTCGATCATGCGGGCGACCTCGTCGACGCCCTTCTGGTTGGCGGCGATCTGGGCGCGCAGGTCGGCGAGGTTGGTCCTGGGGCTGCGGGAGGGGTAGGGCGCCTCGGTGAGCAGGCGCAGCGTCTCCTCCTCGCGGAAGCGGCCGTTCTCGGCGAGCAGCCAGTTGTCGAAGAGGACGCCCTCCTCCTCGATGGCGCGGCTGTCGGCGGGCATGGAGCCCGGGGCGATGCCGCCGATCTCCGCGTGGTGGCCGCGGGAGGCGACGTGGAACAGGATCCGGTCACCCTGCGTGTCGAAGACGGGGGTGATGACGGTGACGTCCGGCAGGTGCGTGCCGCCGTGGTAGGGGTCGTTGACGGCGTAGGTGTCGCCGGGCCGCATCGAAGCGCCCCTGCGCCTTACGACCTCCTTGACGCTGGTGCCCATCGACCCCAGGTGCACGGGGATGTGCGGGGCGTTGGCCACCAGGTTCCCGTCGGGGTCGAAGAGGGCGCAGGAGAAGTCCAGGCGCTCCTTGATGTTGACGGACTGGGCGGTGGACTCCAGGCGGGCGCCCATCTGCTCGGCGATCGACATGAAGAGGTTGTTGAAGACCTCGAGCAGGACCGGGTCCGCCTTCGTGTCCAGATCGGAACTCTGCGTGACCGCCGCGCGTTCCATGACCAGATGCCCGTCGTCCCGCGCCACGGCCCGCCAGCCGTCGTCGACGACGGTCGTCGCACTGGTCTCGGTGATGATCGCGGGCCCGGTGACGGTGTGGCCGGGGGGCAGGTCCTCGCGGCGGTGCAGCGGTACGTCGTGCCAGGCGCCGTGGGTGTGCAGGCGCACGGTGTCCGGGGCGGCGGGGCGGCCCTCGTACGGGGCGAGGGCGGAGAGATCGGGGGGTTCGGTGATGCCGGTGGCTTCCACGGAGAGGGCTTCGACGACGATCGGCCGGTCGAGGGTGAAGGAGTAGGTGGCGCGATGACGTTCTTCGAAGGCGTGTTTCATCGCGTCGGGCTCGGTCAGCTCGACGGTGAGGGTGGTGTCGGTGCCGTCGTAGCGGAGCTGGGCGCGGCGGGTGACCTGGATGCGGTCGTCGGGTACGTCCTCGGTGAGGAGTTCGGCGCGGGCCGCCGCTTCGAGGTCGTCGGCCGTCTTCCGGACGGCGGGCATCGAGGCGGGCCGCAGCGGCGCCTCGACGGACTGCTCGCGCATGGCGGTGGTGTCGGCGAGACCGATGCCGAGCGCGGACAGGACGCCCGCCATGGGCGGTACGAGGACGGTGCGGATGCCGAGCGAGTCGGCGACCATGCACGCGTGCTGGCCGCCCGCGCCGCCGAAGGTGGTGAGCGCGTAGCGGGTGACGTCGTGGCCCTTCTGGACGGAGATCCGCTTGACGGCGTTGGCGATGTTGGCGACGGCGATCCGCAGGAAGCCCTCGGCGACCTGCTCGGGGGTGCGGTCGTCGCCGGTCTGCTCGCGGATCTCGTGCGCCAGCGCGGTGAAGCGTTCACGGACGAGCGCGTCGTCGAGGGGCTGGTCGCCGCCGGGCCCGAAGACCCTGGGGAAGTGGGCGGGCTGGATGCGGCCGAGCATGACGCCTGCGTCGGTGACGGCGAGCGGGCCGCCGCCGCGGTAGCAGGCGGGTCCCGGGTCCGCTCCCGCCGAGTCCGGTCCGACGCGGTAGCGGGAGCCGTCGAAGTGCAGGACGGAGCCGCCGCCGGCCGCGACGGTGTGGATGTCCAGCATGGGGGCGCGCAGCCGGACCCCGGCGATCTGCGCGGTGAAGACGCGCTCGTACTCGCCGGCGAAGTGGGAGACGTCGGTGGAGGTGCCGCCCATGTCGAAGCCGATGACCCGGTCGAAGCCGGCGAGCTGCGACATACGGGCCATGCCGACGATGCCGCCGGCCGGGCCGGAGAGGATGGCGTCCTTGCCGCGGAACTGCCCGGCCTCGGCGAGGCCGCCGTTGGACTGCATGAACATCAGGCGGACGCGCGCGAGTTGGTCGGCGACGTGCTGGACGTAGCGGCGCAGCACGGGCGACAGGTAGGCGTCGACGACGGCGGTGTCCCCGCGGGGGACGAGCTTCATCAGCGGACTGACCTCGCTGGACAGCGAGATCTGCGGGAAGCCGATGCGGGCGGCGAGCCGTCCGACGGCCTGTTCGTGGGCGGGGTGGAGGTGGCTGTGCATGCAGACGACGGCGACGGCGCGGATCCCGTCGTCGTAGGCCTGCCGGAGCGGGCCGGCGAGGGAGTCCGGGTCGAGCGCGCGCAGGACGGTTCCGTCGGCGGCGATGCGTTCGTCGGCCTCGACGACCCGCTCGTGCAGCAGCTCGGGCAGTTCGATGCGGCGCGCGAAGATGTGCGGCCGGTTCTGGTAGCCGATGCGCAGGGCGTCGCGGAAGCCCCGGGTGACGACCAGGAGGGTGCGCTCGCCCTTGCGTTCCAGGAGGGCGTTGGTGGCGACCGTCGTCCCCATGCGGACGGCCTCGACGGGGTCCTCGGAGCCGTCGAGGAGTTCGCGGACGCCCGCGACGGCCGCGTCGGAGTACCGGGCGGGGTTCTCCGACAGCAGCTTGTGCGTCAGCAGGCGGCCGTCCGGGCGACGCGCGACGATGTCGGTGAAGGTGCCGCCTCGGTCGACCCAGAACTGCCAGCCGGTCACGTCAGTACCCCGCTTCCGCGCCGCTCACAGCGCCCGCAGGCCGTTGATCACGTCGCGCAGAATACTCTCGTCCACCAGCTCGGCCGGGGGAACGGGCCGGTTCACGTGGACGAGTTCCGCGTCCACGAGGTCCCCGATGAGGACCCGTACCACGCCGATGGGCAGGTCGAGCTCCGCCGCGAGCTCCGCGACGGACTGCGGGGCGTCGCTGCACAGCCCGACGATGTCCACGTGTTCCGGGGACAGCGCCGGGTCCGCTTCCGGGTCGTCGGCGTGGGGTTCGGTGACGACGACCGCGATCAGGTCGAGGCGGTGCTGGCCGGGACTGGAGGTGCGGCCGCGCGTCATCGCGTACGGACGGACGACCGGTCCGGCCTCGTCGTCGAACCAGTGGCTTCTTCCCTGACCGTCAGCACTCATGACATTCCACTACCCGCCCGCGGGCAGATCGGTGCGCGGGGCCGCGCCCAGATGCACTCCGACCCGCTTGACCAGCAGTGTCATCTCGTAGGCGACCTGGCCGACGTCCGAGTCGGCGTCGGAGAGCACGGCGAGGCAGCTGCCGTCGCCGGCGGCCGTGACGAACAGGAAGGCGTCGTCGAGCTCGACGACCGTCTGGCGGACGCTGCCCGCGTCGAAGTGGCGGCCCACGCCCTTGGCCAGGCTGTGGAAACCGGAGGCCACGGCGGCGAGGTGCTCGCTGTCCTCCCGGGTCAGGTCCTTGGACACGCCGGTCGCCAGGCCGTCGCTGGACAGGACGACGGCTTTGCGGATGCTCGCGACGCGGTCCACGAGCTCGTCCAGGAGCCAGTTGAGCTCCCCGTTCCTGTCGGTCGCGGTGTGGCCGGTCGCCTTCGGTGCGGTCATCGACCGTCCCCCTTGTTCGTTCCCTGTGCTGTGCCGCCGTGGGCGTCGTCGCCCGCGGCGTTCTCCTCGCGGCCGCGCTGCCAGCCACGCTGGAGTGCGGCCATACGGCTGCGTACCTCGTCGGCGTCCCGGTCCGCGAGGTCGGTGGTCTCCCGCGTCCGCCGGGCGGGGCCCTGCTTCAGCTGCGGGGCCAGGCTGGCCTGCCGGACGCGCCGGGGCAGCGCCCCCGCGCCGGAGCCGGTTTCCCGCGCGTCCGCGGAGACGCCGCCGGAGGCGTCGGCATTGCGGCCACGCCCGGGGAGTGCGGGGGTGTCCCCCGTCTCACGGGGGCCGCGGCCCGACGGCGCCGCGGGTGCGGTGCGCTCACCGGGCCGGTCGGCTCCGCCCGCGCCGGGGCGCAGCGGCGAGGCGCCGCGCCGCCGGGTCGGCAGCGGTGGCGTGCCGTCCTTCTCCGGCCGGACCGGTCCACCGCCGGCCGGCAGCTCCTCGACCGGTCGGCGGGTCGGTCCGGCGGCCTGCGCCTGGGATCTGGCCGGGCCGGTGGTGCGCCGGTCGTCGGCGTCCTCACGGCGCGACCACTGCTCGACGACCGGGCGTCCGTGCGAGCTGACCAGCTTGGGAGTGCGGCGGCGGGGCAGCTGGACCGGGGCGCCGGCACCCACGTCGCCGTCGGAGGCGTCCTGGCCCGGACCGCGGGCGTCGGCCGCCTCGTGCAGCGGGCCGCCGTGCGGGCCCGCGGGCTGCTGGTCCGCGAGGGTGAGGGAGCGGCGGGGGCGGAACAGCCCGCCGCGTTCGCCGTCCTCGTCGTCGAGGGCCCCGGGGAAGTCCCCGATGGCGTCCAGGTCGACGGGGGCCTCCAGCTCGACGGGGCCGTCCAGCAGGGAGGCGGTCAGGCCGGGCAGTTGGACGGGTGCCGGGGAGAGCGCGCCTCGGCGGCCCTCCTCCGGTTCGGCCTCCTTGGCGCGGCGCGGGCGGTCGAGCCGGAAGCCGATGCCGTTGGTGTCCGGGACGTCGTCCGTCAGCAGCGCGTCGGGGATGAAGACGACAGCGGTGGTGCCGCCGTACGGCGACGGCTGCAGGGAGACCCGGACGTTCTGCCGCTGGGCGAGGCGGCTGACCACGAACAGGCCGAGCCGGTCGGTGTCGGACAGCTCGAACTCCGGCGTCTCGGCGAGCCGGAGGTTGGCGTCCAGCAGCGCGTCGGCCGCCATGCCGAGGCCGCGGTCGTGGATCTCCAGGGTGAATCCGTTGGCGACCCGCTCGCCCACGACCTGGACGGCGGTGTGCGGCGGGGAGAACACCGTGGCGTTCTCCAGGAGTTCGGCGACGAGATGGGTGAGGTCGGCGACGGCCGGTCCGGTGACGGCGACCCGTGGCAGACGCCGGACCTCGATGCGTTCGTAGTCCTCGACCTCGGCGACGGCGGCCCGTACGACGTCCATGAGCTGGACGGGCTTGCGCCACTGCCGGGAGGGGGCGGCGCCGGAGAGGATCACCAGGCCCTCGGCATGCCGGCGCATGCGGGTGGTCAGGTGGTCGAGGCGGAACAGGTCGGCGAGTTCCTCGGTGTCCTCGGTGCGGCGCTCCATGGTGTCGAGGAGGGTGAGCTGCTTGTGCAGCAGGACCTGGCTGCGGCGCGCGAGGTTGACGAACACCTCGGAGACGCCGGCGCGCAGTTCGGCCTGCTTGACCGCGGCCTCGACGGCGGCACGCTGAAGGGTGTTGAGTGCCTGGCCGACCTCGCCGATCTCGTTCTTGTCGTACTCGAGGCGCGGGACCTCGGTCTCCACGTCGACCTGTTCGCCCGCGGACAGCCGGCGCATGACGCTGGGCAGCCGGACGCCTGCCGCCTCGTGCGCGTCCAGACGCAGTTGCCGCAGGTCGCGGATGAGGCCCCGGCCGACGCGCACGGACAGGAAGAGCGACAGGAGCAGGGCCACCAGTCCGAGTACGCCGGCGACGGCTGCCTTGGCGATGACGCCCATGGCGACCGGACGGACGCGGTCCTGGTAACGGTCGCCGGCCTGGTCGTTGAGGGTGCCGAGCTCGTCGAGGACGTCTCCGGCGGTGGTGTCCCAGCTCTTGGCGCTCACGTCGTGCGGGACGCCGGGCCCGGAGGAGACGGCCGCCTCCTCGGCGACGCGCAGCGGGGCGGTGGCGGCGTTCTTCCAGAACCCCTCGTACCGCTCGCGTTCCGTGGAGGGCAGCAGCGGCAGGCTGACGTCGTAGAGCAGGGTGCGTTGCGCCACGAGGTCGGAGACGTCGCGGATCTCGCCGCGGGAGAGCTTGCCGACGATCAGGGCCGAGCCGAGGAGGGCGTCCTCGCGGGAGAGCAGTTCGCGGGCGCGGGCGAGGTTGACGAGCGCGCGGTACTGCTTGTCCATCTCGACGTTGTCGACGACGTGGAGATTGGCGAGCAGGACGTAGCAGGGGTCGACGAGGCGGTTGTACAGATCGAGGGCCTGGGCCCGGCCGACGGTGCCGTCCTCGACGCTGCGGCGCAGGGAATCGATGCCGTCGAAGGCGTCCAGTACGGCCGTCAGCCGCACACCGGTGGCGTCCCCCAGGGCGTCGCGGACGTCGGAGTCGCGGGCGTTCTTGCGGATCTCGGAGACGGCGTCGTCGGTGACGCCGCGGCTGCGCCGGAGGTCGGCGAGCCCGTCGGAGGCGCGGGGGTCGGCGAGGTAGACGAGGGTCTGCCGGCGCTCCTGCTGCAGGACGCGGACGGTGTCCTCGATGGGGTAGCCGATCTTCTCCACCACGTCGGAGACGTTGAAGAGCTGCTGGGCCTCACGTCCCGTCAGAACCGTGGCGAAGCCCCAGATGGCGGTCAGGGACACCAGCGGCACGAGGAGCAGCGCCACGATCTTCCGGCGGATCGACTTCCCGCGAAAGCGCATGGCCTCCCCCAGCTCGCCCCCCGTCGGCCGGGGGCACGGACGTGCGTCAATAAACGGCGCGAGCCTACTACCGACGCAGAGCGAACTCGAAGAGCCAACCGGAGGCTGAACTTCCGCTCACGCGGCAAGAGATGCGGAGTTGTCCCGCCATTGCGGGAGATTGCCTCCCGCGATCCCTGTGCCAAGTGACGAAACCGCTCCAAGCGGATCACAGGCCAGTTGGCCGAAATTTTCCGGTCCTTGGGAATCTTCCGGACGTGCCGTTCGTCCATGTTCCATGGGAGACGGGGCGGAATCGGCCACAGGAGCCGCATCCCGCACCCGGGCTGCGTGAAACAGCGCAAGCCGGGCAATCACAGGGGAGCCGTGCGGTCCGGGCACGGGGCAGGCGGTCTGCTGGGGATGGGGAGTGACACGTTGATGGGCACGGCGGAGCGGCATCAGGCGCACCGGGGCGGTGTGCCGACGCAGGGGGCGAAGCTGCGGGGCCCCGGAGCGCCGGAGTACGACATGGCGGCGGCCGTGCCGCCGCGGGCCCGGCCATTGTGGGTCGAGGAGCCGGCCCGGCGGCGCAGGCTGCCCGATCCGGTGCGGACCGCGGCGGTGCGGGCGGTGCTGTTCATCGCCGTGACGCTGATACAGGCGATGGTGGCGTTCCTGTGCACCATGGCGGGCTCGTGGCTGGCCTTCCCGATGGTCATCAGCAGCGTGGTCAGCACCGTCGCGGCCACCTGGGGCGCGCTCGACGTCTGGGTGACGCGTCAGGTGTGGAACCAGCGCAACGGCGTGGTGTCGACGCCGAGCAGCACGGCCCGCGCCCTGCGGCGCGAGCGGCGCCGCGCCCGGCGCCAGGCCAGGGCCGCGGAGCGCGCCCAGGCGCGGATACGCAGGCGGGGCGGTACCGGACAGCTGTCCCACCCCTGAAGCCCTGCGTTCCTGACTGGTGGCTACGGGGCGCTGGGCGCGGGCCGTTTGAACATCCGGGTCGCCGTGATCTCGCTGTGCACCGCTTCCCCTTCTCCGGCCGGGGCCGGTTGCGGAAGGCCGGGGCGCAGATGTTCCTCCACCCTGATGTACTTCAGGCCCGCCCTGAGGTCGGCGTCGTTGCGCAGCCGGATGACCAGCGGGAACTCGGCGAGCGCGGTGGTGTCGAACAGGCCGGTGGTGTACAGGAGCTGGACGCCCAGCGCATCGGACACCGCCCGCTGGAGCTCCAGCAGGTAGGTGGCGTTGGCGCGGCCGATGGGGTTGTCCAGAAACAGCGTGCCGGCGTGCCGGTGCCGGTCGCGGCCCCGGTCGTTGCTCCTGAGCGCCGCCATCGTGCAGTACAGGGCGATGGCAGCGGTCAGCAACTGGCCGCCGGAGAACACGTCGCCCATCTGCCCGACGGGGACGCGCTCGGCGCGCAGCACGGCGTCCGGCTTGAGGATCTCCACCGCGACCCCCTTGGGCTGGAGCGCGGCCGCGACCCCGCGCAGCAGCAGGGACATGCCGTCGCGCCGCAGGTCGGAGTTCTTCTTCACGGCCGCCCGCGTGGCCTCGTCGACGACTTCGCCGAGCCGCTCGGTGAGCGTGGCCTGGTCGGGCTCCTCGAAGCGGATGCGCAGGAACTCCTGCCCGGACCACTCGCCGAGCCCCTCGGGCAGCCGGGACAGCCGCTGGGCGGAGCGCAGCGTCGCGAGCGCCGACTCGACCAGGCCCCTCAGCCGGTCCACGATGGAGTCCCGGTTGCGCTCCAGCTGCGCCAACTCGTCGGTGAGTACGCGCAGTCGGGGCGCGAAGGCGTCCGCCCAGCGCTGCGCGTGCTCGGGCAGCGCGGAGGCGGGCAGCTCACGGATCTGCTGCCGGGCGGGGGTGCGGACCTGCTCGTAGCGCGTGGAGTTGGCGTGCCGGACGAGGACGTCGCTCGCCTCGCGCACCGCGGCTTCGGCGGCCGACAGGTCGGCGGCGCAGCCGCGCAGCGAACGGCGCACCTCGGCGGCGGACTGCCGGGCCTCCTCCAGGCTGCCCGGGTACGGCTCGGGCTGCTCCTGTTCCTCCTCGCTCGCGTGCTCGCGCATCAGGTCACGGAGCATCGCGGCCGTCTCGTCGAACCCGCTCGCCGCGTCCTCGGCGGCGCGGTGGGCCTCCAGCAGTTCGGCGTGCGCCTCCCGGGCCTGCGTCAGCGCCTCGGTGCGTGAGGCGAGTTCGGCGGTCGCCGTGCGCAGCAGCGCCTGGGCGTGCTCGGCGTCGCGCGGGACGAGTTCCTCGGGCAGTTCGGTGTGCGCCTCGCCGTCCTCGGGCGCGTGCCGCTCCGCCTCGCCGCGCAACCGGCCGAGCTGCTCGCTGGCGGTGGACATGCGGGTCTCCAGCAGCTGCACGAGTTCCTCGGCACGGGCCGCGGCGGCCTGCCGGGACGGCCCGTCGGACCCGTCGGGCGACTGCAGCAACTGCTCCGCACGCGTGCGGACCTTGTTGCTCAGCCGGTCCAGCTCGGCCCGGGCCGCGCTCTCGTCGCTCTCCGCGCGGGCCTGCTCGGCCCGCAGGTCGGCTCCGACGCCGACCTTCTCGTACACCTGCGACGCGGCCCGGTAGGCCTCGCGCAGGGCGGGCAGGGACGTCTCGGGGGCATCGGCGTCCGTGTCCGGTACGTCGTCGGGGGCGCCGGCGATCTCGGCGCGCTCGGCGCGCAGCGCGCGGGCGGTGCGGCGGGCGTCGTCGGCGGCCCGCTGGGCGGCGCGCCGGTCCTCGTCGGCGGCCCGGGCGCGCTCCAGGCATGCCTGGGCGCGGGCCTCCGACTCGGCGGCCTCGTCGGCGAGTTCGCGGAGCCCTGCCTGCCAGCCGGCGCGCTCGCGCAGCCGGAAGGCGAGCCCGGCGAGGGCGTCGGCGGCGCGCCGGGCCTTCTGTGCGGCCTCCTGCCGCTCGTCGCGCACCTGGACGGCCTCGGCGGCGGCTTCGTCGGCCTCGGCCCGGACGGTACGCGCCTCCGCCAGCTCGGCCTCGGCCTCCTCGGCGAACCCGCGCGCGTCGTGCGCGGCCCGCGCGAACTCGGTGAGCCGTCCGGCCGGGCAGCCCGTCCGCCAGGAGGCGAGCCGCGCCGCGAGTTCCCGGTCCTTGCCGAGGCGGGCGGCGAGAGTGCGGATCTCCCCGTCCCGCTCGGTGGCCCGGGCGCGCAGTGCCTGCCGCTCCTCGTCGGCGGCGTGCTCGTCGTGCATGGCCGGGTTCGGCGGTACGAGGAACACGTCCCCCTCACCGGCGCCGGGCGCCGGCGTCGGGGCGAGCAGGGCGGCGGCCGTGCCGACGGCCACGGCGGAGCGCGGGAGCAGGGCGGCGTCGGAGAGCGCCTCGCGGGCACGCGCGTGCGTGCCGGGGTCGGTGATGATCACGCCGTCGACCAGCTCCGGCCGCGCCGCGAGGACGCGCGCGTGGTCGGCGGGGTCGACGGCCTGGGCGAGATAGCGCCAGCCGGGCAGGGCCGGGATGCCGTGCTCGCCGAGGAATTCCACGGTGGCCAGCACGTCCGGGCCGGGCGGCAGCAGTCCGCCGTCGCCGAGCGCTCCGAGGATGCGGGCGTCGTCGGCGGCCGCGGTGCGCAGGTCGAACAACTGCCGTTCGGCGGAGGCGACGGCGTCGTCGAGGAGTTCGCGCAGTTCGTCGGCGAAGCGGTCCAGTTCCTCGGGGGTGAGGGCCGGCTCGTCGTCCTCGGCCGCGGCGCGCGGGTGCGGGACCGCGGGCCGTGCGGCGCCGCTGCCGCTTCCGCTGACGCTGCCGTTGCCGCCGCCGGAGAGGCTCAGCAGCTCCGCGAGGCGCTCCTCGGCGGCCAGTGCCTCGGCGATGCGGCGCTCGGCCTCGTAGGACCGCTGGGTGGCCGTGGCGGCGTCGGCCGCGCGGGCGGCCGTCAGCTCCGCGCGGGACTCCGCGGCGGCTGCCTCGCGCGCGTGGTCCGTGGCCCTGCGAGCGGCTTCCCGGGCGGTGTCCCAGGCAGCGACGGCCGTCTTCTCCGCGTCGCTGGCCGCGAGGGCGGCGCGGGCCGGGTCCGCGTCGGGCGCGCTGTCGTCGAGCCAGCCCGCGCGGACCGCCTCGGCGGTCTCCTGCTCGACCTCGGACAGGCGCTGCCGCAGGTGCCCGGCCTCGCTGCGGGCCCGCTGCGCGTCGGTGGCGGCGGCGGTCGAGTCGCGGTACGCCGACTCGCTGACCTCCTGGAGGGCGGCGGACCGCTCCTCCTCCTCGTTGGCGAGGGTCTCGGCCCGCTCCGCGGCCGCGTGCAGGGCCCGTACGAGGTCCACGGCGGCCTTGGCGCGGGCGGCGAGGGCGGGGGCGGCGTCCCGCTCGGCCTCCTGGATGGCGGCGGCCACGCGCGCGACACGGTCGGCGGCCGCGCGGTGCCGCAGCACGGCCTCGGCGGCCTGCCAGGCGGCGTGCAGGGTGCGCGCGTCGGCGAGTTCGCGCTTCTGCGCGGCGGCCGACTTCTCGGCTGCGGCGAGCGCCAGGGAGGCGTTGCGGTAGGCCAGTTCGGCGGCGATCAGGGCGCTGCGCCCGCGGGCGGCGTCGGAGTGCGTGACCGCGTATGCGGCGGCGGTGACGCGCTGGGCGAGGTCGGCGGCCCGTACGCGCTCCCGCACGCCCCGCGCCGACAGCCGGCGGGCCAGCGTGCGCGTGCGGCGCTCGGCGGCGGCGTGCACGTCCCGCGCGCGGGCGCGGGTGTCGGCGGCCTCGACGATCCGCCCGAGCAGGTCGACCGACCCGGCGGTGAAGTCGCGTTCGGCGATCAGCTCGGCCCGGCGCCCCAGCTTGTTGCCGAAGCCGCTGACCAGGTCGGCGAGCCCGTCGGTGTCCCGGGTGTCGGTCACTGCGCGCAGCAGCAGGTCGGTGAAGTCCGAGTCCTTCTTCACCGCGAACAGGCCGGCCGCCTCGCCCTCGTCGGCGTTCATCTCCCGCTGGTAGCGGAAGAGTTCGGGGTCCAGGCCGAGGTCGCCGAGGTGTTCGATCCAGCGGTCGTGGATCTCCTCCCAGTGCACCTCCAGGTGCGGATAGGCCTTGCCCGCCTCGGTGAGGGCGTCCCGGAAACCCTTCATGGTGCGCCGCCGTCCCTGCGCGCCCGAGCTGCCCTCGACGGGCGGCCGTACGGCGGTGGACTCGGCGACGGGCAGGTTGTCGAGGCTCAGCCCGGGGCCGGGCCGGAAGGAGTACCAGGCCTCGGCGAACTTCCGCGGGTCGCTGGAGACCTGGCGTCCGCGCCACTCGCTGACCTTGCCGACGACGACGCACTCGCCGGTCTGCACGTGCTGCCACTCCAGGGCCACGTGCCCGCAGTCGTCGGCGAGGAGGAACTTGCGCAGCACGCCGGAGCTGGCGCCGCCGAGGGTGTTGCGGTGGCCCGGCAGCATCACCGAGAAGATCAGCTTCAGCAGGACCGACTTGCCGCCGCCGTTCTCCAGGAAGAGCACGCCGGCGGGTGCGGGCCGGCGCGGCGGGCCGACGGGCTCGTCCGCGAAGAACTCCGCCTGGGTGGGCGCGGGGTCGGGCACGACGGCGCCCACGCCCCGCAGGTCAAGGACGGTGTCGGCGTAGCGCGCACCGGCGGGCCCGATGGAGTAGAGGCGGACCCGGGACAGCTCGTACATGGCGGACTCTCGTAAGTATGGGGGGAAATGCGGTGCTTCAGGTGCTTCAGGTGCTTCAGGAGTGGAACGGCAGCCCGGCGTCGGCCACCAGGTCCAGGTCGTCGGTCTGCTCGGCGGGCAGCAGGGTCGGTGTGCCGTCGGTCACCGGGACCACGCCCAGCTCCAGCAGCTCGGCCATCGCGGCGCTGCCCGCCATGTCCCGCACCTGGAGCTGGTAGCGGGCCGTGGTCCGGTAGGTGCCGCCGTTGTCGTCGCCGGTGCGCTGCAGGAAGCCGGAGTCGGTGAGGAAGGCGACGGCCTTGCCCACGATGCCGGTCGTGGAACCGGCGAGTCTGCGCGCGTCCTTGGTGGCGCCGGTCGCGCTGCGTCTGGCCCAGACCCGCCAGGCGGCCTCCAGGCCGGGCGTGTCGGTGGCCGGGTCGGTGTTCTCGCCCTGCTCCTCGGCCCGTTCCTCCAGCCGGCGGCAGGCCTGCCGTACGAAGGCGTCGACGCCGTTGACGGTCACGCGTCCGATGTACCCGTCGTCGGCGAGGTCCTCGGGGCGCGGGAAGGCCAGGGCGGCGACGGCGAGATGGGCCAGCCCGTGCAGGAAGCGGTCCCCGCCGTCGGCCGAGGTACGACGGGCGTAGTCGCTCATGCGGACGGCGAACACCGAGTCCTCGGCGGCCGTCACGGCCATCCCCGCGCGCGGGGACACCTCGAGGACGACCAGCCCGAGTCCGGCGGCCACGGCGTCCGCGAGCCGTGCGAACGGCGGGTCCTCGCGGTAGCGGCGCAGCAGCTCCGTGTACTCCTGGTCGCGCGCGGGCTGCAGTTTGGGCTGCAGGCCGAAGGCGACGAGCCGCGCCGCGTCGGCGGCGTCGGCGGGCGTGACGGCGCCGCTCGCCGACGGGGCCGGGGCCGGGGCGTCCGCATCGCTCCACTCGGCGTGCTCGGTCACGGCTGGGGCTCCTTGTCGCGCTGGTGCTCGGTCATGCTGCTTCCGTCCGGTCGGCCGCCATGCCCGCCGCGTCCAGCAGGGCCGTGCCGACTATGAGGTCGGCTCCGCCGAACTCCGGGTCGTCCAGTTCGGTCCCGTCGTCGACGGCGAACAGCAGCTTCTCCTCGCCCTGCCGGTAGGCCGTGCCCACCGGCGGGCTGGCGGCGTGGACGGCCAGCAGCGCCACCAGGTAGGGCAGGTCGGGGTCCTGACGCCGGGCCTGCGCCAGCAGCCCCGACAGCCGGCGCGGCGCGTCGGCCGGCAGGTCCAGCAGTTCCATGGCGGCGGCGAGCTGTTCCTCGCTGAAGCGGCTGTCGTCCGGGGTGGCGACGAGGTCGGGCTCCGGCATCTCGGCGCCGAGGTGCTCGCGCTCCACCGGGGGTGTCAGCAGCAGGTCGACGAGGTCGCCCACCCGCACCGACGCCGGCGTGCGCAGTCCGGTCCCCCGCGCGAAGAAGGCGTCCGTGACGCGGACGGCCTGCTCCAGCGGCAACGGCAGCACCGGGGCGACCAGTTGGCCGTACAGGTCTATCCCGGACGTCGTCGTGGGTGCGGCGAAGGCCTGCCGGTCCTGCTCGGCGCGGAACAGCGGGCCGGCCTCCAGCAGGCGCGACTGCAGCTGGGTGTGGCGCCGGATGCAGTCCTTGACGATGTCGACGAGTTCGGCGGCGCGCCGCTTGTGCCCGGGGTCCTCCGTCTCGTCCCTGGCCTTGCGGATGTTGGTGAGGATCGCGTTCTCGTGGCGGTAGCGGTCGGCCACGTGGTCCAGGGCCTCGGCGATCATGTCCGGGACCGAGTTGAGCCAGTCCACCGCGCGGACGTTGCGCCGGGTGGCCTCCAGGGCTCTGCGCAGGGTCTCCGAGTACTGCACGGTGCGGTAACGGGCCTGTTCGGCGGCGAGCTGGGCGTCGGCGAGGCGTCCGCGGCTGATCAGGATCTCCAGCTTGACCTCGGCGGCGATCTGGGCGCTGGTGACATCGGTGTCCAGGGCGCCGACCAGGACGTTGACCGCCTCGTCCGTGGTGCGCAGGTAGACGGTGCCGCCGGGGCCCGGGACCTCCTCGACCAGCTTGAAGTCGTAGTCGCGGCGGACGTAGCTGCCGTCCGGCGCGAAGGTGCCGTACACGGCCCGGAAGCCGCGGTCGACGCTGCCGACGTTGATCAGGTTCTCCAGTACCCAGCGGGCCACGCGCTCGTGCTCGGCGGCCGGGCGCTGCGGGGCCTGCGCGGCGATGCGGGGGACGAGGCGGGCGACGATCTGCTCGTGGTCGGCGCCGGTGTCGAAGTCCATGTTCAGTGTGACCAGGTCGATGGCGGCGAGGGCCACCTCCGCCATGCCGTAGACCGAGTACTCGCCCGCGAGGCTGCCCTTGCGGGCGTCGAGGTCGTGCAGCGGCGCGGTGCAGGCGAGCGCGCGCAGCCGCCGCGCCAGCCCCTCGTCGGCGGCCGGGCCCGGCGCGGGGCGCGGCCCCGCGCTGAGCTGGGGCGGAACGCTGTCCGTCGATGCTGGCGAAGTCACGGTGCACAGACTAGGTCCTCGGTCTGACAACGACCCAAACGGCGCGGATCGCCGCCGGCGGCGGGCTGGGCGGCCACCGGGCGTGCGTCGTGTGCGAACCGGCGGGGGCCGCGCGGTTCCCCGCGCCCCAGCACGCACTCCCCCTCGCCCCATCGCGCACTTCCCCGCGCCCCATCGCGCACTTCCCCGCGCCCCATCGCGCACTTCCCCGCGCCCCATCGCGCACTTCCCCGCGCCCCTACGGGAGTGTTTCGCCCTGCCCTACCCTGCGCCGGTACACGTCGACCACCCGCTCCAGCGAGTCGGTGAGGTACACCGCGAGCAGCCTCTCGGCCTCGCGCCGGTCGCCCTCCCGCAACGCCTGGAGGATCTGCCGGTTGCGGGCGAGGTAGGGCTCGTGCAGCCGCCTCGGCTCGTCCACGAGGTGGAAGGCGAGGCGCAGTTCGGCGAAGACGCTGCGCATCAGCTCGTCGGTGCGGACGCTGCCGGCGAGGGCGACGAGTTCCCGGTGGAAGTGGATGTTGGCGGTGCCCAGGCCTTTCCAGTCACCTTCGCGCGCCGCCCGCTCGCCCTCCTCGACCGCCTCGGTGAGCCCGTCCAGAGCGTAGGGCGGCTCGCCGAGGCCGCGGACGACGGCGCACTCGACGAGGCCACGGGTGCGGTAGATGTCCTCCACGTCCTCGACGGTCAGCACCCGCACGAAGACGCCCCGGTTGAGCTCGTGGACGAGCAGGCGTTCGTGCGTGAGCAGCCGGAACGCCTCCCGCAGCGTGTTGCGGGAGACCCCGAGCGCGCCGCCGATGCTGTCTTCCGACAGCCGGGTCCCGGGCGGGAAGAACCCCTCGGCGATGCGGCTTCTGAGGATGTCCGAGACCCGCTCCGCGGTGCTGGTGCGCCCCAGGAGCGCCCGGTCCTCGGCCAGGGAGGTCAGCTGCTCTGCCATGCCGGAATTCAATCGCAGAGAACAAGAACGTAACAACATGAGTATTGAGGGATCGTTGAACAATCCCCTACAGTGCTCTCTGCGTGGCGCCGTTCCCTCAGTACGGCGCCACCGCTTCCCGCACACGCACAGCACGGCACAGCACGGCACGGCTCAGTTCCGCACCCTTCGTCCTCCCTCTGCGAGGTGCCCATGAGCACGACCCCTCCACCGCAGGCCCTGGCCACCGGCCCGCGAGCCGCCGAACTCACCCGCGACGAAGGGGCGCTGGGCTGGCTGCGCGCGCTCGGCCCGCGCGGCCGCCGCGCCTTCGCCGGCGCGTTCGGCGGCTATGCCCTGGACTCGTACGACTACTTCACGCTGCCGCTGAGCATGGTCGCGCTGGCCGCGTACTTCGGCCTGGACAGCGGTCAGACCGGCCTGTTCACCACCGTCACGCTCGTGGTCTCCGCGGTCGGCGGCGCCCTCGCGGGCGTGGTGGCGGACCGGGTCGGCCGGGTCAGGGCGCTGATGATCACGGTGATCACGTACGCCGTCTTCACCGTCGCCTGCGGTTTCGCGCCGAACTACGAGACACTGCTGGTCTTCCGGGCCCTGCAGGGCCTCGGCTTCGGCGGCGAGTGGGCGGTCGGCGCGATCCTCGTCGCCGAGTACGCGAGCGCCAGGCACCGCGGCCGTACGCTCGGCGCGGTCCAGAGTTCGTGGGCCGTCGGCTGGGCGCTGGCCGCGGTCGTGTACACGCTGGTCTTCTCGTTCGCCGGCGCCGACCTGGCCTGGCGCATCATGTTCTGGACCGGCGCGCTGCCCGCGCTGCTGGTGATCTGGATGCGGCGGCGGGTGCACGACGCCCCGCAGGCGGTCGCCGTACGCGAGCACAGCCCGCGCAAGGGCTCGTTCGCGGCGATCTTCCAGCCCGGTCTGCTGCGCACCACCGTCTTCGCGGGCCTGCTGTCCACCGGCGTCCAGGGCGGCTACTACACGCTCGCCACCTGGGTGCCGACGTACCTGAAGACCGAGCGCGGCCTGTCGGTCGTCGGCACCGGCGGGTATCTGACGTTCCTGATCTCCGGCGCCTTCCTCGGCTACCTGACCGGCGGCTACCTCACCGACCGGCTGGGCCGCCGGCGCAACATCTGGCTGTTCGCCCTGCTGTCGGCCGTCTGCATCCTGGCGTACGCGAACATCCCGAGCGGGGCGAACACCCTGCTGCTGGTGCTCGGCTTCCCGCTCGGGTTCTGCATGTCGGCGATCTTCAGCGGCTTCGGCTCCTACCTGAGCGAGCTGTACCCGACGGCGGTGCGCGGCACGGGGCAGGGCTTCACGTACAACACCGGACGCGCGGTCGGCGCGGTCTTCCCCACCACCGTCGGCTTCCTGGCCGACAGCTGGGGCGTGGGCGGCGCGCTGGTGTTCGGCGCGATCGGCTACGGCATCGCCGCGCTGGCGCTGCTCGGACTGCCGGAGACGCGCGGGAAGGAGCTCTCGTGAACCAGACCGAGGACCGTCCGCTGACCCTGGTCGACGAGCACGCGCACGCGTGGAGCCCGAAAACCGCCCGGGCCCGCTTCCGCCAGGGGCTCACGGGCCCCACCGCCGGGGTCGCCGCCGGTCACACCCAGGCGAACCTGATCTCGGTGCCCGCCGAATGGGCGTACGACATGCTGTTGTTCTGCCAGCGCAACCCCAAGCCCTGCCCGGTGCTCGACGTGACGGACGCCGGCTCGTACAGGACCGTCCTCGCGGACGGCGCGGACCTGCGCACCGACCTGCCGCGCTACCGGGTGTGGCAGGACGGGGAGCTGGTGGCGGAGCCCACGGACGTGCGCGCGCACTGGCGCGAGGACCTGGTGTCGTTCCTGATCGGCTGCAGCTTCACCTTCGAGTGGGCGCTGACCGGGGCGGGCGTCCCGATCCGCCATGTCGAGCAGGGCCGCAACGTGCCGATGTACGTGACCGGCCGTCCGTGCCGTCCGGCGGGGCGGCTGCACGGCCCGATGGTGGTGTCCATGCGCCCGGTGCCGCCGGAGCACCTGGCGGCGGCGATCCGGGAGAGCAGCCTGCTGCCGGCGGTGCACGGCAGCCCCGTACACTGCGGCGATCCCGCCGGGCTCGGCATCGACGACCTCGGCCGGCCCGACTTCGGCGACCCGGTGGACGCCGAGCCGGACGACATACCGGTGTTCTGGGCCTGCGGCGTGACCCCGCAGGCGGCGGTGATGGCCTCGCGTCCGCCGTTCGCCATCACCCACGCGCCGGGACAGATGTTCCTCACCGACGCCCGCGACGAGCAGTACCGCGTGGCCTGAGAAGCCGCGTGGCCTGAGAAGGAGACACGAAGGATCCATGACACCCATCGATCTGAACGCCGACCTCGGCGAGGGCTTCGGCCGCTGGCAGCTCACCGACGACGAACAGCTGCTGTCGGTCGTCACCAGCGCCAACGTGGCCTGCGGCTTCCACGCCGGGGACGCGGCCACCATGCGGCGGGTGTGCGAGCTGGCGGCCGAGCGCGGCGTCCGGATCGGCGCCCAGGTCTCCTACCGCGACCTCGCCGGGTTCGGGCGGCGCGCCATGGACGTGCCGCCCGGGGAGCTCGCGGCGGAGGTGGCGTACCAGATCGGCGCCCTGGAGGTCTTCGCGCGCGCGGCGGGCACGCGCGTGTCCTACGTCAAGCCGCACGGCGCGCTCTACAACCGCGTCGTGCACGACCAGGAGCAGGCGGAGGCCGTCGTGGACGGCGTGCTGCTGGCCGACGCCACGCTGCCGGTGCTGGGCCTGCCCGGCTCGCGTCTGCTGGAGCTGGCCGGGAAGGCGGGTCTGGAGACCGTCACGGAGGCGTTCGCCGACCGCGCGTACACCGAGGAGGGCACGCTCGTGCCGCGCGGCCGGGACGGCGCCGTCGTCACCGACCCGGAGGCCGTCGTGGAACGCTCGTTGGCGCTGGCCCGGTTCGGGACGGTCACCTCGCACTCCGGCGCCCGCGTCGACGTACGCGCGCGTTCCCTGTGCCTGCACGGGGACACGCCCGGCGCCGTGGAGCTGGCCCGGCGGGTGCGGCAGCGTCTGCAGGAGTCGGGCGTGCGGGTGGAGGCCTTCGCATGAGGGTGCTGCCCGTCGGCGACAGCGCCCTGCTCGTCGAGGTGTCCTCGGACGAGGAGGCCCGGGCGCTGCACGCGGAGCTGTCGCGCCGCCGCGCCGACGGCGCGCTGTCGGCCCGCGAGATCGTCCCCGCGGCCCGCACCGTGCTCCTCGACGGACTCGACGAACCGGAGCGGCTGGCCCGGGAACTCGCCGCGTCCGACGTCCCTCCCGCTCCCCCGCGCACGCGTGCCGCCGTCGAGATCCCGGTGCGCTACGACGGCCCCGACCTCGCCGACGTCGCCGAGCACTGGGGCGTCTCGGCACGGGAGGCGGCCCGGATCCACGCGGAGACCGAGTTCAGCGTCGCCTTCTGCGGGTTCGCGCCCGGCTTCGGCTACCTCACCGGTCTGCCGCCGCGCTACGACGTCCCGCGCCGGGCCACCCCGCGCACGGCCGTCCCGGCCGGTTCGGTGGCGCTGGCGGGCCCGTACACGGGCGTGTACCCGCGCTCGTCGCCGGGCGGCTGGCAGCTGATCGGGCGGACGGACACCGTGCTGTGGGACCACGCGCGGGTGCCGGCCGCGCTGCTGTCGCCGGGCACGCGGGTGCGCTTCGTCCCGGTGGGGTGCCCATGACGGACCGCGCACTCGTCGTCGTCCGGGCCGGCGCGCTGACCACCGTGCAGGACCGGGGGCGCCCCGGACACGCCCACCTCGGCGTGCCCCGCTCCGGTGCGCTGGACGGGCCCGCGGCGGCGCTCGTCAACCGGCTGGTCGGCAACCGGCCCGAGGCGGCCGTCCTGGAGACCACCGTCACCGGCTGCGCGCTGCGGCCGCGTTCGGCGGTCACGGTGGCCGTCGCGGGCGCACCCTGCCCGGTCACGGTGGACGGCCGGCCGGTGTCCTGGGGCGCGCCCGTGCGGGTGCCCGCCGGCGCCGTCCTGGAGGTCGGAACGGTCACTTCGGGCGTACGCGGCTACCTGGCCGTCTCCGGGGGCGTCGCCGTGGAGCCGGTGCTCGGCAGCCGCTCCACGGACCTGCTCTCCGGGCTGGGCCCGGCGCCGCTCACGGACGGCGCGGTGCTGCCCCTGGGGACGCCGGAGAGCCCGCCCGCGCGCGTGGACGTCGCGCCGTGTCCGGCGCCGCCCGCCGAGGTCGTCCTGCGGGTGACGCCGGGCCCCCGCGACGACTGGTTCACGCCGGAGGCGGTCCGCGCCTTCACCTCCCGCACGTTCCGGGTGTCTGCCGCCAGCAACCGCATCGGACTGCGCACGGAGGGGCCCGCCCTGGAACGCGCCGTGCCCGGTGAGCTGCCCAGCGAGGGCATGGTGCTGGGGGCGGTCCAGGTACCGCCGGACGGCAGGCCGGTGGTCTTCCTGGCCGACCACCCGACCACCGGGGGCTACCCGGTGATCGGGGTCGTCCGCGCCGGCGACCTCCCGCGGGCGGCACAGGCGGCGCCGGGCACACCGGTGCGCTTCGTGGCGGTACGGCGGCGCTGAGGCGTCCCGCACCGCCGCGCCTCCGTACCGCCCGTACCGCCCGCACCTCCGCACGTCCGCACCTCCGCACGTCCGCACGTCCGCACCTCCGCGCCTCCGCGCCTCCGCGCCTCCGCGCCTGCGCGCCTGCGCGCCTGCGTCGTACTGAGACGCGCTCCCTGTCACCCCGCGTCCCGGGTCACACCGCGTCCGCCCGCTCCGTCGCCGACAGCGCGGCCAGTGCCGCCGACACCGCCGCCGACGCACGCGCGTCGAGGCGGGCGCCGGTGCCCCGCGCGCGGTGGCGCATCTCGTCGGCGGCCAGCCGCAGCAGCTGCGGCAGCAGGTCGGTGCACCGCCGGGCCACCCAGCCGGTGCCCGAGGTGGCCAGCCACCACAGGTTCGCCGACCGGGTGGGCGCCGGGGATTCCGGCTCGGCCGAGGGCGCGGCCCCCGTCGCGAGGCCGGCCTCGGCGAGCAGTGCGTGAAAGCGCACGGCCAGCGCCCGGTGGCCCCGCTCGCCGGGATGCAGCCGGTCCACGCTCCACATCGCTCGGTCGGTGAGCCAGGCGCCCTCGCACGCGTGCAGATGCACGGCGCCGTAACGGTCGGACAGGGCGTGGACGACCCGGTTGACCGCGCGCTGCCGCCGGGCCAGCGGACGGGCCGGCGCTCCCGGCAGCCCGAGCATCGCGCCGGGATCGGGCAGACAGGCCGTGAGCAGCACCGCGCCCTGGCCGGTGAAGGCGGCGTAGACCTCGTCGAGCCGTCCGGCCACGGCGCGGATGTCGAAGGTACGGCGCAGGGTGTCGTTGACCCCGACGACCACCGACACGACGTCGGGCCGCAGGGCCAGGCCCGCCGGCGTCTGCCGCTGGAGCACCTCCCGGGTCCGGGCGCCGCTGACGGCGAGGTTGGTGAACGCCACGCCGTCCACGGCGAGCCCGTCGGCCAGCAGCGCGGCCCAGCCGCGCCACCCGGCGCCGACGGGATCGCCCACCCCCTCGGTCAGCGAGTCGCCGAGGGCGACGAAGCGCAGGGGTGCCATGTCACGCTCCCGGCAGGTGAGGACGCACCGGTACCGTCGCGTCGTGCGCGGCGAGGAACGCGTCGACGGCCGTGTCCCAGCCGAAGCACTCAGCACGCGCGCGTGCGGCCTCACGCCGCGAACGCTCGGGGAGGTCCAGGAGCATCTCGACGGCGTCCGCGAAGGCGTCGCCCCGGTCGGCCGCGACGGCTCCCGCGGGCCCGATGACCTCGGGCAGTGCGGAGGATGCACTGGCCACCACGGGCGTCCCGCACGCCATGGCCTCCAGCGCGGCGAGCCCGAAGGTCTCGGCGGGGCCGGGTGCCAGACACACGTCGGCGACCGCCTGCAGGGCGCCGAGCGCCCCGCGGTCGCCGACGTGACCGAGGAAGGTGACCGGCAGCCCCCGCTCACGCGCCCGGAGTTCGAGGCGCGGGCGCAGCGGCCCGTCCCCGGCCACCACGAGCACCGCCTTCCTGCCCCGCCGCAGCAGCGCCTCCAGGGCGTCCAGCGCCGTGCCGGGGCGCTTCTCGACCGACAGCCGGGTGCACGTCACGAGCAGCGTCTCGGCCACGTGCGCGTACCGGGCCCGCAGCACCTCGTCCCACAGCGCGGGGTGCCGCTCCACCAGGTCGACGCCCAGCGGGGCCCGTACGACGTTGCGCGCGCCGATCCGCACGAACTCCCGCTCGGCGAACTCCGTCGTGCACACCACGCGGGCGTACGTGTGCGCCGTGCGGACGTTGAGGGCGTCGGCGGCGCGCCGGGCGGCGCCCTCCGGCACGCCCCAGGTGCGCAGCACGCCGTCCGCCGTCTCGTGGGACACCATCACGGCGGGCACCCGGGCGCGCCGGGCCCACCTGCCGGTCCACCGGAGGGTCGTGCGGTCGGACACCTCCAGGCGGTCGGGCGCCAGTTCCTCCAGCAGCCGCGCCACGCGCCGCCGGTCGGTGAGCACGCGATATCCGCCCGTGCCCGGCAGCAGCGGCCCGGGCAGGGTGATCACCCGTCCCTGCTCGGTCTCCCGGTCGTCGGCGCGTTCGCCCGGCACGACGAGCACGGGGTCGTGCCCGGCGGCCCGGAAGCCCTTGCCCAGCTCGCGCAGGGCGGTACGCAGCCCGCCGGACGCGGGTGCGACGAAGTTGGCCAGCCGCACGATCCGCAGCGAGGTCACGCCGCCACCGCCGTCCTGCGGGCGGCGAGCACGGCCCGGTAGTGCTCGATCAGCTGGTCGCCGACGGCCGCCCAGGTGCGCCCCTCGACGGTGGCGCGCGCGGCGGCGCCGTAGGCGGCCCGTGTTCCGGTTTCGGCGGCCAGGGCCCGTACGGCGTCCCGTACCGCGTCCGCGTCGCGCGGCGGCACCAGGAGCCCGGTGCTCCCGTGGGCGACCAGGTCGAGGGGCCCGCCGGCCGCGGGCGCGACGACGGGCACGCCGCTAGCCATGGCCTCCTGCACGGTCTGGCAGAAGGTCTCGAAGGGACCCGTGTGGACGAAGACGTCCAGCGAGGCGAAGATCCGGGCGAGGTCGTCGCCGGTGCGACGGCCCAGGAAGACGGCGCCCGGCAGTTGCTGCCGCAGGCCGGGCAGGCTCGGTCCGTCGCCGGTCACGACGACGCGGACGCCCGGCAGGCCGCAGACACCGGCCAGCAGTTCGACCTGCTTCTCGGGGGCGAGCCGTCCGACGTAGCCGACGATCAGCTCACCGTCCGGGGCGAGTTCGCGGCGCAGCGCCTCGTCGCGCAGGTCGGGGCGGAAGCGGACGGTGTCCACGCCGCGCGGCCACAGCCGCACCCGGGGCACGCCGTGCGCCTCCAGGTCGCGCAGGGCCGCGCTGGAGGGCGCGAGGGTGAGGTCGGCCGCGGAGTGGACGGAGCGGATCCGCCGCCAGGCGGCGGCTTCTCCGGCGCCCATGTAGGTGCGGGCGTATCCGGCCAGGTCGGTCTGGTAGGCGGCCACGGCGGGCACGCCGAACCGGGCCGCGGCGGCCATGCCGCGGACGCCGAGGACGAAGGGGCTCGCCAGGTGGACGACGTCGGCACGGTGCTCGACGAGGGCCGCGGCGAGGCGCCTGCTGGGGAGGGCGACACGCACCTGGGGGTAGCCGGGCAGCGGGAGGGAGGGGACACGGACGACGGGGCACGGCGCGAGGGCGTCGAACTCGGTCCCGTCGGGCTTGTTCCCGGAAGCGGGAGCGGGCGCAGGGGCGGGGGCGACGACGACAGGGGTGTGACCGCGATCTACGAGGTGCCGGGCGGTCTGGAGCGCGCAGTGTGCCACGCCGTTCACGTCGGGGGGAAAGGATTCGGTCACGATGACGACACGCATACGGGTGTTCTCGCCGGACCGGACGTGCCCGCGTCAACGTGGATCTTTCCGGGCGAGGAACGTCCCATGAGCGTTGCGGGCCGCGTCCGCGCGGGTCAGGCCGTGTCCACGACCGCCTGACCCGCGGGTCATCCGTCGTTCATCCGCGGGCCGCGCCGGCGCCCGGCCGGCGGCCGCGCGACCGGCTCACACGGCCCGGCTCGCGGCCCGGCTCACCAGCCCGCATGCACACGCCTCGACACACGCCTCGGCACCCGCCCCGGCTCACACGCCGGCTCCGTCGGGTCCGATGCGGCTGCGTACGGCGGTCTGGACCTCGGCCTCCTCGGCCGGGTCGGCGGCGAGCCGGCGGAGTCGTTCGACGACGCGGGCGTCTCCGGTCTCGGCGTGCCGGGCGGCGATCTCGCGGGTGGACTCCTCGCAGTCCCACAGGCACTCGACGGCGAAGCCGACCGGGAAGGAGGGGTCGGTGGCGGCCAGGGCGCGTGCGGCCCGGCCGCGCAGATGGGAGGAGGCGGTCTCGCGGTAGACATGGCGGAGCACGGGGGCCGCGCAGGCGATGCCGAGCCGGCCGGCGCCGTCGACGAGGGTCCACAGCGTGGGCGCGTCGGGCCCCTCGCCGCGTACGGCCTCGCGCAGCGCACCGAGGACGAGGTCCTTGTCCCGGGTCCCGCCCCGGCAGGCGAGCACCCGGCCGGCGGCGGCGCCCAGCGGGTCGGGCCGTTGGGCCCAGCCGCGTGCCCGGTCGACGGCGGCGACACTGCGCATCCGCTCGAAGGCGTCCACGGCGGCCTCGGCGACGACCGAGGAGCCGGTGACCACCGCGCCCTCGATCAGGTCCAGGGCGGCCGGATCGTTGCGGTCGGCGAGGTAGCGCAGGGCGGCGCAGCGGGCTCCGTCGGCGCCGCCGGCGGCGGCCCGGAGGATCTCGGGCCGGTCCTCGGGACCCGCCACGGCCATCAGGCAGCGGGCGGCCGGGACGTGCAGCGCGGCGCCGCGTTGGGTGCCCTGCTGAGCCCAGTCGAGGACGGCCCGCACGCTCCACCCGGGTCGGGGCCCGGTCGGCCGCAGCTGCCGCTGCCAGCGGTCGAAACAGCCGGCCTCCTGGGCGGCACGCACGCGCGTGGCGATGGACTCCCGGGGATCCTCGGCCCACAGCCGCCATGGCCGGGGCTCGAAGGCGTCGCGCACGGCGGCGGCCAGCTCGGCCTCGCCCTCCGGGTCGGTGGCGAAGCGCGCCAGCACGGGCGCCGCGAGGGCCCGCAGGCCCGCGTCGTCGTCGCGCAGCGCCAGCTCGTCCAGGGCCCAGGCCCAGTTGGCGCCGGAGGCCGCGTATCGGCGCAGCAGCAGGAGGGCGTCCCGCCTGCCGTAGGAGGCGAGGTGACCGAGCACGGCCAGCGCGAGGCCGGTGCGGGACTCGTCGGTGTCGAAGACGTCCTCGGTGTCGAAGAGGTGTGCCTCGATCTCGTCCAGCTCGCCGTTGAGGTCGAGGAAGAGACGGGCGTAGTACAGGGAGCGGTTCTCCACCTGCCAGTCGTGGCGGGGGTCGCGCAGCACACAGTGGTTCAGGGCCGCCAGCGCTTCCGCGCGGGGGGCGGTGAGTGCGTGCAGCGTCCCGTCGCCGCGGCCCCGCTGGAGCAGGCCGAGCAGGGTACCGCTGGGCGCTATGACCGGATCGAACATGGGAAACAGCCTCACATCAAGCGTCGACGCAACCGGGGACGTGCACTACCTGGCCGCGTGACAACACGTCGGGGCGCCCGCCGTTTCCTGCTTGCTGTAGACCATCTTCCTCTGCCTCTCGTCGGTGGCCCATGCGGACCGCATCACGGTCCGCGCGGTGCGGCAACACCTGCCCAGCCCTCGCGTCCGTGAATCACTTCGTCATGATGACCCGGCGGTCCGACCTGCCGCGACCGAAATTTCCGCGACCCTGCACCGCCTCCCCCGTTTCCCGTGTCTTCGCTGGTCAGAGCGTGCGACAGACCGTGCCGGTCAGTGCGCGCCGAACAACTCGAGCAGTTCCCGCTTGCCGAACATCCGGGCCGTGTCGACGGCCGACGGGGTGCCGGCGGCGGGGTCGGCGCCGCCTTCCAGCAGGACCTCGATCACTTCCGTCTCGCCCTTGAAGACCGCCCCGGCGAGCGGGGTCTGGCCCCGGTCGTTGACCCGGTCGGCCTGGGCTCCCCGGGCGAGCAGCGCGCGCACCGCCTCCGCGTGCCCGTGATAGGCGGCCAGCATGACGAGCGAGTCGCCGCGGTCGTTGGTGAGGTCGGCCGGAACGCCCGCGTCGACGTACGCCACGAGCGCCTCGGTCTGCCCTCGCCGGGCCAGATCGAAGATCTTGGTCGCCAGCTCCACGACCTCGGGGTCGGGGGCTTCAGTCATCGGACTCTCCTACAACCGTTCAGGTGAATCGCCAGGGTACTGGCTCGTACGGTGCGGGGCCGGACGCGCCGGGGTACGGATCACTGCGGACCCGGCGCGGCGCGTGCCCGGCTCGTCCGGCGCGCGGCGGCTCGGCCAGCCGGGGGAATTCGCGAGAATTTCACTCATTTGCACCTTTTATCGTATGGATACATGCTGTGATCCTGGAAGTACTCATGGTGACTGTCCCCACGAACCAGGAGACCCAAATGATCCTGTCCATCTCAGGCGTGTTCCTGCTCGGCGTCATCGTCTTCCTCTTCTTCCGCAAGGACGGGCTCAAGGGCTCGCACGCCATGGTCTCGGTCCTGTTCGGCTTCTACCTGTCGAGCACGGCCATCGCCCCGAGCATCAAGGCCGGCGGCGAGAGCCTGGCGAGCCTGCTCGGCGGCATGAAGTTCTGACGGCCGCCCCTCCCGCCCGTACGCACCCACAGGAGACAGCAGTGGCCCGGCGCCCCCTCCCCCGCATCCTGAGCACAGGCAGCGCACACCTCGCCCGGAGCCGGGAGCTGGCCCGGACGGCGGCCGACAGCGCCACCGACGTCCTCCACCCGCTGCTGACGATCATGCGCGGACTGCGCCGGCTGGCCTCGGCCGGTCGGCGCAAGTGGACCGGCACCCCCAAGGACAGACGCGGACCGCTGATGTTCCTGGCGGCGTCGGTGGTCCTGGTCGTGGCGCTCATGCCGTACGGCCCGCTGCTCGCCGCCGTCACCCTGATGGCGGCGGCGGCCTGGCACGGCCGCGACCGCGCCCCGGCGGCCCCGGAGGGACCCGACGAGCCGCAGACGCAACGGCTGCGGTCGCTCTACGAGGCACTGGTCCCCTGCTTCTCGGTCGCCGAGGATCCCACGCCCCTGTACGCGCACGGCGGTGAGTGGGAACAGGCGTTCCCCGAGTACGAGTTCGACGCGTCGGGCCGGGTCACGTACCTCGTGGTCCGGTATCCGGCCTACTTCCCCGACGGGGAGGCGGAGTCCCGCGCCCGGATCGAGCACCTGCTGCACGCCAAGTCGGGCCGCAGCCGGGAGTACCGCTTCGCCTGGGACGAGGAGGCGAACCAGCTCACGGTCAGCGCGCTGCCCCCGCTGCCCACCGGTGTCGCCGCCCAGCGCTTCGTGACGGCGCCCGGCGAGACGGTGCTCGGCTTCACCGATCCGTCCGAGGTCCAGCGCACCCTCCCCCTCGCCTACGGTGACGAACAGCGCGACATGCCGCCGGTCGTCTGGCGCACCGGCATCCGCTCCACCGAGCCGCATCTGCTGGCCATGGGCCTGCCGGGCAGCGGGACCTCCACCCTGCTGCGCTCCCTCGCACTGCAGGCGCTCCAGCACGGCGACATCCTGATCGTCGACGGCGGCGCCACCGGCGAGTACGTGTGCCTGACCGGCCGGGACGGCGTCCTGGCGGTCGAGTGCGCACTGCCCGGGGCCGTGGCCAGCCTGGAGTGGGCCGCGGCCGAGACCGAGCGCCGGCTGATCGAGGCCAACCGTGCCCGCCAGGCCGGCCATCCGCCGCCGGACGACACCAGGCGGCCGCTGTGGATCATCGTGGACCGCCCGAGCGCGTTCACCCATCTGGCCGCCGCGGGCGGCCGCAAGGACCCGCAGGCCCTGCTGCAGGTTCCCCTCCGGCACGGACGCGCGGCGAACGTGACCGTGGTGGTGGCCGAGCAGTTCGACGGCGCGGACGCCCTGAGCGACGCGGTGTGCCGGCACACCCGCGCGCGCGTCGTGCTGGGCGCCGCCACGGCGGAGCAGCTGCGGACGCTCCTCGGCGCCCCGCCGCACACCACCCCGATCGCGCAGATCCCGCCGGGCCGCGGCTACGCCCGCCTCGGCACGGGCCCGGTCCACCGTCTCCAGGTGCCGGCGACGCCGGACCCGTACGACGACGCGACGAGCGACGCGGACCGGCAGGCCGTGCTGGAGCTGCTGCCGCCGCGGACGACGCCGGCCGACGGGGCTGCGGTGCCGTCGCTGGAGAAGAGGGAGAAGCCCGACAAGGGGAAGGACGGAGAGAAGGCGGAGGAGGCGCACAGGACGGCGCCGACGAAGAAGACGGAGGAGACGGAGGCGGCGACCGAGGCGGAGCCGGCGCCCATGGACGCGGCACCGGTACCCGCGGAGGCCGGGGCGGCCGAGCGGTCGTAGCCGGGGAATCCGAACGGCAAGGCCGCTCGCCGGGGCCGACATGACCCGCGGCCCACGCGCCGCGCGTCCCCCGCAGCCCCACGGTTCGCGCGCCGCGCGTCCCCCGCGGCCCCGCGGCCCGCCCGCCCCCGTGACCCCGCGGCCGTCGCGGCTACGCCACGAACGTGCGCGGCGCCTCCCCCGACCCCGACGCGCCCGTCTCCACCGCGCGGGCAGCCGCGGCCAGCCGCACCGCCGCCTCCTCGGCCACCGCGCCGCCCACCGTGAACGGCAGCCGCACATACCCCTCGAAGGCGCCGTCCACCCCGAACCGCGGCCCCGAGGGCACCCGCACGCCGACCCGCTCCCCCATCTCCGCGAGCCGGGATCCCGACAGCCCCCCGGTCCGCACCCACAGCGTGAGCCCGCCCCGGGGCACCTCGAACTCCCAGTCCGGCAGCTCCCGCCGCACCGCGGTGACCAGGGCGTCCCGGTTGTCCCGGGCCTGGGTGCGCCGCACCTGCACGGCCTGTTCCCAGCCGCCGGTGCCGAACAGCCAGTTCACGGCCAGCTGCTCCAGCACCGGCGTGCCGAGATCGGCGTACGCCCGCGCGGCGACCAGGCTGCGGATCACGTCCGGCGCCGCCCGCACCCATCCGATGCGCATCCCCGCCCAGAAGGCCTTGCTGGCCGAGCCGACCGTGATCACCGTGGAGCCGGCCGGGTCGAAGGCGCACACCGGACGGGGCATCGAGACGTCCTCGTCCAGCCACAGTTCGCTCATCGTCTCGTCGGCGATGAGCACCGTCCCCGCCGACCGGGACGCCTCGACGAGCCGCCGCCGCTGGTCCTCGTCGGCGAGGGCGCCGGTCGGGTTGTGGAAGTCGGCGACCACGTACGCGATCCGGGGCGCCGCGTCGCGCAGCACCTGCCGCCAGCGGTCCATGTCCCAGCCGGCCAGCCCCTCGGCCATCGCGACGGGGACGAGCCGCGCGCCCGCCTCCCGCATCAGCTGGAGGATGTTGGCGTACGACGGCGACTCGACGGCGATGCGCTCGCCGCGGCCCGCGAACAGGTGGCAGATCGCGTCCATCGCGCCCATGGCGCCCGTGGTCACCATGATCTGCTCGGGCATGGTGGGGATACCGCGGGCCGTGTAGCGCTCGGCGATCATCGAGCGCAGCGCGGGCAGCCCGGCCGGATAGTCGCCGTGCGTGTGGGCGTACGGCGGCAGTTCCTCGAGGGCGCCCTGGACGGCGCGGGTCAGCCACGGTTCCGGGGCGGGGAGCGCGGCACAGCCCAGGTCGATCATCGAGCCGAGGGCCTCGGGCGGAAGGGGTTCCAGACCGCGTGCCGGGAAGGGGTTCCCGGCGGGTACGGCCGTCCAGCTTCCGGCGCCGCGCCGGGACTCCAGGAATCCCTCGGTGCGCAGCGCCTCGTAGGCGGCCGCCACCGTCGTACGGCTCACCGACAGCGCCAGCGCCAGCTCGCGTTCGGCGGGCAGCCTGGCGGCCACCGGCACCCGTCCCTCCAGGACCAGCAGCCGGATGCCGTCGGCCAGCGCCCGGTAGGCGGGCGGACGTCGCGAACCGGGGCCCGCCGGGCGTTCCTGCTGGGAGTTGAGCAGCCGGGCGAGCTGCGCCACACCCATCGCCGAAGTCCACTGCGCCACAGAAATCAGTCCACCTTCCCCGAATTGGCCATGGATGGCGTTTCTTCCCAAGCCACAGGGTGTCATGCGTCAGTCCATTACCACCACGCGGGGGGCACCGTTGTCCGCAAGAAGCCGTCTCGGGCGGCGATTGATCCAGCTGTACTCCGGACTCGTTCTGTACGGGGCCAGCTCCGCGCTCCTCGTCGAGGCGGGGCTGGGGCTGGAGCCGTGGAACGTGCTGCACCAGGGTCTGGCCGAGCTCACCGGCCTGACGATCGGGGCCGTGTCGATCGTCGTCGGCGCCGCGGTGCTGCTGCTGTGGATCCCGCTGCGCCAGCGCCCCGGCCTCGGCACGGTGTCCAACGTGTTCGTGGTCGGCATCGCGATGGACGGCACGCTCGCCCTGGTCCCGGACGCGCACTCCCTCGCCGTCCGCGTGCCCCTGCTGCTCGGCGGAGTCCTGCTCAACGGCGTGGCCACCGGCCTGTACATCGCCGCTCGCCTCGGCCCGGGTCCGCGCGACGGACTGATGACCGGGCTGCACCGGCGCAGCGGGCGCTCGATCCGGCTGATCCGCACGGCGCTCGAGGTGGCCGTCGTCGCGACCGGCTTCGCCCTCGGCGGCACGGTCGGCGTCGGCACCGTCCTGTACGCGGTGTCGATCGGCCCGCTCGCCCAGCTCTTCCTGCGGGTGTTCGACGTCCCGTCGGCATCCGGCGGCAGCACGGTCGTTGCCGAGGGGCAACCGCTGGGCGCGATACTGCGACCGTGACCACGCGGATACGCCACCCCTATCTCGACCATCCCGGCCCGATCGCCTTCGCCCACCGGGGCGGGGCGGCGGACGGGCTGGAGAACACCGTGCTGCAGTTCCGGCGCGCGGTGCGGACGGGCTACCGGTACATCGAGACCGACGTCCACGTCACGGCGGACGGCAGGCTGGTCGCCTTCCACGACGAGACGCTCGACCGGGTCACCGACGGCGCGGGGCGCATCGCCGACCTGCCCTGGCGGGAGGTGGCGGGCGCGCGCGTGGCGGGCGCCGAGCCGGTGCCGCTGTTCGAGGAACTCCTGGAGACCTTCCCCGAGGTGTGCTGGAACGTCGACCTCAAGGCGGAAGCCGCGCTGCGCCCCTTCCTCGACCTCGTCGAGCGCATGGACGCCTGGGACCGGATCTGCGTCGGCTCGTTCTCCGAGGCGCGTGTGGTGCGGGCGCAGCGCCTCGCCGGTCCTCGCCTGGCGACGTCGTACGGCACGCGGGGCGTGCTCGGCCTGCGGCTGCGGTCCTGGGGAGTGCCGGCCGCGGTGCGCCGCTCCGCCGTCGCCGCGCAGGTGCCCGAGGAGCAGTCCGGCATCCAGGTCGTCGACCGCCGCTTCGTGCGCACCGCCCACGCGCGCGGGCTGCAGGTGCACGTGTGGACCGTCAACGAGCCCGAGCGCATGCACCGGCTGCTGGACCTGGGCGTGGATGGCATCATGACCGATCACATCGACACGTTGCGCAAGGTCATGGAGGAACGCGGCGTCTGGGTCTGAGCATCCGGAACGCCGTCCCGTGCCTGCGCACGGCACTCTCAGCGGGGAAGCGAGGGCACGGGTGGCCATCGACACCGTGCGGGCCAAGCCCACCGACCGGCGGCGCGAGCAGCGCGGATGGTACTTCTACGACTGGGCCTGCTCCGTCTATTCCACGAGCGTGCTCACGGTGTTCCTCGGCCCGTACCTGACGTCGGTCGCGGAGTCGGCGGCGGACGCGGACGGGTTCGTGCACCCGCTGGGGATACCGGTGCGCGCCGGGTCGTTCTTCGCGTACGCGGTGTCCCTGTCGGTGATCGTGGCGGTGCTGGTGATGCCCGTGGTGGGCGCCGCGGCCGACCGCACCGGCCGGAAGAAGCCGCTGCTGGGCGCCGCCGCCTACGTGGGGGCCGCGGCGACGGCGGGCATGTTCTTCCTGGACGGCGACCGCTATCTGCTCGGCGGGCTGCTGCTGGTGGTCGCGAACGCGGCGCAGTCGGTGGCGATGATGCTGTACAACTCCTATCTGCCCCAGATCGCCCCGCCCGAGGAGCGCGACGCCGTCTCCTCCCGGGGCTGGGCCTTCGGGTACGCGGCGGGCTCGCTGGTCCTGGTCGCGAACCTCGTCCTCTACACCGCGCACGACACCTTCGGCCTGACGGAGACCGCGGCCGTACGGGTCTGCCTGGCCTCCGCGGGCCTGTGGTGGGGCGCGTTCACGCTCGTGCCCCTGCGGCGGCTGCGCGACCGCCGGCCCCGGCCGGAGGAGGCGACGGCCCCCGGCCTGCGGCAGCTCACGGCGACCGTGCGCGACATGCGCCGCCATCCGCTGACGCTGGCCTTCCTGCTGGCGTACCTCGTCTACAACGACGGCATCCAGACGGTGATCTCGCAAGCCTCGGTGTACGGATCCGAGGAACTGGGCCTCGGCCAGTCGACCCTCATCGGGGCCGTGCTCCTGGTGCAGGTGCTGGCGGTGGCGGGAGCGCTGGCGATGGGACGGCTGGCCCGGACCTACGGCGCGAAGCGCACGATCCTCGGATCGCTGGTGGCGTGGACGGTGACGCTGGGCGCCGGGTTCTTCCTGCCGGCCGGGGCGCCGTTGTGGTTCTTCGTGCTCGCCGCCGGGATCGGCCTGGTGCTGGGCGGCAGCCAGGCGCTGTCCCGGTCCCTGTTCTCGCACCTGGTCCCGCCGGGCAAGGAGGCCGAGTACTTCTCGGCGTACGAACTGAGCGACCGCGGCATGAGCTGGCTGGGTCCCCTGCTGTTCGGGATCACGTACCAGCTCACCGGGAGTTACCGGGACGCGATCCTGTCGCTGGTGGCGTTCTTCGTGATCGGGTTCACGCTGCTCGCACGGGTTCCGGTTCGCCGGGCGATCGGCGACGCGGGCAACCCGGTTCCCGAGAGGATTTAGCACTCACGGCGAAAGAGCGGTAGTGTACGCGTTTGGCCTGCCAGGCGTACCGTCACTGCGCGTCAAAGATGCCGAAGCACTGGGTGACATCTGCCATCAGATGTGACAAACCGGGCGCGGGTGGGTAGAACAAGGGCGGCTACGACGGCGACGCATGACCCGGAACGGGAATCTTTACCGCCGACCGGACGTTGACCGGATGACGACGACAGCGACACCTGTCCTGTGGGCGACAAGCCCGGGAGGCACGATTCATGAGTGAGCGAGCTCTTCGCGGCACGCGCCTCGTGGTGACCAGCTACGAGACGGACCGCGGCATCGACCTGGCCCCGCGCCAGGCCGTGGAGTACGCATGTGAGAAGGGGCACCGTTTCGAGATGCCCTTCTCGGTCGAGGCGGAGATCCCGCCGGAGTGGGAGTGCAAGGTCTGCGGGGCCCAGGCACTCCTGGTCGACGGCGACGGCCCGGAAGAGAAGAAGGCCAAGCCCGCGCGTACGCATTGGGACATGCTGATGGAGCGGCGCACCCGCGAGGAACTCGAAGAGGTCCTCGAGGAGCGTCTGGCGGTACTGCGCTCCGGCGCGATGAACATCGCCGTTCATCCGCGGGACAGCCGCAAGTCGGCGTAGGGCCTTCACGGCCAGGCGGACGACGACAGCACACGCACGCGACTGCGGGCGCTCACGTGGAGTTCCACGTGAGCGCCCGCAGTCGTCGTAGGTCCCTCGGTGGCCCCTCCGTGGTCCCTCGGACGTGTGCCGCGCGACAACTGGCCCGCGTGCCGCGCGGCAATTCGCTCGTGTGCCGCGCGACGGGCTCAGCGCGTCAACGGCGGCCGCGGGCCCGGCTGCGCGTCCCCCGGCTCGTCGTCCCGGATCACCTCGCCCCGCACGACCTTGCCGTCGGGGCGGTGGATGCGGGCCTGCTGGAAGGCGTCACCCAGGCTGCCCGGGGAGGCCGTGCGCAGCTTGCGCTCCAGGGTGCGTTCCGTGTAGCGGCCGAGGGCCTTCTGCACCGGCGGGATCAGCAGCACCAGGCCCACCGCGTCCGAGATCAGACCGGGGACCATCAGGAGCAGGCCGCCCAGCATCAGCAGGCCGTTGCCGCCGCCGCGCGAGGGGCTGCCGCCGCGTTGCAGCGCCTCGTTCAGGTTCTGGAAGGCGCGTCGGCCGGCCTTCTTGATCACCGCGGAACCGAGCACGACGCCCGCGAGGAGCAACAGGAACACGACGAGCCCGCTGGACGCGTCGGCCACCACCGTCAGCAGCCAGATCTCCAGCACCAGCCAGGCCGCGATGCCCAGCGGCAGCCAGGTCCGCAGCCGTGAGCGCCGGGGTCGGGGCCGGGCGGGGTACGTGGGGGTCGGAGCGCCAGTCGTCATGCCTCCAGTGTGCCTGGGCCCGGCTCAGTACGGGATAAACCGCGGCCTCACGGATCCTGGGGCGGCCCTAGGACTTCTTGTCGCGTCCCAGGACCTTGCCGACCCGTTCGGTCGCGCCCCATGCCGTGACCCGCCACAGCGCCTCGACCAGGATGTCGCGGCTCATCTTGGAGTCGCCGAGTTCGCGCTCGACGAAGGTGATGGGCACCTCGACCACGTGGTAGCCGGCCTTGACCGCGCGGCGGGCGAGGTCGACCTGGAAGCAGTAGCCCTGGGAGGCGACCTCGTCGAGACCGAGGCCTTCCAGGGTCTCGCGGCGGAAGGCGCGGTAGCCGCCGGTGATGTCGCGCAGCGGCAGGTCGAGGGCGAGCCGCGAGTAGAGGCTGCCGCCGCGGGAGATGAACTCCCGGCTGCGCGGCCAGTTGACCACCCGGCCGCCGGGTACCCAGCGGGAGCCGAGGACGAGGTCGGCGGTCTTGAGCGCGGTCAGCAGGCGGGGCAGTTCCTCGGGCTGGTGGGAGCCGTCGGCGTCCATCTCCACCAGGACGCCGTACCCCTTCTCCAGGCCCCAGCGGAAACCCGCCAGGTAGGCGGCGCCCAGCCCCTCCTTGCCCTTGCGGTGCAGCACCTGGACGTGGTCGTCCTCGACGGCCAGTTCGTCGGCGAGCTTGCCGGTGCCGTCGGGGCTGTTGTCGTCGGCCACGAGGACGTGCGCCTCGGGAACGGCCTTGCGCACCCGGCCGACGATGGCCTTGATGTTCTCCGCCTCGTTGTAGGTCGGAATGATCACCAACGCCGTGCCGAGCGGGCCGAAGCGCCTCTCCTGGGCCCGTGCCGCGTGGGTCCCGTCGCCGTCGTTCACTGCTGCCCCTTCATCTCCGTACGCAGAGGTCCACCATAGTGGCCGCGGCCTGCGATGACGTGACAACAGGTTCGTACGGTGGTGTCGTTTCCGCAAAAGCGGGGTAAGAACGCGCGTCGGTGACTCGCTCGCTGCGGAGTGGGGGCCCGGCGCCCTTCGGGCCGACCTGGGACCCGCCGGCTGCGGGTCGACCTGAAGCCGTTGTCTACTGAGCACCCGGGCCCCACCCGGGTCACACCTTCCCGACCGGCCGGAACCGTCCCTCGTCGCGGCGCGGGCACTGGGCCTGGCTGCCAGCGACGGTGCCCCGGTGCGGCACACCGTCCCTGACCCAGCGGCGCCGCGGCGACTGCACGGACATTCCCCGGTCGGGCGTCCGGTGGTGGACCCGGCCGAACCTACCGGCCCCCTGCCGTCGCCTGTCAACAGCCGTTCGACCTGCGGGTTCTCGGAGAAAGCCCTGGTCAGAGCGGAGGATGCGCAGGTCGTGCGACCGGGTGGCGGCGGCCTCCCGCGCCCGCACCGCGGCCGTAGATCACTCGCCCGGCCGTACGAACACCGTCCGCCCTGCGACCACGGTGCGCAGGCACACCGGGAGGTCCCGGCCGGGCGTCAGGTCGGGCAGGCCGGGGGTGCCGGACCGGGGGTCGGTGGACCAGCGGGCGACCCGGTCGTCGGGGGCCTGGACCACCAGTTCGCCGGTGCGCCACACGGCGTAGTCCGCGGGCGCGCCGGGCACCAGGACGCCCGCGCCGTCCCGTCCGACCGCCCGCCAGCCGCCCCGCGTGTGGGCGGTGAACGCCGCCCGCACGGAGACGCGGTGCCCGGGCGTGCGGTGGAAGGCGGCGGCGCGGACCGTGCCCCACGGGTCGAGGGGGGTGACCGGGCTGTCGGAGCCGAAGGCGAGCGGGACGCCGGCGCGCAGCAGCGCCGCGAACGGATTGAGGGTGCGCGCCCGCTCCGCCCCCAGACGCTGGGCGTACATGCCGTCGTCGCCGCCCCACAGCGCGTCGAAGGCGGGCTGCACGGAGGCGGTCAGGCCCAGTTCGGCGAAGGCCGCGACCGTCTCGGGGGTGAGCATCTCGGCGTGTTCGACGCGGTGGCGGGCGGCGCGGACGCGGGCGAGGCCGACCTTGTCGGCGGCGGCGCGCACCCCTTCGACGACCGTGGTCACGGCCGCGTCGCCGATGGCGTGGAAGCCCGCCTGGATACCGGCCTCGGTGCAGGCGGTGACGTGGGCCGCCACGGCGGCCGCGTCCAGGTAGGCGGTGCCGGTGTGGTCGGCGTCGGCGTAGGGCCGGTGCAGGCAGGCGGTGTGCGAGCCGAGGGCTCCGTCGGCGAAGAGGTCGCCCGCGGCGCCGGCCGCGCCCAGTTCCCGGGCCCTGGCGACCCCCTCCTCGCCCTGCTGGGCCCAGTAGCCGACGACCCGCGGTGCGGGCTCCTCGGCCGCGAGCCGCAGCAGGCCGGTGAGGTCGTCCTCCGAGGAGATCTCGGGGCCGGCGCACTCGTGGACCGACCCGATGCCCAGGGAGGCGGCACGGGCGAGGGCGGCACGCTGGGCCTCGGTGCGCTGCCGCGGCGTGATCGCGGCGAGGGCGGCGGCGCGTACGGCGTGGTGGGCGTCGGCGGTGAGCGGGCCGTCCACCGGGCCGAGGTCGCGGCCCACCAGGTCGAGCAGCGCCGTCGTGACGACGGCCGAGTGCACGTCGATGCGGGACAGGTACAGCGGGCGTCCGCCGGTGGCCTCGTCGAGTTCCGCGCGCGTGGGCGGGCGTCCGCCGGGCCAGCGGGCGGCGTCCCAGCCGTGGCCGAGCAGCACGCGGTCGTCCGGGCGGGCGGCGGCGAAGTCGCGCACGCGGGCGAGGGCCGCCTCGAGGGACGGGGCGTCGGACAGGTCGAGGCCGGTGAGCGCGAGGCCGGTGGCGGTGGTGTGCACATGGGCGTCGGTGAACGCGGGGGTGACCAGGGCGCCGTCCAGGTCGACGGTCTCGTCCACGCCGTCCGCGAAGGCGTCGGCGGCGCCCTCGGAGCCGACCCAGGCGACCTGGCCGCGCTCGACGACCATCGCGGTGGCGAAGGGGTCGGCGGGGCTGTGGACCTCGCCGCGGCGGAGCAGTACGGTCTCGGGCTGGTCGGTGCGTTCACTCATGACCGACAGTTTCTCGCGCGGCGGCCCCCGGCCCGCACCTGGGGCGGGCCCGGAGGGCCTAGATGCGCGGCGGCCGGGCCTCGTACGGGGTGGACAGGACGACGGTGGTCCGGGTGGACACCCCGGCCAGGGAACGCAGCCGGGCCAGCAGTTCCTCCAGCTCGTGCGGGGTGGCCACGCGGACCTTGAGGATGTAGTTCTCGTCGCCGGCCACGCTGTGGCACGCCTCGATCTCGGGAACGCCGGCCAGGCGGTCCGCGATGTCGTCGGGGGCGCTGGGGTCGAACGGTTTCACCGAGATGAAGGCGGTCAGGGGCAGCCCCACGGCCTCGGGGTCGACGACCGCGGCATAGCCGCGGATGACGCCACGCTGCTCCAGCCGGCGCACCCGCTGGTGCACGGCCGACGTGGACAGGCCCGTGGCCTTGCCCAGGTCTGTGTAGCTCATCCGCCCGTCCTTGACGAGCAGCTGCACGATCTGTCGGTCCAGCTCCTCCATGGCGCAAGAACCTACAGTGCGCTTGATCTCCTCCGATACCTGAGCAGCCCAGGTCATACCCGGTTCGTGATGTGGCCGGGAGCAGGATGTGAGCCGCCTGTGGGACAAAGACCTCCGCCACGGGCACCACCGGTCGGCATGTGACGAACACCACAGCCACCTGGCACTCTCCGTGATGTTCTCGTGATTACCGCCGGTGGCGAGGGGGAAATGCTTGCTGTGGTCGAGGCCGCAGCGCCTTCACGGCCCAGCCCGAGGGGGAGAATCCCATGCAGAGTCTTAAGCGTCCTGGTCGTACCGCACCCAAGCGTCTCCAGGCGGTCGTCGAACCCGAGCCGGAGGGCGTCGAACCCGACGCCTACGACGACGAGTTCGACGCGTACGACACCTTCGAGATGTACCGGGTGATCTGCCCGGACTGCGCGCAGCCCATCGCCCTGCTGGCGGACGAGGAGGTCCTGCCCGAGCACGCGCTGTGCGCCTCGCCGTGGAACCCGTTCGGCCTCACGGTCTGCGCCGGCACGGGCCGCAACGCCGCCGACGCCCGCCCCGCGGACGAGTCGGTGAAGCCGCAGGAGCAGGAGACCGCCCTGCTGCTGACGCTCCCCCAGGGACTCGACTGGCGGATGCAGCCCTTCTCGCACGTCGGCGGCCCGGGCTCGCGCCCGATCCGGGTCCCCGTGATGCGGCGTCACGCCGCCTGAGCGTCCGCCCCTGACGGGCCGTCACGCCTTCCCGGTCTTTCCGCTTTCCGGCCGTACCGGTCATCGTCCTGCACCATGGCCCGCAGAGCGCCGCGGTGCAGGTCCGACGTGCCCGGATCCGCCGGACCGGCGGCCGTGACGTGGTTCGCCGGGCACTCGTGGACGAACGGACGGTTCCCCGACGGTGACCTCGACGCCGTCCGGCGCGTTGGTGTGGTATGACCGCCACCTACCGAGCGACTGGGCGTCTGCGCCGGGTGTTCGTGCCGCCGCCCGCGGGAAGGGTTTCGCCTGCGCCGTCGGCGCCCCATGACCCGCCCATCTACCGGGACCTGATGCGTACCTGGGCCGACCGGGGCCGCACCCTGCCGGGGCGCCACGACCCGGAGTGGGTCCGGCTCGCGGCGCCGCAGGTCAGACCGGGTCAGTTCAGCGCGTCTCCGGACCCGCGAGATGACGGGCGATGACCATCCGCTGGATCTGATTGGTGCCCTCGACGATCTGCAGGACCTTGGCCTCGCGCATGTAGCGCTCCGCGGGGAAGTCGGCGGTGTAGCCGTACCCGCCGAGGATCTGCACGGCGTCGGTCGTCACCTTCATGGCGGTGTCGGTGCAGTGCAGTTTCGCCATGGCGGCCTGCTTGGCGAACGGCAGCCCCGCGTCGCGCAGCCGCGCCGCCGCCAGGTACAGCGCGCGGCCCGCCTCGATCTGGGTCGCCATGTCGGCGAGCATGAAGCGCAGCCCCTGGAAGTCCGCGATGGGCCGGCCGAACTGCCGCCGCCCGGCGGCGTAGGCGACCGCCTCGTCGAGCGCGGCCTGGGCGACGCCGATCGCGCAGGCCGCGATGCCGAGCCGGCCGGAGTCGAGGGAGGCCAGCGCGATGGCGAAGCCCTGGCCCTCCTCGCCGATGCGCCGGTCGTCGGAGACCCGCACGCCGTCGAAGTGGACCTGCGCGGTGGGCGAGCCCTTCAGGCCCATCTTCTTCTCGGGCGCGGCCCCGCTGAGGCCCTCGGCGTCGCCGGGGACCAGGAAGGCGGTGATCCCGCGCGGCCCCTCTTCGCCGGTGCGTGCCATGACCGTGTAGAAGTCGGCGATGCCGCCGTGCGTGATCCACGCCTTGGTGCCGGTGATCACCCACTCGTCGCCGTCGCGGACCGCCTTCGTGCGCAGGGACGCCGCGTCCGAGCCGGACGCGGGTTCGGACAGGCAGTAGGCGCCGAGCAGCCCGCCGCCGAGCATCGCGGGCAGGTGCTCGACCTGCTGCTGCTTGGTGCCGTAGGCGGCGAGCGCGTAGGAGGCGAGGGTGTGCACGCTGACACCGAGGCCGACGGTGAGACGGGCCGCGGCGAGTTCCTCGAGGACCTGGAGGTAGACCTCGTACGGCTGGTCGCCGCCTCCGTACTCGGAGTCGTAGGGCAGGCCGAGCAGGCCCGCCTCGGACAGCAGGGAGAAGACCTCGCGCGGGAAGCGCCCGGCGTCCTCCTCCGCGGCCGCCCCGGGGGCGATCTCACGCTGCGCGATGTCGCGGACGAGCGAGATCAGGTCCCGGGCCTCGTCCGTGGGCAGTTGCCGGTCCACCGGCTGCGGGGCGCGGTCGGGCATGGCGACGCTCTCCTCCCTGTCGGGCGCATGGGCGGACGTGCACCTTGGGTGGGGGCGGCGCCGCCGGCTCGTACTTCGGGCGCGGCCGGTGCCCGCGCTTCCGGGTCACGGAAGCTGCTGACCAGCGGCTGCGCGCTGTGAGTATGCCCGATCGGCGACACCGCGTCACCAGTTAACGACCGCTTACTTCAAGAAAATCGTACCGCCGGGGACCGGGCGGCACCATCGCTCAGAAATGGCCTGCACCCCTCGCGGCCGCTTGTTGTTGCATGCATGACAACAACAAGGGCGTTCGCCCACGGCCGTCGCGGAGCCGGCCCGTGGCCGGCTTTCGTCATCCGTCGCGGCGGGCGGGTTGCGGGGCCGGGTAGGCGGGGTCGAGTTCCGCGATGGCGCGCATCGCACCGCCCAGCGTCCTGACGAGCAGCTCGCACATCACCTCACGGCTCAGCTCGGGGCGGGCGATCCAGTCGAGGGTGGCGCCCTCCACACTGCACACCCAGGCGAGCAGGCCCATACGCGCCAGCGGGGCGATGTCACCGCGGCCGTACGCCCCTTCGGCCACGGTCGCCACGATCGTCTCGCGCACGCCGTCCCGGATGGCGTGCACCTCGGTGTCGAAGCCGACGCCGCCGCTGACGATCGTGCGGTAGGCGGCGTGGTTGTGCTCGGCGTAGCGGAGGTAGCCGTCGATGGTGCGGTGCACACGATCCACGGGCGGCAGTTCGAGGCCGCTCGCCGCGAAGGCGACCAGGTCGGCCACGGAGTCCCGGACGATCGCCAGGTAGTAACCGCGCTTGGACCGGAAGTAGTAGTAGATCAGCCCCTTGGCGACCCGCGCCTGCCGGGCGATGTCGTCCATGGAGAGCGCGTCGTACGGTGCGTCCGCGAACAACTTCCGCCCGATGGAGATGAGTTCGGCCCGGCGCGCGACCGACCGCTCGGTGCCGCGGGCCGGTGGGGGTACGGTGTCGCTCTGCTGGCTGATATTCAATTTCGACCCTGATGTCCGAGGGGCGGCGGGACATCCGCAGTATGGCAGGTCGGGGTACGGATCAGGTCACAGCAGACCGAGTCGGGTCACGAGGATCGCGATCACCACGGCGAGGGTCCAGCCCATGACGTGTTCGAGGACCTTCGGCCCGTCACCCCCGTCGCCCCCGGGGCCGCCGGTGCGGGCGCGGACGCGGGCTGCGGTGGCTGAGTGTGCGGTCATGACCTCTCACCGATCTCGGGCGTTCGAACGTACCGGTCGGACCCGCCGGTCCGGCACGCCGGCGGGGTGCACTGGCCGGTTCCCCACCGTTTCGTCCACCTTGCCACCGCTCGCCGCCTTCGGCGGCCGAGAGCTTGGTCACACGCCCTCGGCCGCGAAGCCGGACCGCCTCCCGGCGGCGTCACCCGTCGTGTCGCCCCTTCCGGGCGTGACGGGCGGTCAGGCGACCCCGACGGCCGCAAGGGCGCGGCGCTGTCGTGGGGTCGGCCTGACCGGGAAGTAGAGGTAGCAGACGCCGCCGGTGCCGCTTCTGACCCGGCCGTTCGCGTCGTACCTCTTGGTGCGCAGCCAGATGTTCTCGAACTCCCCGCGCCGGTACACCCGTCGCACCGCCTCGTCGCTCGGCGAGGCCGGGTCGTTCGCGATCACGTCGCCGTCGGGGGTGAAGCCGATCACCGTCATCAGGTGCCCGGAGGTGCCGTAGCCCGCGCCCGTGAGCTCCGTCGCGAGGAAGGACTGGGAGGTGATGGCCGGGACGCCGGCCGCGATCAGCGTCTCCAGGTCGGTGAGCGAGCCGAGCCGGGTGACCACGCCCTGGATGCCGTGGAAGGTGCCCGCGTAGGCCGCGTTGAACGGCCAGTTGCCGCAGCCCTGGTACTGGTAGTCGTAGGTGAACCGGGCCGCGTGGCAGATCTGCGGATCGACGTACGACGGGTCCACCCAGGCCAGTTGCTCCGGGGTGAGCCGGCCGCCCCAGTACTCGATGATCATCTGCGAGGAGGTGGGGCTGCACCAGGCCTCGCCGCCGTTGTCGTACTCGGGGTACTGCCCCTTGTGGATCTCCTGCGAGTAGCGCGGGACGTCCAGTTCCCGGGCGAGGCCGGGAGCGGAGGCCGGGACGGTGAAGCGGTCGGGGATGTCGGAGCCCATCGCGCCGAGCCGCCAGACGGTCGGGGTGAGCCGGGTGCCGGGCTTGCGGTAGAGGGTGAGCCGCAGCCGGTACGACGTCAGGCGCAGACCGGTGGCGGCGTCGTCGATGGCGAAGGTGTCGGTCCAGATGCTGCTCTTGCCGTCCGTCTGGTCGTCCACCGAGGTCCGCCGGATGTCCTGGTCGCCGGCCGCCCAGCGGCCCATCACGTACCAGGGGGTGTCGGTGCCGTCGGAGTACGTCCCCTTCAGTTCGACCTGGAGCCAGGTGCCGGCCGGGGTGTGCGCGTTCCAGGAGGCGATTGCCTCCGTGGACGGAACGGAGAGCCTGTGCACCGGGGAGGTCCAGGTCGCGTACTCCCACGCGGCGGTCGTCCCGGTGTGCGGGTCCGTGTAGTCGGCCGTGCCGACGGGTGCGGCGATGGCCACGCCGGGACGCGGGCCGGCGACGGGGCGGACGCCCTGCGCGGTGCCGCTGCGCCAGTCGGCGTGCGTGGTCCAGGCCCGGTTGTCGACCAAGCGGTCCGGGGTGGTGTCCGCGGCCACGGCCGCCGCGGGGCCGGCGACGGCCATGGGTGCGGTCACCGCCGCCGCCATCGCGGCTGCCAGGACTGTTCTGCGGGACGGCTGTTCGGCTCTGCTCATGGGCGGAATGACCCCCAGGTGATCGAGTCGGTGCGGGCCCCATGCACGGTTGCGCTGCACGGTCGCGCTGCACGGTTGTGCGCCAACTATGGCCGGAGGCGGCACGTCGTGCCAGCGCTTCCGGTCATGCCGCGCCCACCAATATTGGTGTGGACCACTGGCGCGACCTGCGCCCGCCCGGTCGACACGGCGCGGTCCGGCTGCCCCTTCCGGTCGGCCCGCCCGGTCGGTCAAGCCCGAGGTCACGGGGTGACGGCGGCCGACCGGGCCGTGTCTTTCCGGCGGGTTCCCGAGAGAATGTGCCGAGCCCGTGTCCCGTCTCCCCCGAAGGAAGCGTCATCCGCCTTCTCGCCTCCCGGCTCCGCCGGCTCCCCCCGTCCTGCGGACCGGTCCGCCTGGTCGGCGTCGACGGGCACGCCGGATCCGGAAAGTCCACCTTCGCCGGGCAGTTGGCCCGGGAACTGGGCGGCGCGCCGGTGCTGCACCTGGACGACCTCGCCACGCACGACGAGCTGTTCGAGTGGACCGGGCGGCTGCTGACCCAGGTGGTCGCACCGCTGCGCCGCGGCGAGACCGCGCACTACGCCCCCTACGACTGGCGCGCCCGCGACTTCGCGCCGCCCCGCCCGCTGCCTCCCGCCCCGGTCGTCCTCGTCGAGGGCGTCGGCGCGGGCCGCCGCGCGCTGCGGCCGCATCTGGCGCACCTGCTGTGGATGGACCTGCTGGCGGAGGAGTCGTGGACGCGCGGCAGGACGCGGGACGGGGAGGAGCAGCGGGAGTTCTGGGACGGGTGGGTCCGGGCGGAGCGCCGGCACTTCGCCGAGGACCCCTCCAGACCCTTCGCCGACCTCCTGGTACGGCAGTCGACCGACGGATATGAGGTGCTTCCGGGTCCGGTGACCACCGTCGGGCCGGACCGGCAGATCACGCAGGGTGACGGACCACCTGCAATGTGGTGAACCTGTGAAAGGGCTTGCGGGCGAACTTCCCGGAGTGCTTCAACTCGGCTTGACCGGCGGGCCGTACAGGTCTTACGTTCTCAATGAGCGGCCGTCCGAGGCCGCCCGCAGACGCGAAGCCCCCGGTTGTTCCCCCGTGACCGGGGGCTTCGTTCTGTCCCCGGCCCCGCTCCGGACACCGTACGACGCGATCCGCTCACCCTCCGTCACCGTCCGAGATGCGCCCCAGGTGCTCCCACCTCGCCGAACGGCCTGTGCGGCACCCTACGGCGGGCGACACCACCGCAGGTACGATGCCCTCGGTGCGACCGGCGGACGCTGCTCTGCGCACCGTTGCAACTCCGGTTCGCGGCACAGCCGTTGGACCAAGGCGGCCGACGGGCGACGGCCCGGCGGTGAACCGACGGGGGCACGGTTTGTGGGGGACGTGATGGACTTCGGCACGCGGGGCCCCGAGGCCCCGGCCGACCTCGCCTGGCTGCGAGGCGTGGACGCCTACACCATGGGGGCCTACCCGCAGGCGGAGGAGGAGTTCCGGGCGGCGGTGCGGATGGACCCGGGGATGGCCGACGGCTGGCTCGGGCTGCACGCGCTGCGCGTCGACACGACGACCGCCCTGCTGCGGATGTTCCGGCACCGCGAACGCTTCGGCGAGCAGCGCGCCCGGCACCGTCGGGCCCTCAACTCCTGGTACTGGCTGGGCTGGTGGGTGCAGCCGGTGCTGGAGAGCCCGCGCGACCTGCTGCTCGCGCACGCCTCCCACTGGCTCGACGGCCGCCACGTCCCGGAACTGGACCGGGCCCTCGCCGGACTGCCGCCCGTGGACACCGATCCCCAGGTCCGTTTCCTGCACGCCTGCCGCGCCTACCTCGTGAAGGACTGGGAACAGCTCGTCCGCCACACCGATCCGCTGATCGACGACTCCCTGCTCGGCATCGAGGCGGGCCTGTTCGGCGGCATGGCCCGGGTCCGGCTGGAGATGTACGGGCAGGCCGAGCCCCTGCTGGCGGCGGCCCTGATGCGCTGCCGCAGCGAGCAGCCGCAGCGCAAGGAGCTGCGCTACTGGCTGGCCCGGGCGCACGAGGGCACCGGCCGCAGCGCCGCCGCCCTCCCGCTGTACCGGGCCGTGCACCGCGTCGACCCGGCCTTCATGGACACCTCGGCCCGGCTCACGGCGATCGCCGAGGGCGACGGCTACGACGAGTCGGCCGACCTCGCCGCGATCACGCTCTCCGGCGGCCAGGACGCCCTGGAGGGACCGGACATCCTCGACCCGCTCTTCGGCATCGAGGGCCGTGACCTGCGCCTCTCCGAAGCCGACCTGCCCCCGGCCGGCCCACTGCCGACGGTGGCCGATCCGGCGGTGCGCGAGAAGAACGCGGCGGCGCCCACGCTGCCCGCCGGACCGACCGATCCGGTGCTGCTCGAGGAGGCGCTCGCCGAGCTCGAGCGGATGGTGGGCCTCGAGCCGGTGAAGCGCCAGGTGAAGGCGCTGTCCGCGCAGTTGAACATGGCGCGGTTGCGGGCCGCGCAGGGCCTGCCGGTCCAGCCGCCCAAGCGGCACTTCGTCTTCTCCGGTCCCTCCGGCACCGGCAAGACCACGGTGGCCCGCATCCTGGGCCGCGTCTTCTACGCCCTCGGCCTGCTCGGCGGCGACCACCTGGTGGAGGCACAGCGCGCCGACCTGGTCGGCGAGTACCTGGGGCAGACGGCGGTGAAGGCCAACGAGCTGATCGACTCCGCGATCGGCGGCGTCCTCTTCGTCGACGAGGCGTACTCGCTGTCCAACTCCGGCTACGGCAAGGGCGACGCCTACGGCGACGAGGCGCTGCAGGTGCTGCTGAAGCGTGCCGAGGACAACCGCGACCACCTGGTGGTGATCCTGGCCGGCTACCCCGAGGGCATGGACCGCCTGCTGACCGCCAACCCCGGCCTGTCCTCCCGCTTCACCAGCCGCGTCGACTTCCCGTCCTACCGCCCCCTCGAACTGACCGCGATCGGCGAGGTGCTGGCGGCGGAGAACGGCGACGCGTGGGACGAGGAGGCCCTGGACGAACTGCGCTCGATCGCCGGGCACGTCGTGGACCAGGGCTGGATCGACGAACTGGGCAACGGGCGGTTCCTGCGCACGCTGTACGAGAAGAGCTGCGCCTACCGGGACCTGCGGCTCACGACGTACCCGGGCACGCCGTCGCGGGACGATCTGGCGACGCTGCGGCTGCCGGACCTGATGCAGGCGTACGGGGAGGTGCTGTCGGGGCGGGGGCCGCAGGATCCGTCGGCGATGTGACAGCCGCGGCCCCGCCCGCCGGTCAGCCGGCCAGCGCCTGTTCCGGGGTTCCGCTCCCCCGCGGCTCCGTCACCTTCACCTCGGGCAGGTCCCGGTGCGCCGGGTCCCGTACCTCGCCGACCAGCAGCTCCAGCACGTCCTCCAGCGCGACCAGGCCGAGCACCCGGCCGGAGGCGTCGGCCACCTGCGCGAGGTGGGTCGCCGCGCGGCGCATCACGGTCAGGGCGTCGTCCAGGGGCAGGTCCGAGCGGAGCGTCGTCATCGGACGCCACAGCTGCTGCGGCACCGCCCGCTCCGAGTCCTCCAGGTCGAGGACGTCCTTGACGTGCAGGTAGCCCATGAAGGCGCCGGTGTCCGCGGCGACGGGGAAGCGGGAGTACCCGGTGCGGGCGGTGAGCCGCACGATCTCCCCCGGCGTGACCGAGGGGCTGACCGTGATCAGCGACTCCCGCCGCAGCAGCACGTCGGTCACCGGGCGGGAGCCCAGCTCCAGCGCGTCCTCCAGGCGCTCCTGTTCCTCCGGGTCCAGCAGGCCGGCCTGGCCGGAGTCCTCCACCAGCCGGTTGAGCTGCTCACTGGTGAAGACGGCCTCCACCGCGTCCTTCGGCTCGACGCGGAACAGCCGCAGGATGCCCTGGGCGCAGGCGCCGAGCGCGACGGTGATGGGCCTGCACAGGCGGGCGAACGCGACCAGGCCGGGGCTGAGCCACAGCGCCGCCTTCTCCGGGGCCGCCATCGCGAGGTTCTTCGGGACCATCTCGCCGACGACGAGGTGGAAGAAGACGACGGCGACGAGCGCGATGACGTAGCCGAGCGGGTGGATCATCCCCTCGGGGAGGCGCACCCACGCGAAGACCGGTTCCAGCAGGTGCGCCACCGTCGGCTCGGCGACCGCGCCCAGGGTCAGCGAGCAGACGGTGATGCCGAACTGGGCGGCGGCCATCATCTGCGGCAGCCGCTCCAGCCCGTACAGCACCTGGCGGGCCCGGGCGGTGCCCAGTGGCTCGATCTGGCTGCGGCGCACGGAGACCAGCGCGAACTCGGCGCCGACGAAGAAGCCGTTGGCGAGCACGAGCAGCCCGGCGAACAGCAGTTGCAGCACGCTCATCGGACGACCTCCATGACCGGCCCGGTCCTGACCAGCCGGACCCGCTCGGCGCGGTAGTGGCCGACGCGGCGGACCGTCAGCCGCCAGCCCGGCAGTTCGGCCCTGTCGCCGACGGCCGGGATCCGGCCCAGCAGGTCGGCGACCAGGCCGGCGACGGTCTCGTACGGTCCCTCGGGCACGTCGAGGCCGATGCGCCGGAGGATGTCGACCCGGCAGCTGCCGTCGGCGTCCCACGCGGGGCGGCCGTCCTCCGGCGGCGCGGCGGCGAGTTCCGGCACGTCCTGCCCGTCGTGCTCGTCACGGACCTCGCCGACGAGCTCCTCGACGATGTCCTCCAGGGTCACGACGCCCGCCGTGCCGCCGTACTCGTCGACGACGACGGCGATGGGCTGCTCGCTGCGCAGCCGGCCCAGCAGGGGCTGCACCGGCAGGGTCTCGGGGACGAGCAGCGCCGGGCGCGCGATGTCGCCGACGGGCGTGCGCAGCCGGTCCGGCGCCGGGACGGCCAGCGCGTCCTTGAGGTGGACCATGCCGACGACCTCGTCGATCTTCTCCCGGTACACGGGGAAGCGGGACAGGCCGGTGGCGCGGGTGAGGTTGACCACGTCCTCGGCCGTCGCCGACGACTGCAGCGCGCTGACCTTCACGCGCGGGGTCATCACGTGCTGCGCGGTCAGCTCGCCGAGGGACAGGGTCCGTACGAAGAGGTCGGCGGTGTCCTGCTCCAGGGCGCCGGCCTGCGCGGAGTGCCGGGCGAGGGAGACCAGCTCACCGGGGGTGCGGGCGGAGGCCAGCTCGGCGGTGGGTTCGACGCCGAGTGCCCGGACGAGCCGGTTGGCGACCGCGTTCAGCACGGCGATGACCGGGCGGAACAGGCGCGCGAACACGTGCTGCGGACCCGCGACGAAGCGCGCGACCTGCAGCGGCCGGGACACCGCCCAGTTCTTGGGCACGAGCTCGCCGATCACCATCTGCACGGCGGAGGCCAGCAGCATGCCGACCACCACGGCGATGCCGGACACCGCGCCCCCGGGCAGGCCGACGGCCGTGAACGGGCCGTGCAGCAGCTCGGCGAGCGCCGGTTCGGCGAGCATGCCGACGACGAGGGAGGTGATGGTGATGCCGAGCTGGGTGCCGGAGAGCTGGAAGGACAGTTCCTTCAGCGACTCGACGACGGTGCGGGCCCGTCGGTCGCCCTCGGCGGCGGCCTTCTCGGCGTCCGTCGACTCGACCGTGACCAGGCCGAACTCGGCGGCCACGAAGAAGCCGTTGGCGAGGATCAGCAGGAAGGCGGCGGACAGGAGGAGCAGGGGGATGGTCATGCCGCCGCCTCGAAGGGCCGGGAGGTGGCGGCGCAGGTACTACAGGACGATCCGTCCATCGCTGGAGGGAGTCACTCCTCGGGTAGCAGGAAGCCTCCGACGGGCCGGGCGGGCCCGTCGCGGCGGAGACGTCTCGTACGACGTCTCCCCCAACAGATTAATCAAGACATGGGTCCGGACGGCAGGGTGAACGCGGGTGAACGCCCCGAGTCAGCCCCGAGGCGGCTCGGGATCCCTGGCGCAGCGGGCGTCGGCCAGCGCGCGCAGGGTCCGCGCGTCGGCGATGGCGTGCTGCCTGGCGATGCCCGGCTGGATGCCGAGGGCGGGCAGGCTGGTGCCGTCGCTGAGGTTGAGGAAGACCCAGGGGTCGCCGGGGCGGAGGTTGACCTGGACGATCTCCGCCCAGTCCAGGCGCCGCCTGCTGACGATGTTGACGACGGTCACCCCGGACTCGTCCGCGACGACCTTCACCCGGGCGAGAAGGGCGAGCACCGCGAACAGGATCGCCCCGGTGAGGACGAAGCTGAGGCGTTCGCCGGGGCTCAGCTGCTCCAGCAGGAACGCGACCGTGGTGATGACGGCGAAGATCGCGGCACCGGCGCCGAGCAGGACGACCCGGGTGTGGCGGGGCCGGAACGTGACGGGGAGAGCGGGCAGGTCGGACATCTGCGCGGCCTCTCAGAGACGGCAGGCGTGGATCGCCGTGGTCAGGATGGCCCGGGCGCCGATCGCGTACAGGTCGTCCATGATGCGCTGGGCGTCCTTGGCGGGCACCATGGCGCGGACGGCGACCCAGCCCTCGTTGTGCAGGGGGGAGATCGTCGGGGATTCCAGGCCGGGGGTCAGGTCGACGGCCTTCTCCAGCTGCTCGACCCGGCAGTCGTAGTCCATCATCACGTACGTGCGGGCCACCAGGACGCCCTGCAGGCGGCGCAGGAACTGCTGCACCTTGGGCTCCTCGGCGTCGGCGCCGACGCGGCGGATGACGACGGCCTCGGACTGCATGATCGGCTCGCCGAAGACCTCGAGGCCGGCGTTGCGCAGGGAGGTGCCGGTCTCGACGACGTCCGCGATGACCTCGGCGACGCCGAGTTCGATGGCGGTCTCGACGGCGCCGTCGAGGTGGACGACGGAGGCGTCGATGCCGTTTTCGGCGAGGTGCCCCGCGACGATCCCCTCGTAGGAGGTGGCGACCGTCATGCCGGTCAGGTCCCGCACGCCGCTCGCCGTGCCGGGCTTGGTGGCGTAGCGGAAGGTGGAGCGGGCGAAGCCCAGCGGGAGGATCTCCTCGGCCTTGGCTCCGGAGTCGATCAGCAGGTCGCGGCCGGTGATGCCGATGTCGAGGCGGCCGGAGGAGACGTAGATCGCGATGTCGCGGGGGCGCAGGTAGAAGAACTCGACCTCGTTGGCCGGGTCGACGATCCGGAGCTCCTTGGACTCGCGGCGCTGCTGGTAGCCGGCCTCATGCAGCATCTCCGCCGCAGGGCCTGACAGGGAACCCTTGTTGGGGACGGCGATGCGCAGCATGAGGTCGGCTTCCTTCGCGTGACGGGGTGAGGTGGGTGGAGCGTGTCTTACGGAACTGGGCGAGCTGAGCGGAGCTGACGGAACCGCCGGCTCACAGGTGGGCGTAGACGTCGTCCAGGGAGATCCCGCGGGCGACCATCATCACCTGGACGTGGTACAGCAGCTGCGAGATCTCCTCGGCGGCCGCCTCCTTGCCCTCGTACTCGGCGGCCATCCAGACCTCGGCGGCCTCTTCGACGACCTTCTTGCCGATGGCATGGACGCCCCTGCCGACCAGTTCCGCGGTGCGGGAGGTGGCGGGATCGCCGTGGGCGGCCTTGTGCTGGAGCTCGGTGAAAAGCTCCTCGAACGTCTTCTTGGACATGGTGGTCCTTACCCTACGCGCAAGCCGGGGCGGCTCAGCGCCAGGGTTCGGATACTGAGCGGAGGGTGGCCGCGGTGGCCACCGCCGCCGTCACCGCTTCGTGCCCCTTGTCCTCGTTGGAGCCGGGAAGGCCGGCCCGGTCCAGCGCCTGCTCCTCGGTGTCACAGGTCAGCAGGCCGAAGCCGACGGGCACGCCGGTGTCGACGGAGACCTGGGTGAGTCCCTGGGTGACGCCCTGGCACACGTAGTCGAAGTGGGGGGTGCCGCCGCGGATGACGACGCCGAGGGCGACGACCGCGTCGTAGCCGCGGCCGGCGAGGACCTTGGCGACCACCGGGAGTTCCCAGCTGCCGGGGACCCGCAGCAGGGTCGGCTCGTCGATTCCCAGGTCGTGCAGGGCGCGCAGGGCGCCGTCCACCAGACCGTCCATCACCTTCTCGTGCCACTGGGCCGCGACGACGGCGACCCGCAGGTCGCCCACGTTGCGTACGGACAGTTCCGGTGCGCCCTTGCCGCTCACGTTCTCGTGTCTCCTCGGTGTGCTCTCACTGGTTGCTGCAGGTCGTCGCCGTGCCCGCGCCGGCCGTCTCCAGCCAGGGCAGGTCGTGGCCCATCCGGTCCCGCTTGGTGCGCAGGTAGCGGAGGTTGTGCTCGCCGGCCTGCACGGGCATCGGCTCGCGGCCGGTGACCCGCAGGCCGTTGCGCATGAGCGCGTCGGTCTTCTCGGGGTTGTTGGTCATCAGGCGCACGCTGCGCACGCCGAGGTCCTGGAGGATCCGGGCGCCGGCGCCGTAGTCCCGGGCGTCGGCGGGCAGGCCGAGTTCCAGGTTGGCGTCGAGGGTGTCGCGGCCGCGCTCCTGGAGTTCGTAGGCCCTCAGCTTGGAGAGCAGGCCGATGCCGCGGCCCTCGTGGCCGCGCAGGTAGACCACCACCCCCCGGCCCTCGGCGTGGACGCGGTCCAGGGCGGCGTCGAGCTGGGGGCCGCAGTCGCAGCGCAGGGAGCCGAAGATGTCGCCGGTCAGGCATTCGGAGTGGACGCGCACCAGGACGTCCTCGCCGTCGCCGATGTCGCCGTGCACGAGGGCGACGTGCTCGACGCCGTCGGCGGTGGAGCGGTAGCCGTACGCCGTGAAGGTGCCGTGCACGGTGGGCAGGCGGGTCTCGGCCTCGCGGCGGACGAGGGGCTGGGCGGCGGGCTTCTGCTGCGCGGGAACGCCCGGGCGCAGTTCGGTGGCGCGGCGGTGGGCGATCAGGTCCTCGATGGAGATGATCGTCAGGCCGTGCTTGCGGGCGAAGGGGAACAGCTCGGGCAGGCGCAGCATGCGGCCGTCCTCCCCGGCGATCTCGACGATGGCGCCGGCCGGGCGCAGGCCGGCGAGGCGGGCGAGGTCGACGGCGGCCTCGGTGTGGCCGTCGCGGACGAGCACGCCGCCGGGCCGGGCGCGCAGCGGGAAGACGTGGCCGGGGCGGACGAGGTCGGCGGGCCCGGCCTCGCCGCTCGCCAGCAGCCGCAGCGTGGTGGCGCGGTCGGCGGCGGAGATGCCGGTGGTCACGCCGTGGGCGGCGGAGGCGTCGACGGAGACGGTGAAGGCGGTCTTCATCGACTCGGTGTTGTCCTCGACCATCTGCGGCAGCTTCAGCCGGTCCAGTTCCTCGCCCTCCATGGGCGCGCAGATCAGCCCGCGGCACTCGCTCATCATGAAGGCGACGATCTCGGGGGTGATCTTCTCGGCGGCGACGACGAGGTCGCCCTCGTTCTCGCGGTCCTCGTCGTCGACGACGACGATCGGGCGGCCGGCCGCGATGTCGGCGATGGCCTGCTCGACGGGGTCGAGCGACCAGTCCTCGATGCCGTCGGTGTCGTCGGTGCTGTACAGGATCGGTGCCGTGGTCATGCCGGCGCTCCTTCCAGGACGGGCCGCGCGTCCTTGCGGGAGCGCAGCCACCAGTCGCGCATGCCCCACAGGACGAGTGCGCCGTAGATGACGTAGACGAAGCCGGAGAAGGCGTAGCCGTTGGCGAAGTTGAGCGGCACGCCGACCACGTCGACGAGCAGCCAGGCGAACCAGAACTCGACCATGCCGCGGGCCTGCGCGTACATGGCGACGACGGTGCCGACGAAGATGTAGGCGTCCGGCCAGGGGTCCCAGGACAGGGACGGGTATGCCTTGAAGAGCAGGGCCACGGCGACGGTACCCAGGGCGGCCGCGCCGGCCATCGCGGCGCGCTCGCGCCAGGTGGCGAACCGCGGCACGATCTGGCCGTCCGCGGACCGGCCCTTGTCGTGGTTCCACCGCCACCAGCCGTACAGGGCGACGACCATGACGACGACCTGCTTGCCGGCGCTGCCGGCGAGGTGGCCGTAGAAGGCGATGAAGAGGATCAGGCCGGAGAGGAACTGCACCGGCCAGGTCAGCAGCGAGCGCCGCCAGCCGAGGGCGAGGGTGATCAGGCCGAGGATGTTGCCGATGGTGTCCGACCAGATGATGTGCTGGCCGAACAGGGTGAAGGCCTCGGAGTTCAGCCAGTTCACCGGGTCGCCCCCTGACCGGCCGCGAGCAGCCGCTCGACGTACTTGGCGACGACGTCCACCTCGAGGTTGACCGGGTCGCCGGGCTGCTTGAGGCCGAGCGTGGTCAGGGCGAGGGTGGTGGGGATGAGGCTGACGGTGAAGTGGTCGGCCCCGGCGTCGACGACGGTGAGGCTGATGCCGTCGACGGTGATGGAGCCCTTCTCGACGACGTAGCGGGCGAGGTCCGCGGGCAGCGAGATCTTGACGATCTCCCAGTTGTCGGACGGCTTGCGTTCCAGCACCTCGCCGGTGCCGTCGACGTGGCCCTGCACGATGTGCCCGCCGAGGCGCGCGCCGACGGCCGTGGGACGTTCGAGGTTGACGCGGGAGCCGACGGTGAGGGCGCCCAGGCTGGAGCGGTTCAGCGTCTCGGCCATGACGTCGGCGGTGAACTCGTCGCCCTCGTGCTCGACGACCGTGAGACACACGCCGTTGACGGCGATGGAGTCGCCGTGCTTCGCGCCCTCCGTGACGACGGGGCCGCGCAGCCGGAAACGGGAGGCGTCGCCGAGGTTCTCGACAGCGGTGACTTCACCCAGCTCTTCGACGATTCCGGTGAACACTTCCCGGGTCCTCCCTGCCTCATTCGGGCACGGACTCCGGGGCTGTCGAGACGACAGAATGTACGAGCAGGGACACCGGGGGCGACGCCGGACGTGGTTCGTCCCCTGGACGAACCGGTACGGCGGCGCGCACGAATGCCCGCCCGCCGCGCACTGCCTCCCATCCGGACTTTAACCGTCGGTCCAGGAATTTCACCTGGTCAACCGGCCGCTGGAGGCGACCGGGTCGCGGACTGTAACCGCCGGTTCGGACTTTCACCGACCCCGGAGTGCGCTGCTGCTAAAAGGTACAGGGTCAGTGTGCCATGCCCGATCGGCGTCCATATGGGTGAGAGGCTGTGGGGTGGCTCACACGAGCGCCCGCCGGATTCCTCGCGGCCCGGCCCGGAACCGCCGGGCGATCCGGCCCGTCGGCCGGCCCGGAACCGCCGATTGGTCCAGACCTATTGACGTAAGGTCCCGCTTGGTCTAGACCTTTCTCCGAGGTCTCGCGCGGCACGCCCGCGGACCGGCCCGGCGGCGGTGACGACGGCCCTTGCCCGCCGCCGGGTCCCAGATCCGCGCCGGCCCGTCACAGCCCCGCGCCGGCCCGGTGGCTCCGCGTCAGCCCCATCAGCCCCGCGTCAGCCCCATCAGCCCCGCGTCAGCCCCCGTCCGCCCCGCGTCAGCCCCGCCGGCCGTCGCCGAAGCGCCGGGCCAGGAAGTCCTCGAAGGTGCCCTTCCCCACGGCCTGCCGCGGGGCCAGGTGGCCGCCGGAGCGGAAGGCGCGGTAGGCCTTGCCCCACAGGGGGACGTTCACCACCGCACGCCGGCGGCCCGTCGCCCGCAGGTAGGCGCGGGCCAGCGACTCCAGGGTGCGCGCCTCGGGGCCGCCCATGTCCGCGGTCCGCCCGGCGGGTGCGGCGAGGGCGAGCTCGGCGAGGCGGTCCGCGACCTCGGCCACCTCCACCGGCTGGTCCCGCACCCCGGCCGGCAGCAGCATCACCGGCAGCCTGGCCAGGGACCCGAGGACGGTCACGAGCAGGTCGTGGAACTGGGTCGCGCGCAGCACGGTCCAGCCCAGCCCCGACTGCTCGATCTGCCGCTCCACGGCGAGCTTGGTGCGGTAGTAGCCGAACGGCACGCGGTCGACGCCGACGATCGAGATGTAGACCAGATGGCCCACCCCGGCCCGCCGTGCCGCGGCGATCAGGTGCCCGGCCGCCTTCTCGTCCCCGCCGGTCTGGGAGGTGGCGCAGTGCACGATCGTGTCCACGCCGTCGACGGCCCGGTCCAGGCCGGGGCCGCCCTCACGCAGGTCCACGGCGTACGGCTCGGCGTGCCGGCTGAGCACCCGTACCTCGTGGCCGTCCGCCCGCAGCCGCTCGGTGACGAGCCGGCCGAGGGTTCCGGTGCCGCCGGTCACCAGGATCGTGGTCATGCTGTCGAGTCCCTTCGGACGTCGGACGCCCCCGGACGGAGCGCCCTTCCTCCGACTGGGACGGACCGGCCCCCGCGAAACGTGACACGGCCCCGGCGAGAAGTGACATTCCCGCTCTCGCGCACGCCCGCCGTCGATCAGCGCGCCGGCGGGAAGAGTTCGTCCTGGGCGCGGTCCCGGGCCGTCAGCAGCGCCCCGCGCAGCACCGCGCCGCCGCCCAGGGTGCCGGGCCGTACCTCCGTCGGCAGCGGCGACATCCGGCGCAGCCGCCGGGCGACCCGGCCGGCCAGTTCCTCGCCGCCGGCCTGCCCGATCTCGCCGCCCAGCACCACGCAACCGGGGTCGAGGATCGACACCACGGAGGCGACGCCGACGGCGAGCCGGTCGGCGAGGGCGTCGAGGAATGCCGCGGCTTCCCGCGCGACGGGCCCCGGTCCGGCGGGCGGCGTCGCCACCAGGCGCGCCGCCTCCCGCACCGCCCCGGCGGCCCGCGGTTCGTGTCCCGTCGCCCCGGCCGTCAGCCCGTACTCCGCCGCCAGCCGCGCGACCGCCGCCGCGCCCGCCAGGGAGTGGAAGCCGCCCTCGCAGTCCGTGGCCGACGGCAGGCCGGCCGTGCCCGGCACCGGCAGGAAGCCGATCTCCCCCGTGCCGCCGGAGGCGCCGCGGCGCAGGACGCCGTCGAGGACCACGGCCGCGCCGGTGCCGTGGCCGAGCCACAGCAGGACGAAGGTGTCGCGGTCCCGCGCCGCGCCGTCGCGCTGTTCCGCCAGCGCGGCGAGGTTGGTCTCGTTCTCGACGCTGACGCGGGCCCCGGGCAGCCGTTGCTGCAGGGCCGCGACCAGGCTGCGGTGCCACGCGGGCAGGCCGGTGGTGTCGCGGAGTTCGCCGCTGGCGGGGTCGATCAGGCCGGGCGCGCCGATCCCGACGGTGTGCAGCCGGTCGGCGCCGGCCTCCTTCAGCGCGTGCTCGACCAGGGTGACCGCGCGTTCCACGGCGGTGCCCGTCCCGGTGTCGCCGCCGATCGGCACGGACGCCTCGGCCAGCACCCGGCCGACCAGGTCGGACACCAGCACCGCGACGCTCTCCGTGCGCACGTCAAGGGCGGCGAGGTGCGCGCGGTCGGCGACGATGCCGTACAGCTTCGCGTTGGGGCCGCGGCGCGCCTCGCCCGCCTCCCCGACCACGGTGACCAGACCGGAGGCGGTGAGCCGTTCGACGAGGTCGGCGACGGTGGGCCGGGACAGGCCGGTCAGCTGCTTCAACTGCCCTGCCGTCAACGGGCCCTCCTGCTGGAGCAGACGCAGGGCGAGCCGGTCGTTGATGGCCCGGGCGGTGCTCGGGGACGCGGGCATGCCGGGATCCTTCCAGATACGTGCTCGGTCGTTCGTACGGGGCTGATTGCGGACTATCTATCAGGCAGGGTTCCTGATAGTTTACGGCGCCGGGGCGGACAGCCATGGGACGGGAGTGCGGGAGGGCCGGAGAATGAAGGACGTGGTCCACGACCAGCGCGAGGTGAGGCGTGCCCGGTACGCCGTGGCGGCCGTGTTCGCCGTGCACGGCGCCGTCACCGGCTCGTTCGCGACCCGGGTGCCGTGGATCCAGGACCACGCCTCGGTCAGCGCGGGCCGGCTCGGTTTCGCCCTCGCCTTCACGGCGCTCGGCGCCTCCTGCGCGATGCCGCTGGCCGGCCGCGTCACCCACCGCTTCGGCAGCCGGACCACCCTGCGCGCCCTGATCGCCGCCTGGACGGTGTCGCTGGTCCTGCCGTCGCTCGCGCCGAACCTGCTCACCCTGTGCCTGGCGATGTTCACGTACGGGGCCACCGCGGGGATGGCCGACGTGGCCATGAACGCGCTCGGCGTCGAGGTCGAGCGGCTGCTCGGCAAGTCGATCATGTCCGGTCTGCACGGCATGTGGAGCGTGGGCGCGCTGATCGGCTCGGCGGCCGGCACGGTCGCCGCGCACCTCGGCTCGGACGCCCGGCTGCACCACGGGCTGGCGGCGGCGGTGCTCACCGTGCTGGGCGTGCTCGTCTGCCGCTGGGTGCTCGACCTGCAGCCGGCCGAGGACGAGGAGCCGCCGCCGAGGTTCACCCTGCCGCCCCGGTCGGCGCTGCTGATCGGAGCGGTCGGCTTCTGCGCGGTGTTCGCGGAGGGCGCGAGCCTCGACTGGTCGGCGGTCTACCTGCGCGACCGGCTGGAGAGTTCGGCGGGTCTGGCGGCCGCGTGCACGACCGGCTTCATGCTCACCATGGCGCTCGCCAGGCTGGTGGGCGACACGGTGGTCGACCGCTGCGGCGCCGTGCGCACCGTCCGGGCCGGCGGCGGTCTCGCCGTCCTCGGCGGGGTGCTCATCGTCGTCGCCGGTCACCCGGCGGTGGCGATCGGCGGGTTCGCGCTGGTGGGCCTGGGGATCGCGGTCGTCGTGCCGCTGTGCTTCGCGGCGGCGGGGCACAGCGGTCCGAACCCCAGCCAGGCCATCGCGGGCGTCGCGACCATCACCTACACCTCGGGCCTGATCGCGCCGAGCGCGATCGGCGGGCTCGCCGAGGCGACCAGCCTGACGGTGTCGTTCGCGCTGGTGACGGCGCTGGCCTTCGGTCTCGTGGTCTTCGCGGGGGTGCTGCGCCCCAGCGAGCGCGACCGGGCGGAGGTCAGCCCTCGGGGCGAAGCAGTTCCCGGCCCGCGGCCCTGAACGTCTCGCTCCACGGCGCGGGCCGCAGCGTCCCGGCGTCCAGCCGGACCAGGACGCGGGTGCCGCGCGCGTAGGTCGTCGCGCCGTCCCGCGAGCAGAACCGGAAGCCGTAGGTCAGGCCGGTGGTGCCCAGCCGCTCCAGCCAGAGGTGGACGGCGTACGCGCCGGGGCGGGTGACGGGCGCCTCGTAGGTGACGCGGAGTTCCTTGACCGCGTTGCAGGCGTCGCCGGCCGCCGCCCAGTCGCCCGCGAAGTGGATGCCGTGCCCCTGCCACAGCTCCGTCCACGCCTGCTCGACCTTCAGCGGGTAGCGGGCGTTGTGGAGCAGGCCGAGCGCGTCCAGGTCGTCGAAGTGGACGGTGACGGGGATCAGCCGGCCGTAGGACAGGGCGGGGGCGGTCGGGGCTTCGGCGGTCACGGGCGGGGCTCCTGAGCGTTGCTGGTGGGGCGCCGCGGCGCCTCGGGGTGCACTCCATCCTAAGCGGACGCTCAGCATGCGGCGCCGGGAAGGGCCTGGTCAGGCAGCCGGGCGAGGGGCGTCGGGGTGGGGCGGGTGCGGGCGGACCACGGGCACCACCGACAATTGGTCCGGAACAAGCTGCACAGTACAGAGAAAGCGAAACCTCATCATGGACCTCGGCGTGCGCTGGAAGCTGCACGGAGACGGGCGTACGCCCGCGCCCGGAGCGGTGGTACGCCCCGACGAACGGCTCTCCTGGCCCCGCACGGTCGGACTCGGCGCCCAGCACGTGGTGGCGATGTTCGGCGCGTCCTTCGTGGCCCCGGTCCTGATGGGCCTGGACCCCAACCTCGCGATCATGATGTCGGGCGTCGCGACCGTGATCTTCCTGCTCGCCACCCGCGGCCGGGTCCCGAGCTACCTGGGCTGCTCGCTGTCCTTCGTGGGCGTGGCGGCCGTCATCCGGGCACAGGGCGGTTCGAGCGCCACCGTCACCGGCGCGGTGTTCGTCGTCGGCGTCGCGCTGTTCCTGGTGGGGCTCGCCGTGCAGCGCTTCGGGGCGCGGATCATCCACATCGCGATGCCGCCGGTCGTCACCGGCGCGGTCGTGATGCTGATCGGCTTCAACCTCGCGCCCGTCACCGCCTCCACCTACTGGCCGCAGGACCAGTGGACCGCCCTGCTGGTGATGCTGTTCACCGGTCTGGCGGTGGTCGGCCTGCGCGGTTTCTGGTCCCGCATCGCGATCTTCCTCGGCCTGGTCTTCGGGTACGCCGCTTCCTGGGCGTTCGACCGGATCTTCGGCCGCATCCACTCGGCCGACGCGAGCGGGAAGATCACCGACCACTGGCGCCTGGACCTCTCCGGTGTCTCCCGCGCCGACTGGTTCGGGCTGCCGTCCTTCCACGGCCCGTCGTTCCAGTGGTCGGCGATCCTGGTGGCCCTGCCGGTCGTCATCGCCCTCGTCGCCGAGAACGCCGGACACGTCAAGGCGGTCGGCGAGATGACCGGCGAGTCGCTGGACGACAAGCTGGGCACGGCGATCTCCGCCGACGGCATCGGCTCCATGCTGTCCACCGCGGTCGGCGGCCCGCCCAACACCACCTACTCCGAGAACATCGGCGTGATGGCCGCCACCCGCGTCTACTCCACCGCCGCCTACTGGGCCGCCGCCGGCTTCGCGCTGCTGTTCGGCCTGTGCCCGAAGTTCGGCGCGGTGGTGGCCGCGATCCCGGGCGGCGTGCTCGGCGGCATCACCGTCATCCTGTACGGCATGATCGGCCTGCTCGGCGCGCAGATCTGGCTCAACGCCAAGGTGGACCTGCGCAACCCGCTGAACCTGGTGCCGGCCGCGGCGGGCATCATCATCGGCGTCGGCAACGTCACCATGAAGTTCACCGACACCTTCTCGCTCAGCGGCATCGCGCTCGGCACGCTGGTCGTCATCACCGGCTACCACGTGCTGCGCGCGTTCGCGCCCGCCCACCTCAAGCCGCAGGAGCCGCTGCTCGACGAGGGCACGTCCTCCTACGACGAGGCCAGCTCGTAGGCGTACGACCTACGACGAGGCCAGCTCGTAGGCGTACGACGGGCTGAACGTGCCCGGCGCCCCCTTGCAGCCGTCCGACTCCCCCGGCAGCTTCACCCACAGGTAGGCGTCGATGCGGGCCTCGCCGGTGCTGAGCGTGGGCCTCCGCCCGATCCTGCGGCCCGCCGGGTCGCACCACTCGTCGTCGGCCGGCGCGCCGTTGCCGTTGCGGCTGGTGTCGATGACGGCGCCCAGGCCGGCGGGTCCGCCGAGGGCGTCGAGGACCTGCCGGTCGTAGGCGGTCTCGGCGGCGGTGGTGCGGAAGTTGGAGACGTTGCTGAAGACGCCGTCGGAGGAGGCGGCCGAGGCTGCGCCCGCCTGCCGGAGCAGGGCCGCCTGCCGCGCGGCCGGGTGCCAGCCGGAGTGCCCGGCGTCGTAGTAGACCCGGGCCCTCGGGTTCGCCGTCTTCAGCACCCGGCCCGCGCGGGCCAGCGAGGCGAAGCGGGCGGCGCGTCCGCCGTCGGAGAGACAGTCGGACTGCGCGATCGAGTCGGGCTCCAGGACGACCACGACCTCGCCGGAGCCGAGCCCCTCGGCGAAGGCGTCGATCCAGTCGTCGTAGGCGGCGAGATCGGGCGCCCCGCCCTCGGACGCGCCGCCGCAGTCACGGTCCGGCACGGCGTACGGCACCACGACCGGCACCCTGCCCTGCGCGGCGGCGCCCGCGGTGACCGCGCGGACCCGGGAGGCGATGGTCCCGGGGGTGAAGTCGGCGAACCACACAGCCGCCGGCTGACCGGCGATCCGGGACTCTATGACGGCGACGCGGGGATCGCCGGGGTGCGCGCGGACCCAGTCGAGTACCTGGGAGTCGGGATGCCGGTAGAGCCGGTCGGCCGCGGACGCGGCCTGCCGCTCCTTCGCCGTCGGCGTCGGTGCGGGGGCCGGGCGGGCGGTGGGCTTCGCGGTGGGCGGGGCGGACGCGGACGCCCCGGCCGCCGGCGGGGACGACGACGGCAGCACGGGCGGCTGCTCCGGGCGCGGCGATCCGGTGATCCGGGACCTGGCCTCGTCGCCGACGCGTCCGTCGTCGAGCGCCGACATCATCCCGGTCGCCGTGCCGACGGCGACCACGACGGAGGCCGCCGCGACCACTGGCGCCGCGCCGGACGGCACGCCGGCGTTCGGCCCTGCGCGCCGCCCGGCGGCGGGCACGTACGCCTGGCACGGTGCTGCTCCCCCCTCCCCCACGGCGGGCGCGTTCCCCCGTTCCGGGGAAGCGCCGGGTCCGCCGCCACTCGGGCCACCCTAAGCCTGGGACGCTTCCGGCATGGCGCAACGCGAACAGTTCACCACTCCCGTCGACGCGGTCGTCTCCCGGATGCGCGCCCTGGACGCGGCCCTGCCGGAGCGGGACGGCGTCGCGGTCTTCAACCGCGTCTACCTCACCGTCACCGAGGCCGTCGACCGGAGCATCGACGCCGGGCGGTTCGCGGACCGGCGGGCGGCGATCACGCTGGACGTGCGGTTCGCCGAGCGCTACCTCGCCGCCGTCGACGCGGTGACCGACGGACGGCGGGCACCGGCCTGCTGGCGGCCGCTGTTCCAGCTCCGCCGCCACCCCGGCGTACGGCCGCTGCAGTTCGCGCTGGCGGGCATCAACGCGCACATCGGCCACGACCTGGCGCTCGCCGTCGTGGACAGCTGCCGTACGCTCGGCTGCGAACCGGCCGACCTGGAGGACGAGTTCGACCGCGTGGGCGATCTCCTCGTCTCGCTGGAGGAGCGCGTCCGCGAAGATCTGATGCCGGGCCCCGACCTGTTGCAGATCGCCGACCCGCTCACCCATCTGCTCGGCTCGTGGAGCCTGGAACGCGCCCGGGAGGCCACCTGGGCGGCCGCGCGTGCCCTGTGGGCGCTGCGCCGGGTGCCCGACGTGGGCGAGGAGTTCACCGAACGGCTCGACGCGGCGGTCGGCTTCGCGGGCCGCATCCTCCTCACACCGCTGGCGGACTGCCGTCAGTCCTCGGGCAGTTCCACGGGGGCGATCTCGTCGTAGACGTCGCCGGGGCCCGGGTTGGACGCGTCGGTGGCGCCGCCGAGGTGGTGCATGACGCCCCAGACCGCGTTCAGCGCGGTCTGGACCGCGCCCTCGGCCCAGCCGGCCGTCCAGGAGATGTCGTCGCCGGCGAGGAAGATGCCCCGCTTGTCCTCGGGCAGCCGGTCCTGCATGAAGTGGGTGAACAGCCGCCGCTGGTAGCGGTAGTGGCCGGGCAGGTTGGCCTTGAACGCGCCCATGAAGTAGGGCTCGTTCTCCCAGGAGACGGTCACCGGGTCGCCGATGATGTGCTTCCTGATGTCGACGTTCGGGTAGATCTCGCCGAGCGACTTCAGCATGACCTCCATCCGCTCGTTCGCGGACAGCGGCAGCCACTTCAGGCTGTCGTCGCACCAGGTGTAGGAGAGGCAGATGACGGCGGGCCGGTCCGGGCCGTCGTCGAGGAGGTAGGTGCCGCGGGTCATGCGGTCGGTGAGCGTCATCGACATGACGTCCCGGCCGGTCGGGTTCCCCCTGTCGTCGACGGCCTTGTCGAGCCAGAACGGCCGGTCGACCGGGACGAACAGCTTGCTGGACTCCATGTAGTGGGTGCGCTCGATCGCCGTCCAGTGGTCGATCGGGAACAGCGAGTCGTCGCAGGCGATCTTCGACAGCAGCATCCAGGACTGGGCGGTGAAGATGGCCGCCCGGTAGGTGCGGATGGCGCCGCTCGCGTCCGTCACGGTGATGTGGTTGCCGGCGGTGCGGTGCAGCCGGGTCACGGCCGGCCGCGGCTCGCCGTCCACGTGCAGGGACTTCAGCGAGGTGCCGTACGGCCAGTGGACGATCTTCTCCGGCTCGCGCTCCCACAGGCGCAGCGGCAGCTGCTGGGAGCCGCCGACGATGCCGCGGTGGTGGTCGTCGGCCTCGGTGTAGACGACGCGCAGGATCTCCAGGATGGAGTTGGGGAAGTCGGTGTCCCAGCCGCCCGTCCCGAAGCCGACCTGGCCGAAGATCTCACGGTGCCGGAAGGACTTGAACGCCTCGGAGTCGCAGAGGAAGCCGTAGAAGGTCTGGTTGTCGAGCTTCTCGACGAGCCTCGCCCAGATCTCGCGGATGCGGGGCACGTCACGCTCGCGCAGGGCGCGGTTCATCGCGGAGAAGTCGGCGCCCTCTTCGAGGCAGGCGTTCCAGGCCGCGGCGACGTCCCGGTACACCTGGGGCAGGTCGTCGATCGTCTCGGCGTAGTGCGACTCGCCCTTGAGGTCGACGACGGTCGAAGGCGTCGCCTCGGCGAGGGGGTTGGGGAACGGACGGGTCTCCAGGCCCACCAGGTCGATGTAGTGCTGCAGCGCCGTGGAGGACGGCGGGAAGCGCATCGCGCCCATCTCGGCGGTGAGGGAGGGGTCGCAGCCCTCGAAGCCGACGGTGCGCAGCCGCCCGCCGATCCGGTCCGCCTCGTAGACGACCGGCTTCAGGCCCATCTTCATCAGCTCGTACGCGGCCACGATGCCGGACAGGCCGCCGCCGATCACCGCGACCTCGGTGCCGTGCTCGGTCGCGGGTATCTGGCCCAGGCCAGCCGGGTGGGCGAGGAAGTCGTCGTACGCGTACGGGAAGTCCGGGCCGAACATGGTGATCGGCGGCTGCTGCTCGTCTGCGTGCTCGACGGCGTTGGGCACCGTGGACGTCATGGGGTGCGGACTCCTTGCGCGAAAAAGATGATGAACGGAGGGACGGAAGGAACAGGGGCGCGTCAGACGAGGGCGCTGTACAGGCCCGGACGGCGGTCCGTCAGATACGGGTTGGCCTCGCGGGAGGCGTCCAGGAAGGCGGGGTCGACGTCGGCGAGGACGAGTTCCTCGCCGCGGCCGGCGCGGGTGCGGGCGACTCCGTCGGGGCCGGCCAGCGTGGAGAGGCCGACGAAGTCGAACTCCCCTTCCTGGCCGACCCGGTTGACGTACGCGACGTACATCTGGTTCTCGAAGGCGCGCACCGGGATCAGCGACTCGGGGACGAACTGGTACGGGTGCATCTGCGCCGTCGGCACCACGAGGAGGTCGGTGCCGGCGAGCGCGTGGGCGCGGACGTTCTCCGGGAACTCCACGTCGTAGCAGATCATGAGGCCGACGCGGAGGCCGTTCAGCTCGGCCTGCACCACCGGCTGCTCGCCCGGCGTGAAGTGGGCGCGCTCGAAGGGGCCGAAGAGGTGGGTCTTGCGGTAGTGGGCGAGGCGGTCGCCGTCGGCGGAGACCAACTGGGCGGAGTTGAAGACCGCCTCGCCGGCCCGCTCGGGGTAGCCGTAGACGACCGCCACGCCGTGCCGCGCGGCGATGCCGGCGACCGCGGCCGCCGAGGCGCCGTCGGCGGGTTCGGCGAGGCGGGCGATGTCGTCGCCGATCGCGTACCCGGTCAGGAACATCTCCGGCGCCGCCAGCAGCCCGGCGCCCGCGGCGGCGGCGCGGCCCGCGGCCTCGTCGAGGACCTCGAGGTTCTCCTCGACCGATCCGGGACGGCCGGAGCTCTGGAGCAGGGCGGTGCGCATGGGTGTTCCTCACCGGTACGGAAGGGGGGTAGGGGGGCCAGAAAAACCGTACGGTCGGCGTCCTCGGCCGGACAAGAAGCAGCCGTTGCGCACCGCCGCGCTGATCGTTGCGCGGAACGGCGGTGCGGCGGCGATTCGTTGCACACCCTCCCTCCGGGCCCCGGAAGGTACGGTCACGGGCCGCCGTTCCTGCGGCGCGACGGCCGGGCGCCGGTCAGAAGCAGGGCCGCCACCAGGCACCGCACGGCGAACACCGCGAACCCCGTCCAGCGGCGATTCGCTCCAGCCCCCGCACCGGCCCGCGCAGACCCATGGCTACGGGCTGGCGTTCTCGCGCCGCGAGGACCGGGTGACGACCCGCAGGACGGCCGTCGCCGGGTCCTCGCAGCGCGGCGAACACCGCGAAGCCGGTGTCCGGCGATTCGCTGCAGACCCCCGCACCGGGCCGCGCAGACGCGTAGCTACGGGCTGACCTTCTCACGCCGCGAGGAACAGGCGACGACCCGCAGCACGGCCGTCACCGGGTCCTCGCAGCGCGGCGAACACCGCGAACCCGGTGCCGCGACGATTCGCTGCAGACCCCCGCACCGGCCCGCGCAGACCCGGGGCTGCGGACTGGCCTTCTGGCGCTGCCGGAAACGGGTGACGGCCCGCAGGTACAGCTCGGCGAGCACCGCGAAGCCGGTGCGGCGGCGATTCGCTGCCGCACCGCACCGGGCCGCGCAGCCATGGCTACGGGCCGCTCTTCTCGCGCCGCGAGGAGCGGGTGACGGCCCGCAGCACGGCCGTCACCGGGTACCGCGCAGACCGTTCGCTACGGGCCGCTCCTCTCGCGCCGCGAGGAGCGGGTGACGGCCCGCAGGACGGCTGTCACCGGGTACCGCGCAGACCGTTCGCTACGGGCCGCTCCTCTCGCGCCGCGAGGAGCGGGTGACGGCCAGCAGGGTGGCCGTCATCAGGTACGGCGCGGCGAACACCGTGAAGGCGTTGCCGTGGGTGGTTCGCGTGGCGACGGCCGCGTAGCCGGCGAAGACGGCGATCGTGGCGAGTTCCGTGCCCAGGCCCGCGACCGACGTCAGGGTGGCCCGGCCGGAGTCGTCGATGCGCTGCTGCAGCCGGACGTCCGCCAGCACGGTCGCCAGCTGGAAGCCGCCGAAGGCCACGGCGACGAGGCCGAGCCCGGCCGGTGTCCGCGTCGCCGCTCCCGCGGCCAGGGCGAGCGCGGCGCCGGTGAGCAGCGCGGCGAACCCGGCCCGGCCGAGGCGTGCGCAGGCGCCCGCCAGCAGGCTGCCGGCCGTGGCTCCCGCCCAGATCAGCAGGAGCGGGTACGCCACCGCCTCCTCCGGTACGCCGGTCTCCCGCACCAGCAGCGGGGCGTACTCGTCGAGCGCCCCCCACACCGCGCCGACGGCGGGCACCAGGAGCAGCGTCCCGCGCAGGGACCGGTCGCGGCGGACCTCGCCGGCCCCGGCCCGCAGGGTGGCCGCCCAGTTCCCGGCCCGGTCCCGCGACGCGGCCCGGTGTTCCGGGAACCGGGACGCGACCGCCGCGGCCGCCAGGCAGGACAGCACGCTCGCCGCCCCCACGGCCGGGTAGCCGCCGAGGGCGAACACGGGCCCGGCGAGGCCCATCGCGGCCATGACGGCCAGCAGCCCCGCCGCCCGGGCCCGCCCCATGACCCGGGCGTACCGGCCGGCCGCGCCGAGCCGCTCCAGTTCCTCGTAGACCAGCGCCTCCAGCGCCCCGGAGCCGAGCGCTCCCCGGGCGCCCCACAGGACGAAGCCGAGCGCGAAGGCCCAGTACGAGGGGACGAGCACCCACAGCGCGAAGCCGGCGGCGGTCAGCAGCGGGCCGAGCCACAGCAGCAGCCGACGGGAGACGGCGTCGGCCCAGGCGCCGGAGGGCACCTCCAGCAGCACGCCGGTGGCCGACCACAGGGCGAAGAGGGAGGAGATCTGCCAGACGGACAGTCCGGTGTCGCTGAACAGCAGCGCGTACACCGGGTAGAGCAGGACGAAGTCGTCGAGGAACGCGTAGCCGTACAGCGTGGCCGTGAGCCGCCGGACGCCGACGGCGGGCGCACGCACAGGGGTGAGTGTCATGAGGCCTTCCCGCAGGGACGGATCGGATGCCGGGGGTACGGCGTCCGAGGCGGCCCTCGGGAGGCACGGCGGTGGGATCAATGTCGCCAGGTCATGTCACCGATGCTAGACGGACCCGGCGCGCGCGTCCGCCGATTGTCGCATCCGCGGATCACGCGTCCGCAGCTCATCGCGTCCGCGGATCGCGCGTCCGCGGATCGTCGCGTCCGCCGGTCACGTCGGCGAACCCGACGAGAAGCGGCGCAGCAGCGGCGACAGCACCAGCACGGACTTGGTGCGCTCGACGAACGGCTCCCCGGCGATGCGCTCCAGGACCCGTTCGAAGTGCCGCATGTCGGAGGCGAAGACCTGCACGATCGCGTCCGCGTCGCCGGTGACGGTCGACGCGGCGACGACCTCCTGGTAGCGCTCCAGGCCCCGCCGGATGGTCTCCGGCGAGGTGTTGTGCCGGCAGTAGATCTCGACGAACCCCTCGGTCTCCCAGCCGAGGGCCGACGGGTCCACCCGTACGGTGAAGCCGGTGATGGCCCCGGTGGCGCGCAGCCTGTCCACGCGCCGCTTCACGGCGGGCGCGGACAGGCCGACCGACTGCCCGATGTCCGCGTAGGAGCGGCGGGCGTCCTCGGCGAGGGCGTGCACGATGCGTTCGTCGAGTTCGTTCAGCACTGCGGGCGGTTCACTTCACTTCTGGCGCGGCGGGACGGGAGCGGCGGTGGCCGTACCGGAAGTAGAACACGAGCCCGACGGCCGTCGGACCCCGGAGACCGCCCGGGTTGCGTTCAGTTCCAGCTGGCGTGCAGCGGCTTGCCCTCCGCGTAGCCGGCCGCGCTCTGGATGCCGACGACGGCCTTCTCGGCGAACTCCTCCAGGGAGCCGGCGCCGGCGTAGGTGCAGGAGGAGCGGAGACCCGCGATGATCGAGTCGATCAGGTCCTCGACGCCCGGGCGGGCGGGGTCGAGGTACATGCGGGAGGTGGAGATGCCCTCCTCGAACAGCGCCTTGCGGGCGCGGTCGTACGCCGACTCCTCGGAGGTGCGGTTGCGCACCGCGCGGGAGGACGCCATGCCGAAGGACTCCTTGTAGAGCCGGCCGTCCGCGTCCTGCTGGAGGTCGCCCGGCGACTCGTACGTACCCGCGAACCAGGAGCCGATCATCACGTTGGACGCCCCGGCCGCGAGCGCCATCGCCACGTCGCGCGGGTGGCGGACGCCGCCGTCGGCCCACACGTGCTTGCCGTACTTGCGCGCCTCGGCCGCGCACTCCAGCACCGCCGAGAACTGCGGCCGGCCGACGCCGGTCATCATGCGGGTGGTGCACATGGCGCCGGGGCCGACGCCGACCTTGACGATGTCCGCGCCGGCCTCGATCAGGTCGCGCACGCCCTCCGCGGCGACGACGTTGCCGGCCACGACCGGCACCCGCGGGGCGAGGTCGCGCACCAGCTTGACCGCGCTGATCATCGACTCCTGGTGGCCGTGCGCGGTGTCGATGACGAGCGTGTCGACGCCCGCGTGGAGGAGCTGCTCGGCCTTGCCCGCCACGTCGCCGTTGATGCCGACCGCGGCCGCGATGCGCAGCTTGCCCCGCGCGTCGGTGGCCGGCGTGTACAGGGTGGCGCGCAGCGCGCCCTTGCGGGTGAGGATGCCGGCGAGGCGGCCGTCCGGGCCGACCACGGGGGCGTAGCGGCGGTTGGCCGCGTCGAGGGTGTTGAACGCCTCGCGCGGATCGATGCCGTCCTCCAGGAGGAGCAGGTCCTTGGACATGACCACCTCGAGCTGGGTGAAGCGGTCGACGCCGGTCAGGTCCCGGTCGGTGACGACGCCGACGGGCCGGCCGCCCTCGTCGACGACCACACCGGCGTTGTGCGCGCGCTTCGGCAGCAGCGACAGCGCGTCCGCGACGGTCTGGTGCGGGGTGAGCACGATCGGGGTGTCCAGTACGAGGTGACGGCTCTTCACCCAGCCGACAACGTCGGTGACGACCTCGATCGGGATGTCCTGCGGGATGACCACGAGCCCGCCGCGCCTGGCGACCGTCTCCGCCATGCGGCGGCCGGCGATGGCGGTCATGTTGGCGACGACGAGCGGGATCGTGGTGCCCGTGCCGTCCGGGGAGCTGAGGTCGACGCCCTGCCGGGAACCGACCGCGCTGCGGCTCGGGACCATGAACACGTCGTCGTAGGTCAGGTCGTACGCGGGCTGGACGTCGTTGAGGAAACGCACGTGCTGCACATCCCAGTCGATCAGAGGTGGCCCCCGGGCAGGTCAGCCAGGGGGAAGAGCACGTACTTCATTGTCCCATGGCGGCCGCGGTGCGCTGCCCGGTCGGATCGTCCGAGCAGGTCGGGGCAGGGTCAGGAGGATCCTCCAAGGGCGAGCGCCACGGACAGCTCCGGCGTGCGGTCCACCGCCTGCGCGAACACCTCCCGCGCGGTCCGCCACTCCGCGGGCCGTGCCTCGGCGTACGGCCGCCAGTTCCGCACGACGACCAGCAGACCCCGCTCCGGTGCGCCCTGGGGCCAGACGGTGGGGTCGGAGAGGCTGTCGGCGAGGGCGTCCCAGTTGCGCCCGAACCAGTCGGGCAGGTCGAGGGCGCGGGCGCAGCGGTCCATCAGGCCCGCCTTGTCCGTGACGCCGTCGAGGTCCAGCGTGACGACGTGTTCCGTCATCTCAGCACCGTCCTGTGGGGGGTTGTCGTGATCACCGTGTAGTAGATCCCGTCGCCCCGTCCCATGACAACGCGCCGGACCCACGCGGTTCGCGTGGGCCCGGCGCGTGACGGGACGTGCCGGTCTTCTGGCCTGACGTGCCGTCAGGGGCCGTCGGGGTCGGCCCTGTTGAGGGCGGGCTTGGGCGGAGAGCCGGCCGTCATCAGGTAGTCCGCCGCCGAGGTGTCCGTCACCAGGCTGGTGACCAGCCCGGAGCGCAGCACCGCGTCGATCGCGGCGGCCTTGCGCTGCCCGCCGGCTATCGCCACCACCTCGGGGATGCGGCGGAGCTGGTCCGCCTTGACCGTGATGCACCGCTCGCCGAGGTCGCGTCCGATGCGGCGGCCCTCGGCGTCGAAGAGGTGCGCGGACATCTCGGCGGCGACGCCGAGCGAGGCGTAGTGCGCCCGCTCCTCGTCGCTGAGCATGTCGTGCACCGTGGAGATGCCGGGCTCCCAGGAGCCGATGGACACACAGGCGACGGTGACCTTGTCGAAGTACTCGAAGGCCCGCGCGATCCCCGTCTGGTGGCGCAGCGCCGCCGCGGTCGCCGCGTCCGGCAGCAGCATCGGCGCGTAGATGGGGTGCGCGTCGCCGCCGGAGACCTGGGCGGCCCGGCGCACGGCCTCCACCGAGCCGCGCTCGGCGGTACCGGCGTCGTACACCCCCGTGAGCTGCACCACCGTGCACGGCGGCAGCCGGTCCAGGGCCGCGGCCATGTGGATGGTGGAGCGGCCCCAGGCGAGGCCGAGGATGTCGCCCTCGTTCACCAGTTCGCCGAGCAGGTCGGCCGCCACCTCGCCGAGGTTCTCCGGGTCCGGCGACTCCTCGGCGTCGGCCGGGGACTCCACCACGACGGCGTGCCTGAGGCCGTAGCGGGCGCGCAGCGCGTCCGAGCGCTCGGCGTCCAGCTCGGCCGGGACGCGGATCTCGATGCGTACGAGATCCCGTTCGAGGGCCGTCTCCAGCACCCGGGCCACCTTGAAGCGGCTGACGCCGAACTCCTCCGCGATCTGGATCTTGGACTTGCCCTCGAGGTAGAAGCGGCGGGCCATGGCCGCCGCCTGCACCAGCTCAGCGGGTCCCATCCGCACTGCTGACCGGCCCGCCGACATACCCGACACGGCGATCTCCTCACTGCTGTTCACACTCTGGATTCGCCGTTCATCCTGTCAGATCCGGCGCGGTTGATTCGCCCTGATGGACGGCGTTCACGTTCCCTTGGTTCTGTGGTCGGTTCAGTGGCCGCACGCCCACGACGCCTGCGCGGTCACCGCCTCGGCCCGGTCGCGCAGCGCACGGACCGCCTCGGCCGGATCGGCCGCCCCGTACACCGCGGATCCCGCCACGAAGACGTCCGCGCCGGCCTCGGCGCAGCGCTCGATGGTGCCGTCCGAGACACCGCCGTCGACCTGGAGCCACAGCTCCAGACCGTGCTTGCTGATCAACTCGCGGGTGCGGCGGATCTTCGGCAGCATGATGTCGAGGAACGCCTGGCCGCCGAAGCCCGGCTCCACGGTCATGATCAACAGCATGTCGAGTTCGGGCAGGAGGTCCTCGTACGGCTCGATCGGCGTCGCGGGCCTCAGCGCCATGGAGGCACGGGCGCCCTTGGCCCGGATCTCGCGGGCGAGCCGCACCGGAGCGGTGGCCGCCTCGACGTGGAAGGTGACGGAACCGGCTCCCGCCTCGACGTACTGGGGCGCCCACCGGTCAGGAGCCTCGATCATCAGATGGCAGTCCAGCGGGGTGTCCGTCGCGCGGGCGAGGGACTCCACGACCGGCACGCCGAGTGTGAGGTTCGGGACGAAGTGGTTGTCCATGACGTCGACGTGGAGCCAGTCGGCTCCCTCGACCGCCTTCGCCTCGTCCGAGAGGCGGGCGAAGTCGGCGGACAGGATGCTGGGGTTGATCTGCACGGCCATGACCCAAGCCTGCCATGCCCGGGCACGTTTGTTCGCGCCGGTGCTGACCCGGGACTTTCTCCGGGTGCGGCAGCGCCTCGGCGCCTGGCGGGCACCGGCCGCCCGCGGGGACGGCCCAGCGCCGGCCGCGGGCGGGCTGTAGGTTCTCGAATCCGCTGACCAATCGCACCTCGCCTACCTGCACTGATCAGTCGCGTCTCAGTAGTGGCCATGAGTAGTTCGTCTCACGATCTTGGCCACTGAGGCACCTTCTTCAGTGGTTACTGCACTGTCGGGCCCCACGCCGATGACGTCCAGGAGCTGAGGATGCCAGCAACGGACGGCCTTGGTGGTCCGGCGGGCGAGTTCCTTGACCTCGGCGGTCAGCTGCTGGATGCGCCGGGCCAGCAGCCGGAGCGTGAACACGGCTGCATCGTCGCCGTCGGGAAAGTCGGCGCATGTGGCGATCAGGGCTGTGTTGCTGAGGTTGGACAGTGCCTCGCGCAGCTCGGGATCGACGCCGAGGAGTACGGCCTTGAGCTGGTTCTTCGCCTGCGTGCAGGCCTTAACGGCCGACTCCTTCGCCAGCCGTAGCACACGCATGTCGGCCGCTGGGCCCTCGCCGGATTTGGGTATGACGTCAGCGCGCCCGGACAGCACCGCACGGGCGGCGGCCTCCGCGTCGACGGCGTCGGTCTTGCCGCGCTTGCGGCGGATGGCGCGGTCTGGCTGATTGACCTCGACGACCTGGACGTTCTCCCGCTTCAGGTAGCGCGCCAGGGCCGCTCCGTAGGATCCGGTGCATTCCACACCCGCCCGGCGCAAGGTGCCGAAAGAGCGGGCCCAGGCCAGGAGTTGGCGGTATCCGGCGGCGGTGGCCGAGAACTCTTGATGGGCCAGCATCGCCCCGAGCACCGTGATCACTGCGGCGACATGCACGTTCTTGTGGGTGTCCACCCCCAGGATCACGTCCTCAGTCGGCGGATCTTCCGGCTGTGTGGGCAGAGTCGGCTGGGGCATGCTGGTGATGGTCACGCGGCTCCTCGATCGGCACGGGGCTGTGGCCGACGTCGGGCCGGTGGGCGGTCAGAACTGTGACGGTGCCTTGTGAGGCAAGGCCCCTATCGGGACACATCCACCGGTCCGGCGGCAGCAAGCACCGCCCGGGACCAGGGCCGACAGATCCTTAACAAGGCAGCCTGGGCCAGTTGTCCCACGGGTCAGACCCTGGCCCCGGACGGCGCCACATGAGTCTCACAGTTGTCCCAGACGAGGACGATCGGGGCGCCGAGCTGCTGATGTGCGGCGATAAGGAGGTCGCGGTAGTCGGTCCAGGTGAAACTGCGTCTGCCGCCCCGCTTGTGATCGAGATGCCGTTTGGGCCGGTAGATCAGCCGTGAGCGTTCACCCGGCTTGTAGCAGGCCAGGGCAGCAACCGAGAAGCGGCGCTGGGAGCGCCCCCTCACCCGGATGACGGGTGTGCGTCCGCGCCGGGCCCAGGTCCGTGCAGTGAGCGGCGTCATCGAGAAGCCGGCCTCGTCTTCGAAGCACAGCCAGGCGTCGAGCGCCGCCACGGACCTTCCACCTGCGGCCAGGTCTCCTTCACCCAGCCCGCCACGGCCTCCTCGTCGCGCTCGACCGCTCGTCGGGCCGGGACCTGGTGGCTGAAGCCGTGCCGGTGCAGCATCCGCGCGATCGCCGACAGCGTCATGCTCTTGTGGAACCGGCGCCCGATCAGCGTCTTGATCCGCGCCAGCGTCCACGTCTGGTCCGGCCAGCCGTGCGCGACTGGTCCCTTGGCCAGTTCTTGCTCAAGCACCGCGAACAGTGCCTCACTCAGCTTGGGCACTGAGACTGGTCCGGCGGACCGCAACCCCTCTGCGCCGGCGTCGTGCCAGGCCCGGCGCCATCGCTGCACCGAGCGCACACTCACCCGTAAGTCCTTGGCGACCTCGGCGTTGGAGGCACCCGCAGCGAACCGCTCCGCAGCCTCCAGCCGGATCCGCTCACGAAACGCCTGCCGTTCAGGCGTCAGCCCACCACCCTGCGGATATCTCACACAACCGGCATACCGCAACGATCACGCATCGTCAGCACCCGACGACATCACGCTTCAAAGCTCAGTAGTACTCCAGCCTAGATGTGGATCTTCATGAACAGGCTCTTGGTCGTAAGAATCAGCCTCGGGGCTCAGGTGCCGGCCACGAGCGAACCCACGGCCGAGACGGCGTGCCTCACGCCGTCAGCGGTTCCCGGGCGCCAGTCAGGTGGCGTCGGCGGAGGCGGGCGAAGGCGGTGGGGCTGGGGCGGTGCGGGAGAAACTCCTTGATCCGCTGCGCGCATTCACGTGGGCTTGCCGCGCTGGTGTCGCACTCCAGGTCGTAGTCACCGTGGCCGTGAACCAAGTCGTATCGGTGCGCCGCGAGGCCCGGGAGCGGTCGCCCCGGGCCAGCTCGCGGCGGGCACGCTTCGTCCAACGGGCAGTGGACACGGGGCAAACGCACAGGTCCGAGCCCCGTGGACTGGGCAGGCCGGGTTCCATGATGCACGTCCTGTCGGACGCGAACGGCCTGCCCCTCCTCGTCGGCGTCTCCGCCGGCAACACCCACGACAGCGAGGGGCTGAAGCCGATGGTGGAGGGTCACTAAACGAGACACGACCCTCACCCTGGCCGGTACTTCAAGCCCCAGGCCTGCACGCGGACAAAGCGTATGACCGCGCTGATCTGCGTAGATGGCTGCGCGGAAAGCGCATCGGAGTGCGCATCGCCCGCAAGGGCATCGAGTCCAGCGAGCGATTAGGGCGACGCCGCTGGGTCATCGAGCGCACCATGTCGTGGCTGTCCGGCTACCGGCGGCTCAGCCCCCGCTACGAACTCGTGTCCCTGGGCTGTCAGTCTCCTGGGTTATCTACCCTCGTCAGCAACCTCCCGCCCTCCATCCCAAACCTATCCACCACCAGGAACGCCTTGCCCAGCTCGTTAAGCGTCAGCTCAAGACGATAGAAGTCGACCTCGCCGCCGCCGTTGCGGTATGGCCGGATACGTTCTGTATCCAGACCGCGCTTCCACTCCTCGAACGGCATCGCCGCGAAGACCTCGTACTCGTCGGCCCAGATACAGCAATCTGCTCTGTACTGGTCATACTCCGTCCCGTCGTACGTCTCCGGGTGCACGCGGGTGTCAGCCCACGCGAACAGCTTCGGCACCACCTCGGCGTAGCTGGCGAGGCCAAGGAAAACGCCCCAACTGGCCAGCTTCTCGGGTTCCTCGCCGTCCTCTTTGTCTATGGCTAGACGAATGTCGCCTCGTCCTGAGCTCTTGTTGACCCACTCCTCTATGTCGACCACCAGCCGCTTGCCGCTGGCCAGCAGCTCCATCCAAGGCTTGGCCAGTTGCAGTTCACGGATACGCAGCTCGTACGGATCACCCTCGGCAGCCTCCCGGAGGGCCTTTCGGGCGCTCGAATCCAGCACCTGAGCCTCCGGCACCAGGAGCTTCCAGCCGCCGGTGGACGTCTCCTGGAGCGTCTGGCGGTTCACCAGCTGCCAGTGGCAGCGCTTGGTCTCCGGGTGGTACAGCACCACGGCCACCGGCAGTGAGTGGTTGAGCCAGTAAGCCACGTGCTCGCCGTCCGGCCGAAACCACCAACCTCCTGGCGCCGTCTCCCGGAACCAGCTCATCCCACTCTTGATCTGCAGGGCCAACAGCCGGCCACGGACGTCCTTGCCGTCGACAACCTCGGTATGCGCGTCAATGCCGAAGTCCTCGGTGGGCTGCTCGCGGAAGAGCCACTCCAACTCGTCCTCGACGGCGAGTTTGGTGCGGGTCACCCCGATAGTGGCGACCTTGGCGGATGATTTACGGCGCATCACGGCTCCATCTTCTGCTGGAATGGGCCCGGCAGCCGTTTGCACGAGAAGCTGCCGTCATCGTCCTCACGACGAGCTGCCTGCTGCTGAGCAGAGTCACCCTTCACATCGAAGAACAACGGCAGCGCGGTAAGGGCCGGCCGTCCGCCTCAAGACCAAGACAGTTACGCAACCTTGTCGGTGGATTGCTTCCTCATCGAGCGGCTGGCACAGCACGTATCACGGTTCTCTGAGCCGTAACCCATCTCGCCTCCCGCACAACGCCACCGCCAGGCACGCGGCTGCGCCGGGCCGCCGGACGAGGGTCTGATCATCACGAACCGCCACGGCCGACCTGTACCGCCCGGCGACTGCCACCTCACCGGTAGTGATGCTTCAGCGTGGAGCGCCGCGGTCTCCAGGAGGTCAAGTCGTGGGTGCTGAGCCCGTACGCGCTGAGCATGTCTTCGAAGTGACGCTGGAACGCCTCGACTTGACCTACCTTGCCCGCCGATTCCTCCTGAGTCTCCCATCGGTGCATGGAGCGGAGCAGTTCCTGCACTCCGGCCAAGAGAGAGGTGAGCCGACTCATACTCGGATTTGGTTGCCGGCCAACAGCACTGACCAAATCCAGCAGAACGCGAACACGATCTGTTTCGCTCCAGCCGGACCAACCGAGCAACAGACCACCCTCTTCGTCAACGACATCGGCGTAGGAGATGAAACGTTCCCGGGGAATGTCCAGCCTGCCTCGGATCGACCAGTAGGACGCGCGTTGAAAATCAGCGCTCACGTACTTGGGCGGAACCGGAATCCCCAGTGCCTCGCCCGTCTCGTCCTCGCGGCGCTGAAGCTCCCAGACCCGCTCCCACTGCGCGCGCTTGCGTAGTCCCGACTCCTTGTACCTCAACGCTGCCGCATACGGGACCTGCTCACCTTCCAGGATCGTGGCCAGCACATCTGCGAGCGTGGCCTCCCGTCGCCCCAGGTGGTCGGCAGCGTAGAGCGCGGCTGCGGAACAGACTCCTGCATCGTCACCGAGTTCACTGGCCAGTTGACCGAGCGTTCGGGGGTGCGGACGCTTGTCGCCATTCTTCTCCTCGAACCACAGTTGTTCGTGCTCGCAACGATCGAGCAGCCAAGCGCGCAGCGCTCGCTCCTCGCGCTTCTCCCAAGGCTCCGTCGTCCACCGCCGCTTGTACTCAGGTCGCTCGACGAGGGCGATTGTCTGGTGGGACTCAATGGCATCGATCCTGGCCTCTACGACGTCCCGGTAGGCAGCCGGCCAGTGATTCGGGACGTCGGTGACCGGGCTGACTCCGTGCCTCTCGAACCATGCCTGTCCCTCAAACCAGGACGACGAGGCCGTACCGTCGGCGACCTTGCGGGCCCACACGATCTCGAATGCGCGCTCCCCTGGTCTCAGCGCAGGGAGTTCGAAATCCGGCGAGGTGGTCAGACGCGCTCGCTCATCGGCGAACAGCAGTCCATACGAGCCGTAGACGTCCCAGTCCAATTCCTCCTGAAGGGCGACCATCTCATGGCGGATCTGCGTATATGCGTCTCTTGCCGCATCCAAGACTCTCCTGCTGGGCGCTCGGCGATCCGCGAGGACAGTGCTCGGCTCTTCGGCAGCAAGAAGCCTGGTCCGCCTGGTCAGTTCCCGCGCTCGGGCAAGAGGAGCGTCGGATGGAAGCGGAAGCTGGAGAAGAGATTTCGGCGCAAAGCTGTACGCACGTGCCCATTCATTGCCCGGCGCGGAGAGAGCCGCCCCACCGGTCCCCTTGCTGGGGCTGGTCTGCTTGAGCCAGAAACAGACCGTGGACGAGTTGAGGACTCCGAGTAGAGCGACGTATGTGTTCTCGCTCGCGTCGATCGGCAGTCGAAGTACAGGTGCGGTCCTGCTGAACACCCTTTCGTCGTCTGCTTGCGCGAAGTGATTGTGCGTGGCCACGGTGGCGAACGTGATCAGCGGGCCCCGATGACGCTCGAGGAGCCAACGCCGCCAGGTCCACCACGGCCGGGGCCGCGACGATTCCCGCTGCCCGGTGGCCGTGCGGAGGACCTGTCGCATCGTCCAGAGGTGTCGCCCCCACGAGCTGCTGAGGTTCAAGGGAAGCGGTGAACCGTCCCCGTCGTAGGGGGCCAGGACTTCTGTTGCTACTTCGACACGCCAGTCGCGCACGACTTCACCCGTGACAAGGCCGAGGCCCAGCCCGGACGCGTCAGGGTGTCGGTTGAACCAGGGGCGACCGAGCTCGAAGACACCTCGCTCCCCCGGGTCGGAGCCCACTCCGAGCGGTCCGGAAAGGACGTCGACCAGTCGCCGCGGGGATGCCGAAAGCCGGTCCATGAGATCCGCTGCTCCGCCGCCCACCATGGTCCACGGGAAGCGGGAAAAACGGTGACGTGGTTCGTCCTCGACGCTCACCCATTCCGAGGCGCTGCCGGGACGGTCGATCTGGTCGAGGATCGACCGCCACACGATTCCCTGGGCCGGGTGCTCCGGCTGCCTGGGCTCACCGTGCACACTGAACACTGCCCGCACCGGGGCATCACCCATGGTCGGATCATTCCGGCCGACAAGAATCAGGGTCGGTGTTCCGTGGCCTGGCACATAGACACCCGAGGTGTCGATGACGTGCGTCAGCCCGACCCGGGGCAGGAAATCTTTGATCAGCTTCTCACCGAAGCCCCGCTTCGTGAAAGAGCTGGATGTGTACTGCCCGACATATCCGCCGGACGTTCCATCGTTTGTGGTAACCGCCAGCCTGAACATGCGCTCCGCGAAGAGGAGCGAGAGCGGAAATACTCCACTGGCCACTTCATAGGACTCTCTGTATGCAGCTCTTTTCACCTCGTCATGCACGGGAATGAAAGGAGGCTCACCCACCACGACATGGTAGGAATTGATCCCAAGAAGATCGCAGGAGGCAGAGAAATCGGCAACGTCTCCGATCATGTGGGGCAGTCCGCCGGGCGCGCCGCGGCCTTCCAGTAGAGCGTCACCCACCGCAACGTTGACTACCTGCCCCGGCACCTGGCTCAGCAGCCGTCGACCACTGGCCTGTGCGGCAGCCATCAACAGCCTGAATCTCGTGATGTTCACGGCAAACGGGTTCACATCACAGCCATGGACCGATTCCAGGGCCCGGCGGATCAGCTCGTCATCCGGGGTGCCTGGCTCGACCGCCCGCCAGGCGTTCAGCAGCCGTCCGAAGAGTCCGAGGAGGAATCCTCCCGAGCCGCAGGCCGGGTCGATGGACCGGAAGCCCTTGACGCCGAAATCCGCGATAGCCGGATCCACGGTGAGGTCCAGGATAAATTCTTCGATGAATTCCGGGGTCGGGACGAGCGCGTATGCCTGCCGTACCGCCTCGCTGATGTCCTGGTACAGGTCTTCGAGGAAGCGGGTGTCGAGTTGCGGGTCGGTGAAGTCGAATCGGAGGGCGCCGTCCTCGTCTCGCTGCCGCCAGAACTCGACCAGGCCGGTCGCGGCCCGTGGAGAAGGTGACAGCTGCCAGAGGGGGTTGTGCTCACGGGCGAAAATTCGGCCCATTACCGGGTGGGAACGTGCAAGATGCACGAACGCCTCGCCCAGCCAGTCCCGGTCCTGTGCCCCCTCCTGCTGCGCCAGGCACGTGCTCTGCCGTTCCTCCGCCTCTGCCAGGCGCTCTCCCGGCCCCGCGATGAACGGTTGGGCGATCAGGTCGTTGTCCTCGCAGTAGCGCACGAACACCGTGCCCAGCACCCAGGCGACCGCGGCCTGCATGATGTGCTCGTCACGCCAGGCGCCATACGTGGCGCTGGTACGGCCGACGGCTCTCTCCTGCTCGTATGCGCCCCGCAGCCGGTCGCGATACTGATCGATATTGTCGCTGCGCTCACGAAGATCCGCCTCCAGGGTCCGGACCTGCTTGCGCAGACCAACAAGGAGCGCCTGCCTGTCCAGCGAGGGCGTCCCCGTATCGGCTCCGCGAGTCGGAGGCACCGCGGCGACCACTCCTCCCTACGTCGGTGATTTCACGATCCACTGTCCTGTCGGACACATCCTGCCAGCTCTTTGGGCCGCCACCCCGATTCCGTCGCCCGCCACTGGCCTGACGCGTACCGTCCGTCACTGCCCGGCGCTCTATGATTCCTGTGCGCGCCGGACCGCCGAGGGGACACATGCTGACAAGACTCGAAGTCAGTGGATTCAAGAACCTGCTCGACCTCACGGTGGAGTTCGGCCCCTTCACCTGCATCGCGGGGGAGAACGGCACCGGAAAGTCCAACGTCTTTGACGCCATCCAGTTCCTGAGCCTGCTCGCCGACCACTCCATGATCGAGGCCGCCCAGGCCGTACGCGGGACCCATGGCGCACTGCACGGCGACGCGCGCGACCTGTTTTGGAACGGCTACTCGGACGACGAACATCGGATGGAGTTTGCCGCGGAGATGATCGTCCCGGGCGAGGTCGAGGACGACTTCGGCCGCCTTGCCGAACCGACGTCCACTTTCCTCCGCTACGAGCTTCACCTCGGGTACCAGCCGCCTCAGGGCGGTGAGCGGAGCGGTAGGCTGACGTTGCTCCGCGAGGACCTCAATCAGATCAGGTCAAGTGAGGCCGCCTCACATCTTCGGTTCCCGCACACCAAAGACTTCCGAAGCACCGTCGTCCGTGGTCGCAGATCCGCCCCCTACATCTCCACGTCTCTTGAGGCAAGGCTTGCGCAAGTTCCCGGGATCGCCCAACTGGCGTGAGAGTGTCGCTGGTTGGGGTGGATGACAGAGCGGACACGGGATCCGTGATCATT